>JANLQS010000022.1:0-13015 GCA_031367995.1 Sphingomonas sp.
GCGTTCAATCCGAATGGGGTTGCGGACTCGCGTTATGCCGGCCAGCAGCCGCAGAATTCGCGCAACACGGCGTCAGTGTCGCAATATGACAGCGCCTGCCTGCACGTCCCCTTCTAGACGTCGGCGCGGTTCCTAGCCGACCAGCGTCGTCAGCCCGTAGAAAATGGCGGCGACGCTGGCCGAGGCCGGGATGGTGATCAGCCAGGCGATGACGACGTTTCGCGCGACGCCCCAGCGGACCGCCGATTCGCGGCGGGCGACGCCGGCGCCGATGATGCAGCCGGTGATGGTGTGGGTGGTCGACACCGGAATGCCGAGCCAGCTGGCGGTGAACAGCATGACCGATCCGCCGAGCGAGGCGGAAAAGCCCTGGTGCTGCGACAATTTGGTGATGCGGCTGCCCATCGTCTCGATGATTCGCCAGCCACCGGTCAGTGTTCCCAGCCCGATCGCGATATAGCAGCTGATCGCGACCCAGTGCGGTACCTGGAAATCGCCGTGCAGGTAGCCGGTCGAATAGAGCAGGACGGTGATGATCCCCATCGTCTTTTGCGCATCGTTGAGCCCGTGGCCCAGCGAATAAGCGGCCGATGACACCAGGTGGAGTCCGCGAAAGCTGCGCTCCGCCCCGCGCGCGCTGGCGCGAACCGCGAGCCAGCTGGTGACCAGCATGATCAGCATCGACAGCATCATCCCCAGCACCGGCGATAGGACGATCGCGATCAGCGTCTTGTTGAGGCCGATCCACTGCACCCCGCCCAGCCCGGCATGGGCGACGCCGGCACCGATGATCCCGCCGACCAGCGCATGGCTCGACGACGACGGAATGCCCTTCAGCCAGGTGACGATGTTCCAGAACATCGCCCCGACCAGCGCGCCGAACACCACGCCCGGCGTCACCAGATCCTTGTCGATCAGCCCCTTGCCGATGGTGTCCGCGACCTTGTGCAGCGCCGGGTAGGCAAGCGTCAGGAAATAAGCGGCGAAATTGAAGAAGGCGGCGAAGGCGACAGCCTGAACCGGGCCGAGCAGCTTGGTCGCGACCACGGTCGCGATCGAATTGGCGGCGTCGTGGAGGCCGTTGAGGAAATCGAACGCCAGCGCCAGGACGACCAGCCCGACAAGCAACGGAAGCGCGAGTTCGTGCATGGCCTAGGCGTGGTCGATGACGATGCCGTCGATTTCGTTCGCGACATCCTCGAACGCATCGACGATACGCTCGAGGTGCTTGAAGATCTCGCGGCTGACGATGAAGCCGATGGCGCGGCCGTCCTTGTTGGCCTGAAACGCCGCCTTGAGCCCGGCCGAGTGGATTTCGTCGGCGTGGCCCTCCATCCGCACCAGCCGCTCGGTCAGTTCGTGGAGCCGCCCGCCATTGCGCCCGACATCGCGCAGCAGCGGCATCGCTTCCGCCACCAGCCGTGCGGCGTCGACAATGATCGCCGCCATGTCGCGCATTTCGGGCGCGAATTCGGTCACCTCGTAGAGCGAGACGGCTGAGGCCGCGGCCTGCATCTCGTCGATCGCATTGTCCATCGCGCCGATGAGGCTGGTGATCGCGCTGCGGTCGAACGGCGTGAGGAAGGTCTGGCGGACGGTGGTCAGGGTCTGGCGGATCACCTCGTCGGCGTCATGCTCGCGCTCATAGATTTCGCGGATATGCTCCTCGCTCTTGCCACCGCCCTCGAACAATCGGCCAGTGGCGTCGGCGGCGGCGACCAGGCTGACGGCGTGGGCCTCGAACAGCTCGAAGAAGCCGCCCGTCCGGGGCAGCAGGCGTTGGAACCAGGCGAACATAGGACCTACTTTCGATTTTTCGGCGACCACGCCGAACATGCCGGTGCGGCGCGCGGCTGTGTTGAATTCCGACGCGCCGAACGAGCGGATGAGGTCGGCGAGGTCGGGCTCCTCGACCGCGTCGGCGGCCCCCGCGAGGGAGAACCAGCGCCGCTCGCGCTCGCTTTGCTCCTTCCACTCGGCGAGTTCGGCGCTGACCGCCAGCGGGAACACCGCGACGTCGGCCATCAGCGACGCCCCGCTGCCCTTGCGCTTGCGGTAGCGAAAGCTGCCGAGCGGGGTCGGGCACACCGCGCCGACGACGCCGGCTTCGTCGCGCGCCTCGATCGCCGCCGCCACGTGTGGCGCGGTGCCCGCGGCAAGGTTGCCCTTGGGAATTACCCAGCGCTTCGATTCGCGGCTGGTCACCAGCAGCACCGACACCGGCGCATTGAGCGCGCGGCCGGCGGTGCGATAAGGCAAGGCGGCAATCTGGCGAATGGCGAACTATCCCCTGCCCCGAACGGCAAAAAGCCCCGCCGCCGGGATGGCGACGGGGCTAATGCGCGCTTGCCGGACGGGCAAGCGAAATGACGGGCGGATTACGCCGGGGTGATGTCGGCGGTGCCGGTCTTGTCGCCCTCGGTGACGTCGGGGCGCTTGTCGAACACCTCGTCGATGATGCCGAAGGTCTTGGCTTCGTCGGCCTCGAGGAACTTGTCGCGGTCCATCGCCGTCTCGATCGCCTCGATCGGCTGGCCGGTATATTTGGCGTAGAGCGCATTGAGGCGGCTGCGCATGCGCAGGATCTCGCGCGCCTGAATCTCGATGTCGGCGGCCATGCCCTGGGCGCCGCCCGACGGCTGGTGGACCATGATCCGGCTGTTGGTTGTGGCGACGCGCATGCCGGGCTCACCGGCGGCGAGGAGGAAGCTGCCCATCGACGCGGCCTGGCCGATGCACAAAGTGCCGACGCGCGGGCGGATATATTGCATCGTGTCGTGGATCGCGAGGCCGGCGGTGACCACGCCGCCCGGCGAGTTGATGTACATGAAGATGTCCTTCTTCGGGTTCTCGGACTCGAGGAAGAGCAATTGAGCGGTGATCAGCGACGCCATGTGATCCTCGATCGCGCCGGTGATGAACACGATCCGCTCGCGCAGCAGCCGCGAATAAATGTCGAAGCTGCGCTCGCCCCGGTTCGATTGCTCGATGACGATGGGGACGAGTTGAGCGGCGATGTCCTGATGATCCATGAAAAAGCTAGTCCTTCGTGATTGGCTTGGCGCCTACATCGGGCGGATGCCGCGCGGGTTCAAGCCTCGATCGGATTTCCCGGCGCGGGCAAGGAGAGGTAGGCCAAGCGGCGCATCTCGCGGCGGCCGCGGGTGACCGTGTCAAGGATCAGCCCGGCAAAAAAGCACAACACCGCGACGATGCCGAGACCGGTGACCAGGATCGCGGTCGGCAGGCGCGGCACCAGCCCGGTGTCGAGATAGGTCAGGATCAGCGGCACGGCGAGGAGAATCGCGGCGAGCAGCAACAGCGCGCCGATGCCGCCGTAGAACAACACCGGCCGTTCGACCCGGTAGAGCGTGCCGATGGTCTTGAGGATGCGCCAGCCGTCGCGATAGGTCGACAGCTTCGATTCCGAGCCTTCGGGGCGGGCGCCATATGCGGTGGCCAATTCGCCGACCGGCATCCGCAGCTCGAGCGCGTGGACGCTGATTTCGGTCTCGATCTCGAACCCGGACGAGAGCACCGGAAAGCTTTTGACGAACCGCCGCGAGAACACGCGGTAGCCGGAGAAAATGTCGCTGAAGCTGCGCCCGAACAGCCGCGCGAGGAGGCCGGTGAACAGCCGGTTGCCGAGGACATGGCCGCCGCGATAGGCGTCGGCGGCTTCATGCTGGCGGGTGCCGACGACCATGTCGAACTGCTCGTCGATCAGCATCGCGACCATCGCCGGCGCGGCCTTGGGGTCGTAGGTCAGGTCGCCGTCGGCCATGACGTAAATGTCGGCATCGACGTCGGCGAACATGCGGCGGACGACGTGGCCCTTGCCCTGCTGGCGTTCGCAACGGACGGTAGCACCGGCGGCGCGAGCGATCTCGGCGGTGCGGTCGCTGCTGTTATTATCGTAGACGTGGATGACGGCGCCGGGCAGCGCGGCGCGGAAGCCGGCGATCGTCTCGGCGATCGCGGCTTCCTCATTATAGCAGGGCAGCACGACGGCGATGCGTGGCTGATCGTTCATCCTACCCCCAACTCCGTTCGGGCTGAGCCTGTCGAAGCCCTGCCCTTTCGTCCCAGCCTAGGGACAAGGGCAGCCCTTCGACAAGCTCAGGGTGAGCGGTTTATTTCTTCTTGGCAGCGGGCTTCTTCGCGGCGGGCTTGCCCTCGGTCTTCTTGGCGACGGGCTTGGTCGCGGGCTTGGAGCCAGCGGCGTCCTTCACCGGCTTGGCCGGCTTCGGCTTGGCGTCGGCTTTGGAGTCGACGCTGCCCTTGACCGGGGCGGCTGGCTTGACCGCGTCCTTCTTGGCGGCGGTCTTCTTCTTGGCCGCCGTCTTCGGCCCGCCATGGTCGTGACCGCAGCCCGGGCCGTGGACATGGCCCTCTTCGCTCTCGAGGTCGGCCTCGATCTCGGCGCGGGTCGCGGCGCGGTCGCTGACCTCGGCGGTCGAGAACAGGAAATCGACGACCTTGTCCTCGTACAAGGGAGCGCGCAGCTGGGCGGCGGCCATCGCGTCCTGCTGGACATAAGCGATGAAGCGGTCGCGGTCGGCGGGCTGATATTGTGCCGCGGCCTGACCGATCAGGCGGTTCATCTCCTGCGGGCTGACCTCGATGCCGTTGGCGGCGCCGATTTCGCTCAGCAGCAGGCCAAGGCGGACGCGGCGCTCGGCGATCGAGCGATATTCGGCGGCGTCCTTGTCGATCTCGGCCAGCGCGGCCTCGCTGTCGGTCTCGTGGCTGGCTTCGTGGCGAAGCTGGACCATGATCTGCTGGAATTCGGCCTCGACCATCGACGGCGGCACTTCGAAATCGTGAGTCGCCGCGAGGTGGTCGAGCAGACGGCGCTTCATGTGGGTACGGGTAAGCCCGTTCAAATCCTGCTGCTGCTGGTCGCGCAACAGGCTCTTGAGCTGGGTGAGGTCCTGAAGCCCCATCTGCTTGGCGAAATCATCGTCGATCTTGCCCTTTGCCGCGGTCTTTACCGCGGTCACCTTGATGTCGAACGTGGCCGGTTTTCCAGCGAGATTCTCGGTCGGATAATCGGTCGGGAAGGTGACCTGAAGCTGCTTCTCGTCGCCCGCCTTGACGCCGACCATCTGGTCTTCGAACCCGGGAATCAGATTGCCCGAGCCGAGCACCACGGCCATGTCCTTGCCGGTGCCGCCATCGAAGGCGACGCCATCGACCTTGCCGGTGAAATCGATCACCACCTGATCGCCGGTCGCGGCCGCGTGGCCCTTTTTGGCATCGTCGTAGCTGGCCTGCGCCGCGGCCAGTTGGGCAAGCTGGGCATCGACCGCGGCCTCGTCAGCCTCGGCGGTCAGCCGCTCGAGCTTCAGCTCCTTGATGTTGGGGGGCGGCATGTCGGGCAAGGTTTCGAGCCGCACCTGGACCTCGGCATCCTTGCCGGCGGCATAGCCTTCGTCGAGCTCGACCTCGGGCTGGAGCGCGGGGCGCAATTTCTTGTCGCTGAGCAGGCGCTGGACGCTATCCTGGACGGTCGCGTTGAGCGCATCGGCATGGAGGCTTTCGCCATGCATCTTGCGAATCAAATTCGGCGGCACCTTGCCGGGACGGAAGCCGGGCATCTTGATCTGCGGTGCGATGCGCTGAATTTCCTTGTCGACGCGCGCGTCGATGTCCTTGGCGGCGATGGTCAGGGTGTAGGCCCGCTTAAGGCCCGCGTTTTCCGTCTCGACGGTTTTCATGATCTTATGGTCACCCGTTTGAAATTGCGGTCAAAGCCGTCGCATGCCGGGCGGAGGTGGTGCGGGCGAAGGGACTCGAACCCCCACATCTTTCGATACTGGTACCTAAAACCAGCGCGTCTACCAATTCCGCCACGCCCGCGCGGACGCTTGTCAGGTGCGCGCCTATAGCAAGGATGTGGCCTCGCACAAGCGCCTGCGCGACGAGGCAACTCCTTTGCCGGGCGAACGTTTTTGCAAGGTCAGGAGTCCAACGCCATGCAGCAATTGCCCCCCTTCCCCGAAGACCAGCCGGGGCAATCGCCCGACAATGACCCGGGCCAGCCGAGCCCGGCACCGGCCGAAAGCCCGCCGACCGGCCCGGATATCGATGTCCCCTCGCCGAGCAGCCCCGGGACCGAGACCCCGACCACGCCCATCTCCCCGATCGGCTAGATGGCGAGCCGTCCTCCGCAGCCGGGCGGGCCCGCGCCCGACCTGCCACCGGGCGAAATCCCGCCGCTTCCGGGCGAGCCCGACGAGCGCCCAGCCCCGCCCGATCCGGTGCGGGAGCGACCCTAACGCGTCAGCCGCGCCGACGCGACGATAGCCTCGTAATCAGGCAGCGCGGCGGCATAATAATGCGACCGGGCGGCGTCGAACAGGATCATGTACAGTCGGCCGTCGATGGTCGCCCCGACCGCGCGGCCCTTGCGCCACACCTCGTCGCCGTCGAGATGCTCGTAATCGAACTGGAATCCGCCGGTGCCGAGGAACGGCCGAGGCGACAGGTTCAGCGTCTTGAAGTCCGCCGCCCCGCCTTTCACGCGGTACAGGCTTTCGAGCATCGAGGTGATTTCGGGCACCGTCATGTTCGAACGATATTTCGGCACCTGGCGGTATTCGCGCTTGTCCTGACGGACGATGAAGGTGCCGGTCTTGAGGCCCGTGACATAGGTGATGCCGTCGAGGAACGGGCCGTTCAAGGTCCAGTCCTCGACCTCGCGGATGTCGACGAACAGCCGCGCCCAGATGCGGTTCCATTCATGTGGCGGGGTGACCACCAGAGTGTGGTTGCCGACGCTGATCGGCGCCTGCCGGACCAGGCTGTATCCGCCCTGGCCGATGCCCGCCCCGCCAAGCGACGAGCAAGCGGTCAGCGACAGCGCGGCGGCTGTGAGCGAGGCGAGGAGGAGCGGCGACCTGGGCATTGGCATTCCTAACTAGCCATCATCTGACGAATGAGCGCGGCGTCGGGGGCGGTCGGCGCCATTATCAGGTAGCGCGCGAAAGCGGCGCGGGATTCGGCCCGCTGGCCCCGTTTCGACAGCATGATGCCGTGCCAGCGCCAGGCATCGGCCGGGGCATCGGCGTAGGTCACGGCGGCGGCATAGCCCTGCGCCGCGCGCAAATCGTCGCCGCCGCGGTTGCGCAGTCGCCACACTTCGCCCTCATAAAAGCGCAGCAGACCGTTCCAGCCGTCGAGGGCGAGCGTGTTGATGATGAATTCGCTCGATCCGGGGTCGTTGAGCTTGACCTGATCGTCGAGGATCATCGGCCGGATCGATGCAATCGCCGTCAGATAGCGCGCCCGGTAATCGTCGTAGGTGCGGCCCGGGACGGTCACTTCGGCGGCCGAAATCTTGAGGTCGGCCATGCGCGATTCGGGCAGCGGGTGGGTTTCGAACAGCGACCAGTTACGCTCGCGGTGACGGCGGCGGTAGCGCGCCGCCTCGGTCTCCTCGGCGATCAATTGCTCCCACGTTTGCGACATCGCCATCGGCGAATAGCCGGCCTCGGCGAGCAGGCGGATGCCCATCGCGTCGGCTTCGGCCTCCATCGTTCGGCTGTATTTCAGGAGCGACAAGATGGTGCCGAGCTGGGCCAGTTGCTGAAGATCGCCGGTATTGAACCCGGCGGCACCGCCCGCCATGCCGCCGGCCATCGACAGGATCGCGAAGATATCCGTCTTGGTCCTGATCTCGCGCCACTGGCGCAGCTGGTGCTTCCTCAGGAAATGCGAGGCTTCGTGGGCGATCACGCCGGCCAGCTGCGCCTCGTTGCGCATCCTCAGCAGCAGCCCGGTGAACACCACCGCGAAGCCGGTCGGAAACATCATCGCGTTGAAATCGGGCACCCGCGCCAGATAGATGCGGAAGTCGCGCGCCGCCGGGCCGCCCACCTTGGCGATCAGATTCTGGAGATAGGAAGTGACGGCCGGGTCCTTGACCAACAGATTGGAGCCGGCGACCTCCTCCTCGACCCGCTCCATCTGCTGCCACATGCCCTTTTCGTCGGCATCGACCGGGCGGTAGCCGGGGCCGATCAGCGGCACCATCGCCGACGGCCAGACGCGGGCATTGGCGAGGCCGGTGGCGAGCGCTGCCGTCATGACCCCGCCGGCCGCCAACAGCGAGCGGCGGCTGAGCGTCATGTCGGACCCGGTCACGACCTCGCCTTCATGGCGCGGCGGACTTCCTTGCCGGGTTTCATCCGAGCCAGCAGCCGGTCGACCATCTGGGCGGCGCCGGCGGGGGTGCGGATATCGCCCATCTTGATCCCCGCCACCTGGCTGCTGGCGTCGAGCACGTTGAACCACACCACCTTGCCGGTGCGCAGGTCGACCAGCGAGGCATAAGCGAATTCGCCCGCCCCGCCGATATTGGGGGCGCAGAAGCCGACGAAGCAGCCTGCGACGCCGAGCACCTGCAGCGCTACCCGCCCGGTCGATGCGAAGCTGTCCTCGGCGTACATGAACAACGCATAATCGTAGCCGCTCTTGCGGCCGAGCGCGACGGCGTCCTCGCCGAGCGTCCAGTCGAGGCCCTTGTGGCGCTTGGTCGGCAGTTCGTAGCCCATATATTTGTGCAGCGCGATCGAGTTGCCGACGGCGTTGTGGAGCCGTTCGAGCTCGGCGATCGTCTCGGCGCTGACCCCGGCCAGCGAATCGCGCCGATCGAGCACCAGCACATTGCCGCCGCGGCTGGCCTGCTGCGCCCTCAATGCGGCAAGCAAATTGGCGCGGGCGGTCTCGGTCCAGTCGGCGCGCGGCTCGACCAGCCCGCCGGTGGTGACTGATCCGACCGTCACGTCGGGACGCATGACGAGCAATTTGTAATCGCCCTGCGGCGGAGCGAACTGGACGTCGGCGAACTGGCGAGTCTGGACGCAGGCGGACAGACATGCGCCGGCCAGCAGCGCCATAACCAGCTTGCCCATTCGCAGCCTCCCTGTTGCCGCGAGGATTACGCCACTCGTTCCCCTCGAACCGCTACCGTAACGCC
Organism: Sphingomonas sp.; assembly: GCA_031367995.1. Classification (GTDB taxonomy): domain Bacteria; phylum Pseudomonadota; class Alphaproteobacteria; order Sphingomonadales; family Sphingomonadaceae; genus Sphingomicrobium. Next base: position 8,984 of record JANLQS010000022.1, read on the forward strand.
TAAGGCCCGGGACAGGTTGCGCCGGCCACTTGCGGCAGGCAGCGGCCGTCCATCGCGCCCCTGTCGATCGGCAAACCGAGTATCGCCGCCAGCGTCGGGGCGATGTCGATCGTCTCGACCGGCGCGTCGCTGGCCGTCGCCGCGATGCCCGGCCGCCAGAACAGGATCGGCACCCGCCGGTCATAATCCCAGGCGCTGCCGTGAGTCGCGACATAGCCTGCCGCCGGTTTGGCGATCGGCGTGATGCGCGGCTTGAGCAGCACCACCAGATCGCCCGACCGCTCGGCATCGAACGACGCGCGGGCGCGCTCGGCAAGAGTCCAGCCGACCGGCGATGTCGTCGGCAACGGCGTGCGGGCGAGCTGGTCGCGAGTGAACACCGCCGCGACCTGCGGGTGGGCGCGGTAGGCGGCAAGCGCCGCGACAAGGACTCTGGCGCGGAGCGGCGGGGCCAGCGCGCGGTCGACATAGAGGTCGCCGAACGGCCCCGACCCGGTGAGCGGCGAGGCGGCGAGGCCGAACTTCGCGGCAAGCGTCTTGCCCATCGCCGCCGGGGCCAGCGCCGGGTCGACCCGTGCCGCGTCGATGGCGCCCTTGAGCCGTGCCCGCTCGGGGACGTCGGCGCCGCCGTGATCGGCCGTCAGCACCACCGCATAATCGAGCTTCCACTGGTCGAGCAGGCGCAGCAGCCCGCCCAGGTCGCGATCGAGCGACAGCAATTGCAGGCACATTTCCTCGCCCTCGGTGCCATAGCGATGCCCGACATAATCGGTCGCGCTCAGCGACACGGCGACGAGGTCGGGCGCCCGGCCCTCGCCCAGCCCGAGATCGTCGATCAGTGCCGCGGCAAGCGCGATGGTCAGCCCGTCGAGCGCCGGCGTGGCGCGGAACGCGGCCGCATCGCCCGCCGCCCGCGCCAGCCGCGCGCCGCCCAGCGGCTGGCCGTCGGACAAGGTTACCGGCGTCGCCCGCGAGGTGCAGGCCGGCACCGCCGGCAGCGCGGCGCCGGGCGCGGCGAGCAGCCTGGCCGCCACCGCATTGACGGCCGCGACCCGCTGCGGCGGCGCGGAGCCGGGGGCGAGGTCGGTGACGAAGCGCTGGCCGTCCCAATACCAGCGCTGATCGGGCCGCTGGCCGCTCATCATTACCGCCGCCCGGTCCTTGCCCGACACCGCGATCGTGCGGCTGATGGGCCAGCGCGCCTTCATCCGCTCGCCCAGAGTCGGCACGCGCAGGTGGATCGGCGACACCGTGTAATGCTCGAAAGTCGAACCCGGCGCGCGCTCATCCTCGGCGCAATAGATTTGCTTGTCGGCGCGGGCGGCGGCGGGATCGAACCAGCTGTTGGCGATGATTCCGGTGCGCGCCGGGCGGTCGCCGGTGAGGATCGTCGAATGGCCGGGACAGGTCTCGGTCGCGGCATGGCCCTGATAGCCGTTGCGAAAGACCATGCCCGAGGCCATCCGCGCCAGCCCGCCGCTGAACGAACCGCGATATTCGTCGAACAGATCGGCGGAGAATTGATCGACCGAGATGGCGATGATCAGTCTGGGCGGCGCGGCATGGACCGCGCCCGGGATTAGCGCGAGGAGGAGCAGGCGTTTGCGCATCACCCCTGCAGTTTAGCGCGCAGCCGCTCGTTGACCACCCCGGGATTGGCCTTGCCCGCCATCGCCTTCATCGTCTGGCCGACGAAGAAGCCGAACAGCGCCTCCTTGCCGGCCTTGTACTGATCGACCTTGTCGGCGTTGGCGGCGAGGATCCTGTCGATCTCGGCATCGATCGCGCCGCTGTCGCTGGTCTGTTTAAGCCCGCGCTCCTCGACGACCGCGCCGGCGTCGCTGCCGGTCTCCAGCATGATCTCGAACACCTGCTTGGCGAGGCTGCCGCTGAGCGTCTTGTCGGCGACCAAAGCGAGCAGTTCGGCGGCCTGCTTGGGCGTCACCGGGCAGTCGGCGATGGTCTTGCCGAGGCGGTTCAAGGCGCCGAACAATTCGCCGGCGACCCAGTTCGACGCCGCCGCCGGGTTGGCGCCTTGATCGAGCAATTGGTCGAACCAGCGCGCCGTCTCGACCTCGGCGGTCAGAACCGAGGCATTGTAGGCGCCGATGCCCAGCCCTTCGAAGCGCTTGCGCTTGGCGTCGGGCAGCTCGGGCAGGCTGGCGCGGCACTCGTCTAGGAACGCCTCGTCGAGCTCGAGCGGGAGCAGATCGGGGTCGGGGAAATACCGATAATCATGCGCGTCTTCCTTCGACCGCAGCGTCCGCGTGACATTCTTGTCGGGGTCGTAGAGGCGGGTTTCCTGGACGACCGCGCCGCCGCCTTCGATGACCTCGACCTGGCGCTTCGCTTCATGCTCGATCACGGCCATGACGAAGCGCACCGAATTAACGTTCTTGGTCTCGGTCCGGGTGCCCAGTTCGCCGCCGGGCTTGCGCACGCTGACATTGACGTCGGCGCGCATCGAGCCTTCCTCCATATTGCCGTCGCATGAGCCGACGTAGCGCAGGATCGCCCTTAACTTACGGAGATAAGCCCCCGCCTCGGCCGGCGAACGCATGTCGGGCTTCGACACGATCTCCATCAGCGCCACGCCCGAGCGGTTCAAATCGACGTAGGACATGGTCGGATGCTGGTCGTGCATCAGCTTGCCGGCGTCCTGCTCGACATGGATCCGCTCGACCCCGATGGTGACCGCGCTGGTCTCATCCTTGTCATCGGTGAGGACGGTCACCGCCCCCTCCCCGACCAGCGGATGATAGAGCTGTGAGATCTGGTAGCCCTGCGGCAAATCGGCGTAGAAATAATTCTTGCGGTCGAACCGCGACCACGGGTTGATCTTGGCCTCGATCGCCATGCCCGTGCGCACCGCCTGGCGGATGCATTCGCGGTTGGGCACCGGCAGCATCCCCGGCATCGCCGCATCGACCAAAGACACCTGCGTGTTCGGTTCCGCCCCGAAGGTAGTCGAGGCGCCGGAGAACAGTTTCGACTGGCTGACGACCTGCGCGTGGACTTCGAGCCCGATCACGACCTCCCATTCGCCCGTGGCGCCAGTGATGCGATAGTCGGTCACCACCATTTCTCCGCTCGCGCCGTGAAGCCGGCGCGTTCCTCGATGGCGAGGGCGGCGTTAAGGACGCCCTGCTCGTCGCATTCGCGGCCGATGAGGTGGAGGCCGAGGGGGAGGCCCTGCGAATCCAGCCCGCCCGGAACCGACATCGCCGGTAGTCCGGCCAGGCTCGCCGGAACCGCGAACACGTCATTGAGATACATCGCCAGCGGGTCGCTCATTTTCTCGTTCAGCCCGAACGCAGCCGACGGCGCGGTCGGGGTGAGGATCAGGTCGCACTGCTCGAACGCGCGGGCGAAATCGCGCTTTATCAGCGTCCGCACCTTCTGCGCCTTGGTGAAGTACGCATCGTAATAGCCCGCTGACAGCACATAAGTGCCGATCATGATCCGGCGCTTGACCTCGGCACCGAAGCCGGCGGCGCGGGTCGCGGCGTACATGTCGTCGAGCGTTTTGACCCCGGTTTCGCGCAAGCCATAGCGAACGCCGTCGTAGCGGGCGAGGTTCGACGAGGCTTCGGCGGGGGCGATGATGTAATAGGTCGGCAGCGCATATTTGGTGTGCGGCAGCGAAATCTTGACCGGCTCGGCGCCGGCATCGCGCAGCCATTCGACTCCCTGCTCCCACAGCGCATCGATCTCGGCCGGCACGCCGTCGATGCGATATTCGGTGGGAATTCCGACGCGTTTGCCCTTCAAATCGCTCGACAATCCCGCTTCCCACTTGGGCACCGGTAGATCGAGCGAGGTCGCGTCCTTGGGGTCGAACCCGGCCATCACCTCTAGCATGATGGCGCAATCGCGCACCGTCTTGGCCATCGGCCCGGCCTGGTCCAACGACGACGCGAAGGCGACGATCCCCCACCTTGAACAGCGCCCATAAGTCGGCTTGATCCCCGAAATGCCGACGAACGCCGCCGGCTGGCGGATCGAGCCGCCGGTGTCGGTGCCGGTGACGCC
>JANLQS010000029.1:0-2156 GCA_031367995.1 Sphingomonas sp.
TCACCCGCTCCCAGAATTCCTTGCCGAACAGCAGGATCGGTAGCGGCCGCACCTTGCCGGTCTGGATCAGGGTCAGCAATTCGAACATTTCGTCGAACGTGCCGAACCCGCCCGGGAACACCGCCACCGCCCGCGCGCGGAGCAGGAAGTGCATCTTCCTCAGCGCGAAATAGTGGAACTGGAAGCTCAGGTCGGGGGTGACATATTGATTGGGCAATTGCTCGTGCGGCAGGACGATGTTGAGCCCGATCGTCTCCATTCCCTCGTCGTCGGCGCCGCGGTTGGCGGCTTCCATGAACGACGGCCCGCCGCCCGATGTGACGACGAAGTGGCGTTTGCCATCCTCGTCCATCGGGAAGCGGCTGGCCTTGCGCGCCAGCGACCGGGCGATCTCGTAATAATGCGACTTGGCGACCAGCCGCTCGGCGACCTTCTTGTCCCATTCGGTCCGCGCCTGCGCCAGCAGCGCCTCGGCTTTGGCCGGCTCGGGCACCCGCGCCGATCCGTAGAACACGAATGTCGAGGCGATATTGGCTTCCTCGAGCAGCAGCTCGGGCTTGAGCAATTCCAGCTGAAACCGCACCGGGCGCAGATCCTCGCGCAGCAGGAAGTCGGTGTCCTGAAACGCCAGCTTATAGGCCGAGCTTTCGGTCTGCGGCGACGACGGCACATGCTTGGCCGCCGCGGCATCGACCTTCGACGTCGGGAAAATCCGTTTGGGCGGCTTGTGGTCGGTCATCGGGGACGGGACTTAGCGATAATCTCGGCTCGCCGGAAGTGCCGCAAGGGCTGATTGCGCCTTCTCCCGAAATGACCTATTAAGCGGTCATGAAGATCGAACCCATCCTTGCCGACGCAGGCGTCAGCATCAGCGAACTGAAGAAGAACCCAAGCGCCGTAATCGCCGCCTCGGATGGCTTCGCGGTCGCAATTCTGAACCGTAATCGACCGGCGGCCTATCTGGTGCCGGCGTTGCTGTGGGAAGAAATCCTCGACCGCCTCGACGACATTGAACTGGGCAAGATCGTGCGTGAACGGTGGAACCAGAAATCGATCCCGGTCGATCTTGCCGACCTATAGGCTCGAATTCCTGCCGAGCGCGCTCAAGGAATGGCGCAAGTTGGGCGCCACGGTCCGCAATCAATTTTCCAAGAAACTCGACGAGCGACTTTCCGCGCCGCGCGTCCCATCAGCCCGGCTGAGCGAATTTCCGGACTGCTACAAGATCAAGCTGCGTAAGGCCGGTTTCAGGCTGGTCTACCGTGTCGATGACGACCGGATCGTGGTCATCGTCATTGCCGTCGGTCGCCGTGAGAGGAACGAGGCTTACCATTCGGCGGCGGCGCGGATCGACAATTGATCCAATTCGCGGCAGGCGCCTAATACACCCGCGCCTTGGGCTTGATATACTCGATGTCGTCGGTCAGCGTGTAGGCGTGGACCGGGCGGTAATCGATCTTGACCCCGCCGCCGACCCCGCCCCAGCCGTCGAACCAGGCGACGCTGTGCTTCATCCACTCCTTGTCGTTCCGCTCGGGGAAATCCTCGTGCATGTGGGCGCCGCGGCTTTCGTGGCGGTTGGCGGCGCAGTGCATCGTCACCGCCGCTTGCGCGAGCATGTTGTCGAGCTCCAGCGTCTCGATCAGGTCGCTGTTCCAGATCAGGCTGCGGTCGGTGACGCCGACATCGGCCATCTTCCGGTACACCGCGTCGATCTTGGCCTGACCCTCGGCCAGCGTGCGTTCGGTGCGGAACACCGCGCAGTCGGCCTGCATGGTGCGCTGCATCTCGTCGCGGATGACCGCGGTCGAATGGCCGCCCTCGGCGTGGCGGAACTTGTCCAGCCGGGCCAGCGCCAGGTCCGACGCGCCGGGCTTCAGTTGCGGCTGCGCGGCACCGGGCGTGATCACCTCGGCCAGACGCAGCCCCGCGGCGCGGCCGAACACCACGAGATCGATCAGGCTGTTGGAGCCCAGGCGGTTGGCGCCGTGGACGCTGACACAAGCCGCCTCTCCAACCGCGAACAGGCCGGGCACGACATGGTCGGGATCGCCGTCCTTCAACGTCACGACCTCGCCATGATAATTGGTCGGGATTCCGCCCATATTGTAGTGCACTGTCGGGGTCACCGGGATCGGCTGACGGGTCAGATCGAC
>JANLQS010000074.1:0-4161 GCA_031367995.1 Sphingomonas sp.
CGCGGCGGATGCGCAGGAGCTTCTTGTTGCGCCCGGTCAGCGCGGCATGCTCGTCGCTCAATTCCTCGACATCGACCTCGAGATCGTCGTCGATGTCGGCGACAAGGCCGGCCAGCGCATTGCCGGAATAGCTCCAGTTCATCCCCTGGTAGCGTTCGCCGTCGGGGCCGTCGACGAAGATCACCAGCGCCATCGAGTCCGCCGCCACGAGCGAGATAAGCGACTGGAAATAGGAACGCAGTTCGGCCGGCGGGACATGCTGGACGACGGCGTTGGAAAAAATCACGTCGGGTTTCCATAGGCGCGTTTCGGCCAGGCTCGACGGCGAGATCACACTGACGACGGGCTGCTTGTCCGCGACCAGCCGCGCGTCGAGCAGCCGCGCCGCGGGTGCGAAGAAATCATCGGTCACGTCGAGCCCGCGGTAACAACCGCGGTCAAGCTCACGGATGGCGTGCTGTCCGACGCGCAGGCTGCCGCAGCCATAGTCGACGACCTGGTGGTCTGGCCTGACGCCCATTGCGCGAATATGCGCCCAGTCGTCGGCCCCGCGGGTGGCGAGATTGCAAGGATCCCAGGCGGTCGGCTTGCCCGCCTTGTCCCAGCCGAATCCGCCCAAGGTCGGATGGGGCCAGCCGCGCGCCAATTTGCGGACGTGGGCGGCGGCATAATATTCACCGAAGCTGGCGCCGGGATGGGCGCGCTGCCAACGCTTGTGGCGGCGGCTGGAAATCAAAATCGCGAGCTTCCGGACGGGCCAGAAATCGCGCACTCGGCTGAACAATTGGCGGGGAATGAACAACATCGCGGCGACCTATGCAGCGCCGTTGCAGCGGCACAATGCCAAAGCCGAACATTGGGAATTTGTAATGTTGGAACCCGAGCCAAGCGCGGCTTGTATTCCTGACGCGCTTCCGTCGTTGTTCCTCGTCGAGGGACGACCGGCGTGGCGACAAACGCCGAACAAAACAGGAGATATACTGATGAACCGGATTCTGATTACGGCCGCCGCCTCGGCCCTGATGCTCGCGGGCGCCGCAAGCGCCCAGATGACGAGCACGACCAAGTCGACGACAACGATGCACACGCCGACAAAAACCGTGGTCAAGACGCACGTGACCACGTCCAAGCCGCGCACCGAAGCCGCCGAGGAAAAGTCCGAAACGAAGACCCAGGAAGCCCGCGAGAAAATGGCCCGGGCGAAACATCGCCGTCATCACAATCGCCGGCACCATCACGTCGTCACAGCCCACAAGACGGTTGCGGTGAAGTCGACGACGACGGTCAAACGCTAGACCAAGCGCGAGCGTAAGCGCGGCTACGCGGCCATCGAGAACGTGGGGACCTGCCCGGTCCCCCGTTTTCGTCCGCCCATTTTGCGATCGCTCGACGAGCGAGAACAGCCGGAGCCTTTGGCGCGACTCCCTTCCCGTTGAAAATGTTGCGGTGCGGCACGCGCGCGCCTAGGCATTGCTGCGCAACATCGGGAGGCGATCGAATGGCCAAGGCGCAACGAGGCGGCAAGGTAACGATCAAGAAATATGCGAACCGCCGGCTCTACGACACCGAGCAGTCGACCTACATCACGCTCGACCGGCTGGGTCAGATGATTCGCGAGGGGCGCGACTTCGAAGTGCTCGACGCCAGATCGGGCGAGGACATCACCCACCAGGTGCTGACCCAGATCATCGTCGAGGAAGAATCGCGCGGCGGGACGATGCTGCCGGTCAATTTCCTGCGCGACCTGATCGGGCTCTACGGCGGCCAGCTGGAGGGCGCGGTGCCGCAATATCTCGACGCGGCGATGGACGCGTTCAAGCGCAACCAGCAGGCGCTCGCCGGCGCGTTCGGAACCAACATGCTGGCCGACCTGACCAAACGCAACATGGCGATGTTCGAGGACGCGGCGTCGGCGTTCACCGGCAAGAAGACCGCCGCCGGGCCGAGCGGCGATGCCGGCGCGGCCGATGAGCTGGCCAAGCTCAAGGCCGAGCTCGCCGCGCTCCAGGCCAAGGTCGACAAGCTAGGCCAATGAGACGCGCGTGTTGGCTTGCCGCGGCAACGTGCCTAGCGGCGCCGGCGCCCGCCCAACTGGCCCCGGTGGCGGCGTTCGAAGCGGCGCGGGCGGTGCCCGTGACCCCGGGCGGCTGGACCTACGCCGCGACTCCGGCGGCGAGCGACTCGACGTTCGCCGACGTGTTGCGGATTCGCTGCGACCGCGCCGCGCGCCAGGTCAATATTCAGCGGCTTGGAGTCGCGCCGACTCCGGGCGTGGCGGTCCCGCCGATTGTGATCGTCACCGATTCGGTGGCGCGCAGCCTGCCCGGCGCGGCCGCCAGGCTGGCGCCGTTCGACCCGCTGCTCGACGCCATCGCCTTCAGCCGGGGGCGGTTTGTGGTGACCGGCGGGGGCGGGGGAATGCTGGTGCTGCCGGCGTGGCCGGAAGCGGCGCGAAGCATCGAGGATTGCCGAAACTAAATCACAATACAAGACTTGTTCTTCATCGCCGCCCACAACATGTTGTGGATGCCAACAACGCAGCGAAAGGAGGTGATCCGATGTCTCATGGTTCAGCAAAGAGGTCGGATCGGTTCGCTTGGGAGGCGCTGGCCTAACCAGCCAGCCAAGGTTTCCCGGGCTCGAACGTCCGACCGCTGACCATGTCGAAGGGGACTGTCGTATGGTGCGACAGTCCCCTTTTACTTGCCTTCACGCGCCAGATTTGGAACCGTTGCGGGTCTGAACCGTCTGTTGAGCGACGATTTGCAACAGGGAGGCACACCATGGCCAAAACCACTACCAAACGCGGCACGACCGCCAGCGCAAGCAAGACCAAGGGCGGGAAGACCACCCTCGACAAGATCGCCAAGGCGGCGATGAGCCGGGAGATGCTCGCCGCTGGCCTGACTGCCGCTGCCGCGGCAATCGCCGCCAGCCCCAAGGCCCGCCGCGCGATTCGCGACGCCGGCCTCGATGCCGCCGATAGCGCCAGCAGCGCCGCTTCGAACATGGCGCAAAGCGCCTCGAAGCTCGGCTCGCTGATCGCCGAAGCGGTCGCCGAAGCGGCCCAGCGCGTGCTGTCCGGCAAATGGATGGACGACAGCGGCGCGAGTTCGTCGAGCGGACGCACCGCGGCGGCCAAAAGCCCGGCGAAGAAACGCGCCCCGGCCAAGCGCAAGGCCGCTAAACGTCCGGCCGCTAAGCGCTCGACCGCGGCCAAATCGGCCACCGCCAAGCCGGCTGCGGCGAAAACCACGCGCGCCAAGAAGCCGGCGGCCAAGCGCCGGTCGAGCAGCACGGCGCGCAAACGCACGGCCAAGCCGCGCACGACACCCGCCAGCTAGGCGGACATCACTGAAACGAGCGAAGGCTCCGGGTGAAAGCTCGGGGCCTTCGTCTATGGAAATGGCAAGGGCGGCATGCCATGGCGGGGCCCATGAACCAGGCGCAGGCATTTTCGGTAATCATCCTTGCCGCGGGGCAGGGCACGCGGATGCGATCGGATACCCACAAGGTGCTCCACCCGATCGCCGGCAAGCCGATGCTCCAGCATCTGCTCGACACGGTCGACCGGCTCGGCGCCGAACGGCGGGTGGTGGTGGTCGGCAAGGGCCGCGAGCAGATCGAGGGGGCGGTTGCCGGCCACGGCGTGGCGACCGCGCTCCAGGCCGAGCAGAAGGGCACCGGCCACGCTGTCGAGATGGCCGCCGAGGCGCTCGCCGGGTTCGAGGGTGCGGTGCTGATCCTGTATGGCGACACGCCGTTCGTGACCGAAGCGACACTGAAACGGATGCTCGACCGGCTGGGCGCGGCCGACGACCCCGGCGTGGTCGTGCTCGCCTCCTCGCCCGACGACGGCAAGCGCTATGGCCGGGTCATCCTGGAAGCCAATGTGGCGGGGGGCGACCGCATCGCCAAAATGGTCGAATATAAGGATGCGACCGAGGGCGAGCGCGCGGTCAAGCTGTGCAATTCGGGGATGATGGCGGCCCACGGGCGCGACCTGTTCGGCTGGCTCAAGGAGGTCGGCAACGACAATGCCGCGCACGAATATTATCTGCCCGACGTGGTCATGGTCGCGGCGCGCCACGGGCGCCACCCGGTGGCGATCGAGGGCGAGCCGTTCGAGACCGCCGGGGTCAACAGCCGCGCCGAACTGGC
>JANLQS010000081.1:0-1670 GCA_031367995.1 Sphingomonas sp.
GCGACCTCGACTTCGGTTCGTGCATCCTCGATGGCGCGGATCAGGCCGGCGGCGGTCTGGGCGGCCTCGCGCATGGCGACGGCCGATTGTTCGGCGGCGGCGGCGACTTCGCTGGTCTTGCCGAGCATGCCGCGGGCCGAAGCGCTGGTGGTCGAGGCCTGGGCGCGCAGCTGATCGCTCTCGCGGGTGCAATTCTGGACCACGCCCATCACCTTGGTATTGAATTCGCTGGCCTGGCGCGACTGGGCCTGGCCGCTCTCGATACGGGTAAAATTGATGGCGTGGTGGATGAAGGCGTCGATTTCGATCATCTGGGTTTCGGACAAAGTGCGAGCGAGTTCGATCTGCTCGGCCGGGTCGGACACCGAGGCGCGAATGGCGGTGAAGGCGGCCTCGGTTTCGGCCGATACGCCCGACAGCAATGTCGACAGGGTCAGACCGTGCTTGAGCGCATTTTCGACATAGGATTTGGCCTGTTCGACCCACTCGCTTTGGTCGATGCGCGTGAACTTGTCGCGGATGTAGGGAAGAATCTTGTCGGCCAGATCGGCCGCCTTGGCATCGTCGATCGAATCCTTGACCTCCGGCGAACGAGCATAACGCAGCCAGAATTCCAGCGCGATCTGCTGTTCAGCGCCCGAAATATGGTCCCACAGGCGGCGCGCACGCTGCGGCAGGTCGCCGGTCGTGTCGTACAGGCGAAAGCCGCGCTCCAGGTCGTAATCGCCTGTTGAAGTCTGCCGCATCACCGTCGCCATGTCGAAAAACCCCGTCTCGCCTGAATTGCCTGGACCGGGCTATGCTCCGTCAATGGTTAAGAGGCAGTTAGTCAGCGTCCCGGAATCTTGCCAGCGGCGCGCTTGGCCCGTAGGGGAACACGGGCAGATCACCGCCACCGACGAGGACCCATGACCCGTAGCGCCGAGCGACCGCTGTCGCCCCACCTGACGATCTGGAAATGGGGACCGCACATGCTGGTCTCGATCCTGCACCGGCTGACCGGGGGCGCGCTGACCGTCGCCGGCCTCGCGGTGCTGACGTGGTGGCTGCTGGCGATCTCAGGCGGCACCGAGGGCTATGCCAGCTTCGCCAGGGCCGCGGGCAGCCCCGTCGGCCTGTTCGTCCTGGTCGGGCTGACCTGGGCATTCTGGCAGCATTTCTTCTCGGGCGTCAGGCACCTCGTGCTCGACATTGGCGCCGGCTACGAATTGAAGATCAACCGGCTGTTTTCTGTCCTGACCATCGCCGCCGCTTTGCTCGCCACCGCGCTCACCTGGTTCATCGTCATGGGAGTTGGCCGATGACCGCCAGCAACAGCGCAACACCGCTCGGCAAGGTTCGCGGGCTTGGCCCGGCGGGCAATGTCGGTCGCCACTGGATCGAGGAACGGCTGATCAGCGTCGCCATCCTGCTGCTGTCGCTGTGGCTGATCTTCTCGCTGATGATGCTGCCGTCGCTCGACCAGCGTACGCTCGCCGAATGGCTGCGCGCGCCGGCCGGCGCGGTGCCGATGGCGCTGTTCGTGGTCGCCGCCTTCCGCCACGGACTCGACGGGATGAAGGTCGTGGTCGACGATTACGTCCATGACGACGGCACGCGCCTCGGCCTCCACATCGTCCTCACCATGATCGCCATCGGCGGCGCCGCGCTGGCTTTGTTCGCGCTCGCCA
>JANLQS010000088.1:0-27001 GCA_031367995.1 Sphingomonas sp.
ACCGGCGCCGGCCAGCACGGCGTCGCCACCGCCCTGGCCGGGGCATTGTTCGGGCTGAAGACCCGCATCTACATGGGGTCGGACGACGTCGAACGGCAGCAATTGAACGTCTTCCGAATGGAGCTGATGGGCGCCGAGGTCATCCCCGTGACCGGTGGCGGGCGGACGCTCAAGGATGCGGTCAACGAAGCGCTGCGCGACTGGACCGCCAGCTTTGCCGACACCCATTATCTGCTCGGCACGGTCGCTGGCCCGCATCCCTTCCCGCTGATGGTCCGCGAATATCAGCGGGTCATCGGCAAGGAAGCGCGCGCGCAAATCCTCAAAGTCGAAGGCCGCCTGCCCGACGCGGTGATCGCTTGTGTCGGCGGCGGGTCCAACGCCATCGGCGTCTTTACCGACTTCATTCCGGACGAGGCGGTCGCGCTGATCGGAGTCGAGGCGGCGGGCAAGGGATTGAACGGCCGCGACCATGGCGCGACCCTGCTGCGCGGCCGCCCCGGCATCCTCCACGGCGCCGAAACCTTGGTGCTGCAGGACGACGACGGTCAGATCGACGACACCTGGTCGGTCTCGGCCGGGCTCGATTACCCCGCGGTCGGTCCCGAGCATGCCCACCTTCAGGATATCGGTCGCGCCACTTATGTCGGGGTTGAGGACGGCGAAGCGCTGGCCGCCTTCGCCGCGCTGGCCCGGGGCGAGGGCATCGTCGCCGCGTTCGAAAGCGCCCATGCGCTGGCTTATGCGCTCAAACTCGCGGCGGAGCGCGACGACAACCCGATCCTGCTGGTCAACCTGTCGGGCCGCGGCGACAAGGATGTATCGCAGGCGCAACACCTGCTGGGGGCAGGCGCGAGCAGCGATCAGGCGCAGACCCTGCTGAATGCCGTCGCATGAGCCGCTATGCCGCCATGTTCGATCGCTGCGCCGCCGCCGGCGAGGGAGCGTTCGGCGCCTTCCTCATGCTCGGCGATCCGTCGCTCGAGGCGAGCGCCGTCGCGCTCGACGCGATGGTCGCCGGCGGGGCCGACATGATCGAATTGGGCATCCCGTTCAGCGACCCGATCGCCGACGGCCCGGTCATCCAGGCCGCCGCCGCCCGCGCGCTGTCCGCCGGGGTGCGGACCGCCGACTGCCTCGCGCTCATCGCCGGCTTCCGCCAGCGCCACCCTGACGTTCCCGTGGGCGTGCTGACCTATGCCAATATCGCCGTCGCCCGCGGCCTCGACCGTTTCACGCGCGAACTGGCCGCAGCCGGTGCCGACAGCCTGCTGATCGCCGACGTGCCTAGCCTCGAGGCCGAGCGCTTCACCCGCGCGGTCTCGGCCGCACGGCTCGATCCGGTGATGATCGCCGCGCCCAATACCCCGCGCGCGGTGCTCGACCGCATCGCGGCATTGTCGTCGGGTTACACCTATTGCGTCGCCCGAGCGGGGGTCACCGGCGCCGACCAACAGCTGGCGCTCGATCATGGCGCGTTGTTCGCGGCGCTGGCCGAGGCGGGCGCGCCGCCGCCGGTGCTCGGCTTCGGCATCGCCACTCCGGCGCACGTCGCCGAAGCACTGGCGAGCGGCGCCGCGGGGGTGATTTCAGGCTCGGCGATCGTCCGCCGGCTGGCCGAGAGCGCCAGCCCTCAGGCGTTGAGTCAGTTCGTCGCGACGATGAAGGCCGCGACCCGGCGTCCTACCATAACGGACGCGTCGGCCGGTGCAGGCGGCGGGTGATATCGTCGCGCATCAGGTCCTTTTTCATTTTCTTGCGGACCAGCGCGGCGCCTTCGCTGCTCATGCACACCAGGCGCACGCCGCCCGACGGCAGGGTTTCGATCGCCGACACGCCGATCTTCTCTGCGGCGCAGCGCGCGAGCACGGTCGATTCGGCCAGCGACAGGTTCATCGCGCGGCTCATCGGGCGGCGCCTTGCGTCGGGTTTTGGCGGTTGAAGGTCATTGTGGAGCTCCTGCAGGCAAGCGGGAGAAAACTCCACGACCGCAAGCATCTTGCATAAAAAGCGTTGCGACCAGCCACGCTTAGCACGAACGGCCAAGGATAAGTAGGCCATGCCCGGAGTCGGCGATCCGTCAGCGGTTCGCACGGCGTCTGGTCATTCGCTTGTAATTTCTGCCGAAAAGGCGCACAAGCTCGCCTGCTACTAGTCGCAAATTGACGGTCTTTGGCGCTTTGCGGCTCCTTATTCCTTCTCTCTCGCCTCTCCTAGCGATGATCGGCCGACTGTCGGCCGGTTCAGAAGGAATATTCGAAATGATCACCGGAACCGTAAAATTCTTCAATGCCGACAAGGGCTTTGGCTTCATTCAGCCGGAAGACGGCGGCAGCGACGCGTTCGTTCACATCAGCGCGGTGGAAGCCGCCGGCATGCGCACGCTCGATCGCGACCAGCGCGTCCAGTACGAGCTGAAGGAAGACGGTCGCGGCCGCACCAGCGCGGTCAATCTCCAGGCTGCCTGATCCTGTTGCCTCCTCCGCCATCGTGGCGGGGGAGGCGATTTCCCCGGGGTATCAAGGAGCAGCTATTGTCCACGCTTGAATTTTACGCCGAACGGGCTGCGCAGTGCCGCAGCGAAGCCGACGCCGCTGCTCTTCCCAACGTCCGTGACCGCTGCCTCGGCGCCGCCGAAGCGTGGGAAAACATGGCCAGCCGCGCGCGCAAGCTTCAGGGTTTTCGCGCCGACCGCGCCGCCGAGAAGGCCGCGCTCGACATCGAGGATTTCCCCGAAACCGCAATGATCGCCTAGGCGAGCAACTTGCCGGCCAGCGCGGCCAGGTCGCGCTCCGGCCTCGCGCCATAATGCTGAATGACCTCGGCCGCGGCAATCGCGCCGAGCCGCAACGACCCTTCCAGCCCAATCCCGCGCACCTCACCTGCCAGGAACCCCGCAGCGAACAGATCGCCGGCCCCGGTCGTGTCGACCAGACGCTCGATCGGCGCGGCCGGCACGTCTGCTCGCTCGCTCCCCGACACCGCCAGCGCTCCGCGCTCGCTGCGTGTCACGACCAGCGTTGTCACCTTGTCCTTGAACGCCGCCACCGCCTGCTCGACGTTATCGGTCCCGGCCAGTTCGGCGATTTCCGCCGCGTTGGCGAACAGGATGTCGACTTTTCCGTGCTCGATCAGGCGCAGAAAGTCGGCTCGGTGGCGGGCGATGCAGAAACTGTCTGACAGCGTGATGGCGACCTTGCGCCCGGCGCCGTGCGCCGCCTCGATCGCCGCCTCCATCGCCGCGCGCGGCTCGGCCGGGTCCCACAGATAGCCCTCAAGGTAGAGAATTGCGGCGTCGCGTACCGCGCCCATATCGACCGCGCCGACGCTTAGCCGCTGCGCCGCGCCCAGAAAGGTGTTCATCGTCCGCTGCGCGTCCGGCGTGACCAGGATCAGGCATCGCGCCGTGGCGCCCAGCCCGCCGCGCGGCTCGACCAGGAACTCGACCCCCTGCGCGCCGATGTCGTGGCGGTAGATGTCGCCCAGTTCGTCGTCGGCGACCTGGCCGATGAAGCCGGTGCGGATGCCCATCGCCGCCAGCCCCGCGGCGGTGTTGCCGGCCGACCCGCCGCTGACCTCGCGCCCCGCGCCCATCGCCGCGTACAGCCGCACCGCCTCAACCTCGTCGATCAGCCGCATCGATCCCTTGTCGAGGCTCTGATCGGCAAGGAATGCGTCGCTGGAATCGGTGATTACGTCGACGATGGCGTTGCCGACGGCGAGCACGTCGAAGCGGGGATCGGTCATCTGTTCATCCTGGCTGGGGTGGCGGTTCGCCTAGACGCGCGCGGCGCGGGCGGCAAGCTTGCCAGCGCGCCGCCGGCCCGCCACACAGGACCGATGCGCCGCCTCTCCGTATCCGCCTTGTTGTTCGTCGCCGCCTGCGCGCCCGTCGCCAAGCCGGTCGTCACTGTGCCGACGCCGGTCGAGCCCGCTCGCCCCGAGCGCGGCGACCTCATCGGCCTCACCACGGATGACCTTGGTCAGCGGTTTGGCGCCCCCGACCTCCAGGTCCGCGAGGGCGCCGGTCTCAAGCTTCAATATCGTGCCAGATCCTGCATTCTCGACGCGTATCTCTACGGCCCTGAAAGCGGGCAGGGCGTTGTGCGCGTGCTGCACGTCGATACGCGCGACCGGGACGGGCGCGATACCGCCCAGGCCGATTGCGAAGCGGCCCTCGGCGCCGAGCGCTAGGTCAACCGCGCCAGTGCCCAGGCCGCGGCCTCGGCGACCACCGGATCGTTGCTCGCCGCGTGGCGCTCGACGGACGCACGTAGGGCGCTGTCGCCGCTATTGCCGGCAGCGATCAGGCAGTTGCGGATCAGCCGGGCGACGCCGATCCGCTTGATCGGCGACCCGGAGAACATCGACCGGAACCCTGCATCGTCGAGCGCCAGCAAATCGCCCAGCCGCGGCGCCGCCAGTTCGGCGCGGGGCAGGAAGGCGCGGTTGGCCTCGGCCGCCTCGGCGAAGCGGTTCCACGGGCACACCGCCAGGCAATCGTCGCAACCGTAGATGCGGTTGCCCATGGCGGCGCGATACTCATGCGGGATTGGCCCGGGATGCTCGATCGTCAGGTAGGAAATGCATTTGCGCGCATTAAGCCGGTGCGGCGCTTCGATTGCGCCGGTCGGGCAGGCGGTGATGCACCGCGTGCAGGTGCCGCAATGGTCGCTCGCCGGCGCGTCGGGTTCCAGCGCCAGCGTGGTGTAGATGATCCCCAGGAACAGCCAGTTGCCATGCTCGCGGCTCAGCAAATTGGTATGCTTGCCTTGCCAGCCGATTCCCGCCGCGGCCGACAGCGGCTTCTCCATCACCGGCGCGGTGTCGACGAACACCTTTAGTTCGCTGGGCGCCGCGTCGACGATGAACCGCGCCAGCGCTTTCAGCGCCTTCTTGACCGTCTTGTGATAGTCGCCGCCCTGGGCATAGACCGAGATGCGGCCGCGAGACCGTTCGCCCGCCAGCACCAGCGGGTCGCTCGCCGGGGCATAGCTCATCGCCAGCGCGATCAGGCTGTTGGCCTCGCGCCACAGGCCGGCCGGGCTCGCCCGCTCGTCGGCGCGCGCTTCCATCCAACCCATCTCGCCGTGATTCCCGGCTGCCAGCCATTCGCGCAGCCCTTCTCCGACGTGCGGCGCGGCGTCGGCCCGCGCGAACCCGCAGGCGACAAAGCCCAGTTCCGCCGCGTTGTCGCGGATGCGCTGTTCAATTCCCAAGGCCACCTGCCGCGTTTAGCCGACGATCGCGGCCCGCGCATTGTCTTCAAGCTGTTTCATCAGCGCCTTGTGCGGGAAGGGGCCGTGGCTGATCCGCGCCACGCCCGCCGCCGCCCACACCGCCTTGGCCGGCGCGCCGGGGAAGGCGATGGCGTTCAACGGCAACGGCACCTCGCGCACGACCCGCTCGATGTGGCGCGGATCGGCGATGCGCGGCACGAAAAACCCGCTCGCCCCGGCCTCGGCGAACGCCTTGCCGCGCTCGATCGCCTCGCCGATCAGCGCGTCGTCGGCATCCTTGTGCTTGAGTAGCAGGTCGGTCCTGGCGTTGATGAAAAAGTCGGCACCGACCGCCTTGCGGATGGCCGCGATCCGCCGGACCTGAAGTTCCAGCGGGTGCAATCCCTCGCCGCCGATCACCTGGTCCTCGAAGTTGCAGCCGACCGCGCCGGTCGTTTTCAACCGCGCGACATGGGCCGCGCCTTTCTCGGGGTCGGTCGAATAGGCACCCTCGAAATCGACGCTCAGCGGCTGTTCGACGGCGGCGACTATTCGCGCGGCATTGGCCAGCGCGAACTCTATCGGCACCTGCTCGCCGTCGGGCCAGCCGTTGGCGTCGGCGACCGGGTGGCTGCCCGTCGCCAACGCCTTGGCGCCCGCCGCGACCACCGCCAACGCGCTGCCGACGTCCCAGACGTTGTAGAGCACTACCGGATCGCCCGGGACGTGGAGTGCCGCGAAAATCTCGAATTGACTCGCCATCGATCTTGCTCCTGGGCCGTTCGCGCATCTCATAGCAGCCTCGATTGCCACCGTCAGCGGCCGTCCCTAGGCTGGTCCGATGCACAGCTCCCTTGCCGCCGCCGCGGCCCTCGCCCTGATCGCTTCGCCGCTGCTGGCGCGACCCGTCACGGACATGACGGCGCCGCTGCCGCCAGCCCCGCCTTGGCACGGGGCAAGCGAAGCGCTGGTCGCCGCGCCGACCGACCCGTGGATCACTCCGTCCGAAGCGTCGGGTTTCGTTACCACGCCCTCCTATGCCGACACGCGCGCCTGGATCGACCGGCTGGTCGCTGCGTCGCCGCTGCTCCGCATTGAGCCCTTCGGCCACACCGCGCAGGGCCGCGAGCTGTACGCGGTGCGCGCGTCGAAGCCGGGCGGCTCGCCCAAGCCACTGCTGTTCGTCCAGGCCGGCATTCATTCGGGCGAGATCGACGGCAAGGACGCCGGCCTGATGCTGCTGCGCGACATCGCGTTGCGTGGCAAAGACAAGCTGCTCGACCATGCCGACTTGGTGTTCGTGCCAATCTTCAACGCCGACGGTCATGAGCGTTCATCGCCGTTCAACCGCCCCAACCAGCGCGGACCAGTCAACCAGGGCTGGCGCACCACGGCGCAGAACCTCAACCTCAACCGCGATTATGTGAAGGCTGACACGCCCGAGATGAAAGCGATGCTGGCACTGATACAGCGGATGAAGCCGGCGCTCTACCTTGACCTCCATGTGACCGACGGCAGTGATTACCAGTATGACATCACCTTCAATTTCGTCGGCTGGAACGGCCGTTACGCCCATTCGCGCGCCATCGGGCGATGGCTGGATCAGCGCTATCGCCCCGCCGTCACCGCTGCTCTGGCCCGCATGGGCCACATCCCGGGCGGCTATGTCGACGTCCTCGACGGGCGCGAGCCGGACAAGGGCATCACCCTGGGCGCCGATCAGCCACGCTACTCGACCGGTTACGGCGACCTCGCGCGGATCCCGACGGTGCTGGTCGAAACCCATTCGCTGAAACCGTATCGGCAGCGGGTGCTTGGCACCTATGTGCTCCTCGAGGAATCGCTCCGCCTGGTCGGATCCGAAGGCCCGCGCATCGCCGCCGCCATCGCCGCCGACCGGGCCGCCCGCCCGCGCACCGAAACACTGAGCTGGAAAGCCGAAGACAAGCCTTATGTCGTGATCCCCGACTTCAAGGGCGTCGCCCACGACAGCTACACATCGCCGGCCTCGGGCGGAAACGAGATCCGCTGGCTCGGCCGGCCCGTGACCCAGGCAATGCCGCTCTACGGCGAGGCGCCCGACAAGATCGTTACCTTGCCGGCGGCCTGGTGGGTGCCCGTGACCAAGCCCGAAGTGATCGCTTCGCTCAAGCTGCACGGCATCGTGTTTGAAACCATCGCAGTGTCCCGCAAAATGACGCTCGACATGGTCCGCCTGTCCGATCCCAAGCTCGGCCGGGCCGACGAAGGTCATATCCCGCTGACGGCCGGGGCCTATGTTCACGCCGTGCGGACAGAAAGCTTCCCGGCAGGATCCGTCAGGGTGACATCCGACCAGCCGCTCGGCCTGCTCGCCGCGGCGATGCTCGAGCCCGAGAGCCCGGACTCGCTGCTGGCGTGGAATTTCTATCCCGAAATCCTGATGCGCACCGAATATATCGAAGGCTATGTCATCGCGCCTTTGGCCGACCGCATGCTCGCCGCCGATCCCAAGCTGCGGGCCGAATTCAACGCCAAGCTCAAGGCCGACCCAAAGTTCGCCGCCGATCCCGACGCCCGGCTCGCGTGGTTTTACCAGCGCACGCTTTATTATGACGATCGCTATTTGCTGTATCCGGTCGGGCGCGAACTCAAGCGTTAGGAACGACTTGCCTCATTCGGGCGCCGGGCCGAGTTGTTGCCACAGCTCGACCTTGACCCCGTCGGGATCGAGGATCCACGCGAACCGGCCATAATCCTCGTCCTGCCGGCCCAGTGGCTCGATCCCCTTGGCTGCAAGGTCGGCGAGGATTCCATCGAGGTCGTCGACCCGCAAATTGATCATGAACGGCGAGCCACTGGGGGCGAAATAATCGCTGTCGTTGTTGAACGGAGAGAGCAACGTAAAGCCCTCGGGATCGTCGTTCTTGAACGGGAACATCGCCCCATAGTCGCCGCCGACGCCGAGATTGTCGCGGTACCACGCCTTGGTCGCGTCTGGGTCCGCGACCTTGTAGAATATTCCGCCCAGTCCGGTAATCTTCGCCATCGCCGCTCTCCCCTAGTGAACGAACCTCGCCACGACGTCTCGGTAGCTGCGGCTGACCTTCACCTGAGCGCCTGAATCGAGCACCAGGAAGCATTCGCCGTTGGTGTGCGGCTTGACCTGCTTGACCAGGTCGAGGTTGACGATGGTCGAGCGGTGGACGCGCTGGAACCGGCGCGGGTCGAGGCGTTTTTCCAGGTCCTTCATCGTCTCGCGCAGGATCAACGTATTGTCGCCGGTCTGGATGCACATGTAATCGCCAGCGGCATCGATGCGTTCGATCGTGTCGACGTCGACGCGGAAAATCTGGCCTTGGTCGCGGATGTTGATCATCTTCTCGAAGCGGTTGGCGGCGGGCCCCTCCGCCGCGCTCTCCCCGGCCAGCGTCTCGGCGGCTTCGGGAGCATGCTCCTCGAGCGCTTCCTTGAGCCGCTCGGCGTCTTCGGACCCGCGCTTTTCGGCGAGCCGCTGACGCACTCGGTCGAGCGTCCCGGCCAGCCGGTCCTCCTCGACCGGTTTCATCAGATAATCGATCGCCTGCGCTTCGAACGCGCGTAGCGCATGGTCGCCATAAGCAGTGACGAACACGAACAGCGGCGGCTCGACCTCCATCAGTCCCTGGACGACCGAAAAGCCGTCGAACCCCGGCATCTGGATGTCGAGGAACACCAGATCCGGCTTGTGGGTCTTGATCGCGCGAATCGCCTCGCGGCCGTTGGCGGCGGTGGCAACCACCTCGACATCGTCGTGGGCCTGAAGCCGCAACTGCAGCCCCTGGGTCGCCAGCGGCTCGTCATCGACGAGAATGGTGCGAATGGTCATCGGTCAGTCCTTGTTGGCCGCATCGAGCGGAAGTTCGAGGATAACGCTGAAGCCCCCATGTTCGTTCGGTCCAGTGGAAAATCCATGCGCCGGTCCATAGGCTTGGACGAGCCGGTCCTGGATATTGGCCAGCCCGACGCCGGTCGATTGCGACGACACCAGACCGGCACCGTCGCCCGGTCCGCTGTCGGCGACCTCGATCCGAACCGCGCGCCCCTGGCGGCTGGCAGTGACCCAGATATCGGCCCCGCCTTCGGACGGCGTCACTGCATATTTGATCGCATTCTCGACCAGCGGCTGGAGCAGCAGCGACGGCAACCGCGCGCCAATGGTCTCGGCATCGATCCGGAAATGCGGGCGCAGCCGATCCTCGAATCGCATCTTCTCGATCTCAAGGTAGAGTTTGAGCGTCTCGACTTCCTGAGCCAGCGTCACCTGAGCGGTCGGCTCGTTGGCCAAGGTGTAGCGCAGGAACGACGACAATCGCGCCAGCATCGCATTGGCCCGCTCGGTCTGCTTTAGCAGCACCAGCGTCGAAATCGAATTGAGGGTGTTGAACAGGAAGTGCGGGTTCAATTGATAGCGCAGCATCGCCAGCTGGGCGCTCGACGCCTGACTCTCCAACTGGGCGCGCTGGTCGATTTCCTCCTCCAGCAGCAAATAATAGTTGATCCCGTAATACATCGCCGACCACGCCGCGAGGATCGAGAAATCGAGGATGATCGCGCCGAAGAATTGCAGTCCGGCTGGCTTGGCCTCGGCGTTGATAAACGTCGCCAGGCTCCACGTTTCGATGAACGAAAAGGCCGATGAGGCAATGATCACCGTCGCCAGACTGAGAATCGCCGTCCACAGCGCGCGCATCGCGATCAGACGGCGGTACAACGTCGCCATCAGCAGCGTCAGCGAATAGCCTGTGGCGGTCAGCAGCAGGACGTGGACGATGAACATGATGCCCATCGAATTGGCCACGCCCGACAGCACCCGCAGCATGAAATAGCCGGTCCAGCCGGTCGATTGCAGCACCCAGAAGGCCCGGTTCTTGTCGCCGAAGAACGGCTGGTCGAGTCCGACGCCCTTGAGGATCGGCTTGGCCGGGCCCTTGGATCGGCTGGCGATCAGCGGCCGCGCCGCGCCCTCGCCGCCGCCGATTTCGTCGATCGCGCGGGCGCCCTCGTTGGCCATCAAGATACGCTGTCCGGGGTCGCCATCTCTCCGATATAGGCAAGCCGCGGCGCTTGGCCTAGCCCGCGCCTACGGCGGCCTTTCGTTCGACAGGCGGCGGGGTTAGGATGAAGCGAAGGAGACAGCCGATGGGCGACGCCGAACCGCGCGCGACATTCACTGCAATGGCGGAGGCAACGTCCGAGGACTGGATGGCAATCGGCAGTCATTTCGGCCCGTTCAGCAAAAGCCTCGCCGACCGCGTCCTGACCCATCTGCAGCTGCTCGACGGCGATTATGGTGGCTTCCCGATCGACCGGCTGCAGCATAGTCTCCAGACCGCCACCCGCGCCCATCGCGCGGGGGAAAGCGAACCCTACGTCGTCATGGCCCTGCTCCACGACATCGGCGATACGCTCGGTTCCTATAACCACCCCGACATCGCCGCCGCGATCCTCAAACCCTTCGTCGATGACAAATTGCACTGGATGGTCGAGCATCACGGCATCTTCCAGGGCTATTATTTCTTCCATTATCTGGGACTGGACCGGAACATGCGGGACCGGCTGAAAGGCCATTCCCATTATGAAGATACCGCCCGGTTTTGCGAACTCTACGACCAGTCGGCGTTCGACGCGGGATACGAAAGCGCGCCGCTGGCGTTCTTCGAACCGATGGTGAAGCGACTGTTCGCCAAGCCGGTGAACAGCATTTATTTGGCGCTCGCCGAATCGGGTTGAGGAGAAAACGTTCATGACCGTCCGCCCGCTGGCAATGCTCGGCGCGCTGTTGCTCGGCGCCTGCAGTCAGGTCGACCGGGCCGCCCCCGATGCGGTAGTCTCTGCCTCGGCGGTCGCGCCGGTGCTCGACTCGCCGGACGCCGTCGACGTGCACAGCTTCGCCCGCCCGATCGAGGCACGAGTGACCCATGTTGCGCTCGATCTCGCGGTCGATTTCAACGCCAAGAGGCTCGGCGGTACCGCCACCCTCGACATCCTCGCCAAGCCAGGGGTGAAATCAATCATCCTCGACGACAAGGGGCTGGAGATCGCCAAAATCGCCACGCGCGACGGCAAGCCGCTGGCGTACAGGGTCGGGCCGACCAACCCCGACCTTGGCACTCCGCTCCAGATCGCGATCGGCGACGCGCGCAAGATTGTCGTGACCTACAAATCGGCGCCCAATGCGGGCGCGTTGCAATGGCTGACGCCCCAGCAGACCGCGGGCAAGCATTACCCCTATCTGTTCAGCCAGGGCGAATCGATCGAGAACCGGAGCTGGATCCCGACGCAGGACTCCCCCGGTATCCGTCAGACCTGGGAAGCAACTATCCGGGTCCCTTCGCCGCTGACCGCGGTCATGTCGGCGCCCAGTGCGAATGTTCCGACCGCTTCGGGCAACCAGCGCCTCTACAGCTTCCGCATGGACCACCCGGTCGCACCTTACCTTATCGCGCTGGCCGTGGGGGACCTCGCGTTCAAGCCGCTTGGACCGCGCACCGGGGTGTGGACTGAACCGTCGATGCTCGATGCCGCCGCGCGCGAGCTTGAGGACAGCGAGAAGATGGTCAGCGCCGCGGAGGCCATTTATGGCCCCTACCGCTGGGGTCGCTATGACATGCTCGTCCTGCCGCCGTCATTTCCCTACGGTGGGATGGAAAACCCGACCCTGACGTTCCTCACGCCGACCATCATCGTCGGCGACAAAAGCCTCACCAGCGTTGTCGCGCACGAGCTGGCGCACAGCTGGTCAGGCAATCTGGCGACCAACGCCACCTGGGCCGATTTCTGGCTCAACGAGGGCATGACGACCTATGCCGAGCGGCGGATCGTCGAGGTGGTGTACGGCCCGAAGATGGCGATGCAGCAAGTCGCGCTCGGGATCGACGCGCAGGACAAGGCGGTGGTTGAGGGCGGCGGTCCTGCCGGTCCCGACACGCGCCTCCACCTTGACCTCAAGGGGCGCCACCCCAACGACGGGCTGACCGACATTGCCTACGAAAAGGGCGCCGCTTTCCTGCGCGTGATCGAAGCCAATGTCGGCCGCCCCCGGTTCGATGCCTACCTTAAAGGCTGGTTCGACCGCCACGCGTTTCAGCCGGTGACCTCGGCGATGTTCCTAGCCGATCTGCGCGCTAATCTGATCAAGGGCGATGCGGCGCTCGAGAAGAAGCTGATGCTCGACGATTGGGTGTACAAGCCCGGCATCCCCGGCAACGCCGTCAAGGCCGATCCGGCCGCCTTCGCCGAAGCCGATGCCGCGACTGCCGCCTTCGCCAAGGGTGGCGCAGTCGATACCGCCGCCTGGGGTCGCTGGACCACCGACGAGCGGTTGCGCTTCCTCAACACGCTCCCGCGTAAGCTTTCCACGGCTCGCCTCGACGCGCTCGACCAGGGGCTCGGACTCGATTCGACCCGCAATAGCGAAGTGCTGTTCGCGTGGCTCGATCTCGCAACCCGCAACCGCTACAATCCGGCGGTGCCGGCCCTCGAACAATTCATGACCTCAGTCGGTCGCGGCAAGTTCGTCAAACCGCTCTACAAGACCCTCTATGCCGACACGGTCTGGGGTCGGCCGATCGCTCGGCGTATCTACGCCGCCGCGAGGCCGCTCTATCACCCGCTGGTGACCCGCGATGTGGACCAGATCATGGCGGGAAAATAGCCCGCTGCGCCGAGAGGGATGTCCGGTTCTTTAACTGGCCATAAACGCTCTTCGTCTATCCGCGGTTGGACTACCCAACGAAGTGGACGCGGATGTACGAAGCCCCCGATCGCTATAAGCGCATGATTTCCGCCCGACTTCCGGGTGGGGAATCGCTCGGGCTGGCCCAGCGCAACGGCAATGACGAATCCAGTTCGCCGTTGCGCGATGTGCAATTAATCGCGCGCGGGCACCTTGCGCCGTTCTTTGCCGTTGCCAACATTGCCGCCGCGTTGCTCACCGCCTTCGCGTTGTGGGCAGAGGTCGATGGTTTGTGGCTGGCCGGCTGGGCGGCGATCGTCGGTGCCGTCAATTTCGGCGCGCTCCAACTAGCCCGGAATCAGGCGATCACCCATGTCGGGCGCTCGGGCCGCCGGGTTCCGCCGTCGCAGTTGATCGGAGACGTATTGCTGCGCGCCGCGCTGTTCCTCAGCCTGCCGATCTACATTTTCCCGCATATTTCCGCCGGCAGCCAGGTGATCGTCGCGTCGATCCTCTCGGGCCTGGGCATTGCCGCGCTCGGGCTGGTCGTCATCCCGGCCTGCGTCACCGCGTGGATGGCCTGCTTCGTGGCCGGAATTTCCTATACGCTGCTGATCGCCCGCAACACGCTGCCGTTCCAACACATGCTGTCCATCATCTTCACGCTCGGCGTGGCGGTGTTCGGCGTGCTGACCGTCGCCCGCTGGGCATTCGGACAGCTCCAGACCAACGCTGACGTCGGTTCGCAGTCGGAAAGCGCCAGTCTCCTGCTCCAGGAATATGAGCAGCGTGGTGTCGGCTGGCTGTGGCAGGTCGATGGCGAAAATCGCGTAACCTACATCTCCAGCCGGATGACCGCTCTGATGGGCCGCCCTTCGGCGTCGATCCTTGGCCATTCGCTGCCATCGCTGCTCGGCGGTCATGCCGAACTCGGCCGGGTTCTGCTCGAAAAACAGGCGTTCAACTCGCTTGAAATGGAGTTGAAGACCGCCCGCGGTCCACGTTGGATCTCGATTGCCGGCGATCCCATCATCGATACCGCCGGCCGTTTCGAAGGCTTCCGCGGCGTCGGCAGCGATATCACGGAGGTTCGTCAGACGCAGGAGCGGCTAACTCATCTCGCCAATATGGACGTACTGTCCGGCCTGCCCAATCGCGGCCGAGTCCGTCAGCTACTCGGCGAGGCGCTGCGCACCGCGGTGACCAGCAATGTCCCGTGCGCAATCATGTTCCTCGACCTCGACGGCTTCAAACCGGTCAACGATACGTTCGGCCACCCCAAAGGCGATGCCGTGCTTCAGGCGGTCGCCAAGCGGCTGTGCGACGAGGTCGGGACCGACGGCCACGTCGGGCGCATGGGCGGCGATGAATTCGCCATTGTCGTCACCGACGCCCAGTCGCGCCGTAAGGTCGAAGGCCTCGCCGACCGTATCATCAAGGCCATCGCCGAGCCTTATGTCATCGACCAGACCGAGATTCGCATCGGCGTATCGATCGGCTGTGCCTTCGGCCCGATCGACGGCGCCACCGTCGACGACCTTATCCTCAAGGCCGATCTCGCTTTGTATGAGGCCAAGGATGCCGGCCGCGGCGTCGCAAAATATTTCTCGGCCGAACTGCAATCGGAGCAGGACGACCGCATCCGGCTCGAAACTGACTTGCGCACGGCGATCGCGGCCAAGCAGTTCCACCTTGTGTTCCAGCCTTTGGTTGCCGCCAAAAACCAGAAGCTGATCGGGTTCGAGGCCTTGATCCGCTGGAATCATCCGCAGCGTGGCCTCATC
This sequence comes from Sphingomonas sp., assembly GCA_031367995.1. Lineage (GTDB taxonomy): Bacteria > Pseudomonadota > Alphaproteobacteria > Sphingomonadales > Sphingomonadaceae > Sphingomicrobium. The sequence continues at coordinate 14,700 of JANLQS010000088.1, forward strand.
CCGCCGCCGGTGTTCATCCCGATCGCCGAGGAATGCGGGCTGATGCAGCAGCTCGGCGAATGGGTCATCGAGGAAGCGATCAAGGCCACCGCCAGCTGGCCCGAGCCGATCACCGTGGCGATCAACATCAGCCCCAAGCAGATCGTGCTCCCGGCCCTGCCCAACGTCGTCAGTCAGGCACTGGCCAAGTACAAGGTGCCCGGCAACCGGATCGAGCTGGAAGTCACCGAGGGCGTGTTCCTTGGCGACAGCAACCAGACGCTCGACGTATTGAAGCGCCTGCGTTCGCTCGGCGTCGGCATCGCGCTCGACGATTTCGGCACCGGCTATTCGTCAATCGGCTATCTGAACAAGGCCGTGTTCCACAAACTCAAGATCGACGGCAGCTTCGTTCGCGAGGCCGGTACGCGGCCGGAAAATGTCGCGATCATCCAGTCGATCGTCCAACTCGCCCGCTCGTTCCGCATGACCGTCACCGCCGAAGGCGTCGAGACGGCCGAGGATTTCGAGCGCATGCGCGACCTCGGCTGCGATACCATCCAGGGCTATCTGTTCGGCCGGCCGCTAAGTTATGAGCGTGCCAACCAGATGGTGCTTGGCCTCAGTGCCCAGGAGCGCAAGGCGGGCTGACGGTCGTTCAGTAGCGGGCCTTGATAAACGCCACCGCGGCTTCGAACTCGCGCGTCGTCACCCGCTGGTCATGGTCGCCGTCGGCAATGTCGCGAAAGGCTGCCACCGCGGGCTGGGCTTCGTACAGCGTCAGCCACCCGTCATGGTTGGTGTCGAATAAGCGCAGCGCCCATTGCTTGATTGCCGGAACGGAATCGATCAGCTCGATCGCCCGAGGATTGAACGGCGCCGCTGTCGGTACCGAAGCTGCCGGGGAGCCGACAAGAAGCAAAGCGAGAAGCGCATCCATCGCCCGGCACAACGCATGAACGTTCAGCGATTTCCCTCGTCGTCCAGGGCCAGCTGCCTGATCGCAGCATTCAGCGCTTCGGCCCGAAACGGCTTGGCCAGCACCAGGGCGTCGGGGGCGGCACGGCGGATCGCGTCGGTTTCGCTATAGCCCGAGACGAACAGAATCTTCTGCTCGGGCCGGTCCGCGAGCATCCGCTCGGCGACCTGCGCGCCACTAATCCCCGGCATGACGAAATCGATCACCGCGACATCGGGTGGCGATTGGGCAAAGACGGCCAGCCCGGCTTTCCCGCTGGCCGCTGCGGACACCGCATATCCGTGCTCCTCCAGGCACGACGCCATGTAGGATCGAACGTCGGGATCGTCGTCGATCACGAGAACCGACAGCCGGCGCGCCGCCGTTTGCGATTGGGTCCCGATTACGCTGTCGGTGTTCTCCGCGACAACGTCTGTATCGGCCCGGCGGAAATAGAGGCGAACAGTGGTTCCTCCGCCTACCTGGCTTTGAATCCGCGCGGTTCCGCCCGATTGACGGGCCATGCCGTAGACCATCGACAGGCCCAAGCCGGTGCCCTTGCCGATTTCCTTGGTGGTGAAAAAGGGCTCGAAAGCGCGCGCGGCGGTTTCCGCCGCCATCCCGCAGCCGGTGTCCGAAATCCTCAATTCGACATAGTCGCCGGGTTCAAGCTCGAGGTCCTCGTCGATCACGATCTTGCGAGTCGCGAAGGTCAAGGTGCCGCCTTCGGGCATCGCATCGCGCGCGTTGATCGCCAGGTTGAGTACGGCCAGTTCAAGCTGGGTCGGGTCGGCCATGATCGGCATCAAATGCGGATCGAGATCGAATTTCTTGGTAATCCCCGGGCCCAGCACGTTGCGCAGCAGCGGCCGCATTTCCTCGATCAACGGGGCGACATAGGTCGGCCTGACCTCCAGTCGCTGAACCCTGCTGAACGCCAGCAACTGCGCGGTCAGCCGCGCTCCGCGCTCCGCCGCCGACAGGGCATTGGTCGCATAACGCAGCAACCGCTCGTCCGCGATCTTCTTGGTGATCATGTCGAGTCCGCCGACGACGACCGTGAGGAGATTGTTGAAGTCGTGCGCGATGCCGCCGGTCAGCTGACCGAGCGCCTCCATTTTCTGGCTTTGGCGCAATTGGTCCTGAGCGGCCTTGAGTTCGGTCACATCTCGCGCTTCGAGCAGTAGATAGTCGATCTCCCCCTCCTCGCCGCGGACCGGCAACATGGTCAACTCAAGGTGGGCATTTGGCCCGCCGGGGCGTCCGAGGGTCATCGCCAACTCTTTCCGACCGCCGGAAGCGACCTCTCTGGCAAGAGCCTGCAGTGCATCCTGTTGTTCGGGAAGTCCGCGCAAGGTTGGCGAATCCCACAACTTCTTGCCGATGATCTGATCCTTGTCACCCGATCGCCAAGGGACATCCGTACGGTTGATGTCGATCACTGTTCCGTCGGGCTGAAGCTGGACAATGACGGTCGATACCGAATCGAAGATGGCCCTGAACCGCGCCTCGCTGGCGCTCAGGTCGGCGGTGCGCTCGGCGACCAGCCTGCGAAGTTCTAGCTCGGCTTCCTTGGCCTCGGTAATGTCGCTGCCGACGCCGATGAAGCCGATGGTTCGGCCGTCGGCGTTCCGGCGCGGCTGGGATACCGACCGCACCCAGCGCCATTCGCCGTCGCCGCGGCGAAATCGCCCGGTCAGCTCGAAGGCGCCGCCCCCGCCGATGCCCGCAGCCTGCTCGGCGATGAACCGCTCGGCATCGTCGGGGTGAAGCGCCTTGTGCCAGTCGTGTTGGCCCAGCTCGTCCGGGGCGAAGCCGAAAAACTCGACATAGGCCTCGTTGACGAAGTCGCGGGTGCCGTCGGCCCGGGTGACCCACATCGGCGCCGGGGCCGAATTGGCGATCCGCCGGAACCGCGCCTCGCTCTCGCGCAGCGCAACTTCGGCGGCGCGCTGCTCGGTCAGGTCCTGGACGATCATGACGATGCCGAGCACTTGGCCATCGGCATCCGTGTGCGGAACATACTCCGCCTGGGTAGTCAGCGGTCCACGCGTCGGATGGTCGAAGCTGGCTGCGAACCATTGCCGCTCGCCCGCCAATGCCGCCTCGATCGCCGGCTCGCGAATAGCATAAGCGGCCTCGCCCATTATTTCGCGCACTTCATGACCAAGGATTTGATCGCGCGGCCGCTCGAACCAGTCGGCGATCGGACGGTTGCAGAAGCGATAGACCTGGGCGGTGTCGCAGTAGGCGACCATGACCGGCAGCGAGTCGGCAATCGCCAGCAGCGCGCCAAAGTCGAACGGAATGGGCGGGACAGGCGAGGGCGCAGGCTCTGCGCTCGTCTTTGCGGCACCGCCGCGGCCCTTAGGCGACTCTTGATTTCCCCGCTCCGCCACCATCAAGGAATGACTCCGTTTCCCGACGGAGTCACGCGCCCTGTGGATAAGTTGGCTGACCGACTCAGTCGAAATGGAGCCTTCGGTACGAGCCGCGGAAGTAGAGCAATGGGTCGAGTCCCGGCTCGAAACTGGCTTTTTTGACCTCGCCGACCAGGATCCAGTGGTCGCCGCCGTCATGCAGCGCATTGCGCGCGCATTCGAACACCGACAGCGATTCGCGCAGCACCGGCGCGCCATGCTCGCCGCAACCCCATTCGGTCCGACCGAACCGATCCTCGACACGAGTCGAGAAGGTGATCGACGCCGGCTGCTGCCCGGTCTGCAGGACATTGACCGCGAAATGCGCGGCCTTGCTCAGCGGCCCGGCGCTGGCCGACGCCTTGGCGATACACACCAATAGCAACGGCGGATCGAGGCTGAGCGCGGTGAAGCTGTTGGCGGTCAGCCCGACCGGATTGCCGTCGCCATCGAGGCAGGTGACCACCGTCACCCCGGTGGCGAAGCAGCCAAGCGCGTCGCGCAGGGTCCGGGGGTCGGACCCGCTGCGATACTCGCGTGTCGTCGGCTGGCTGCTCATCGACCGCCGCTATAGGCAGCGGCCTAGCCGTCCGCCAGCCGCTTGAGCGTCGCCAGGTCGGCGCCGCGGATGGCGGCCAGTGTCGCGGGCAAATCCTCGGCGACCATGTACAGCGGCTGGAACACGTCATTGCGGTAGGGCGTCCGGACCGCCTCGGCCAGGCTGAACGCCCGTCGCTCCACGCCCGGGTCGTCGAGCGCGACCTTCGACTCGCCGAAACTGGAGGCAAGGCCGGCGCCCAGGATCCGCAACTCGCCATCCTCGCGCGCCAGGCCGAATTCGATGCTGTACCAATACAATCGCGCGGCCAGCTCGCCATGCCCCGCGGCGCAGGCGGCAACACCCAGCCGGCCAACCTCGACCATCAGCGCACCGACCGTCGGATCGGCCAGCATCGGCACATGGCCGAAGATGTCGTGGAACAGGTCGGGCTCCTCCAGATAATCCAGCTGCTCCCGCCGGCGGATGAAATTGCCGACCGGGAACGCCCGCTCGGTCAGCATCGCGAAGAAATCCGCGTCGGGGATCAGGCCGGGGACGGCGACCGTGGTCCAGCCCGTCGCCGCCATCAGCCGCGCATTCAATTCGCTTAGTTCGGGGATTCCGGGATGGCCCAGCCGAAGCACGTCGAGCCCGCGCTGGAAGGCGGCGACCAGCCGCGGCCCGACCGCCTCGACCTGCCGCGCGAACAGCAGGTCCCACACGGCATGGTCGTCGGTGGTAAAATGCTCCCATCGCTGCGGCACGACATGGCGGTGCCAGCCGGGGGCGATGTCGTCCTGCAAGGCCAAAGACGTGTTGGAAATCATCGCTGCAAACCTTTCGGGCAATAAAAAACCCGCCGGGCGGTGGCCGGGCGGGCGGTGGATCGGTGAGGGGTTGCGCGTCCTCAGCCGGTCTCCACCGCGCTGGGATAATAGTATCCGACGACCGCGGCAGCGATCGGGCAGGGGGTCGAGGCGGGAAGCGCGTTCATTACGGCCATGATATCCGCCATCATTCCTGAACGCCAGATGTCGTGGCGATTTGGTCGATCTGTCGCGCCAGCGCCACATCGCGCGCCGTGACCCCGCCGGCGTCGTGGCTGGTCAGCCGGAAGTCGACCCGGTTCCACACCGACGTGAACTCGGGGTGATGATCGACCGCTTCGGCATGCTCAGCAACGCAGGTCAGGAAGGCGAACGCCGTCTTGAAGTCGGCGAACCGCAGGCTCTTCCCAATCGCCTTGCCGTCGCCGCTCAGGCGCCAGCCCTCTGGAAGTTGCTCGTTCATGCCCCCATCCTTGGGCCTTGCCGCCCGCCTTGCCAACCGCGTCCCGCCAGCGCAGGGAATCCGCCATGACCGATGCCATTATCTGCGACGCCGTCCGCACCCCGATCGGCCGCTACAGCGGCGCCTTGTCCGGCGTTCGTCCCGATGACCTGCTCGCGGTGCCGCTGGCGGCTCTAAAGGCGCGCAATCCGGGGGTGGACTGGGCGCATATCGACGACATCATCATCGGCTGCGCCAATCAGGCGGGGGAGGACAATCGCAACGTCGCGCGCATGGCGGCGCTGCTCGCCGGGCTCGGCGACACCGCGCCGGGCACCACCGTCAACCGGCTGTGCGGCTCGGGCCTCGACGCGGTGGCGATGGCGGCCCGCGCGATCAAGGCGCGGGAGGCCGATCTGATCGTCGCCGGCGGGGTCGAAAGCATGACCCGCGCGCCGTTCGTCATGCCCAAGGCGGACTCCGCTTTCTCGCGCGCCAATGCGGTCTACGACACGACCATCGGCTGGCGCTTCGTCAACCGCCGGATGAAGGCCGAATATGGCATCGATTCGATGCCCGAGACGGCCGAGAATGTCGCGCAGGAGTTCCAGATCAGCCGCGCCGACCAGGACAAGTTCGCCCACGCCAGCCAGGAGCGCGCCGCCGCTGCCCAGACCAGCGGCCGCCTCGCTGCCGAGATCGTCCCGGTCTCGATCCCCCAGCGCAAGGGCGACCCGCTCGTGGTCAACACCGACGAACATCCGCGCCTCACCAGCCTTGATGCGCTCGCCGCGCTAAGGCCGATCGTCCGCGACGGCGGCACCATCACCGCCGGCAACGCCAGCGGGGTCAACGACGGCGCCGCGGCGCTGATCGTCGCCTCCCAGGCGGCGGTCGAACGCTACGGCCTCACGCCCCGCGCCCGCATCCTCGGCGGCGCGGTCGCCGGGGTGCCGCCGCGCATCATGGGCATCGGCCCGGCGCCCGCGTCGGCCAAATTGCTCGACCGGCTCGGCCTGCACATCAACGACATCGACGTGGTCGAATTGAACGAAGCCTTCGCCGCGCAAGGCCTCGCGGTGATGCGCCAATTGGGCCTCGCCGACGATGCCGCGCATGTGAATCCCAATGGCGGCGCGATCGCGCTCGGCCACCCGCTCGGTATGTCGGGCGCGCGCCTCGCGCTGACCGCCACCGAAGAGCTGCGGCGCTCGGGCGGCCGCTATGCGCTGGCGACGATGTGCATTGGCGTCGGCCAGGGGATAGCGCTGGCGCTCGAACGGGTGCGATGAGCACGTCGGACGCCATCCGCGCCATCCTCGCCGAGGTCGAGGACCCCGAAATCCCGGCGGTGTCGGTGCTCGATCTCGGCATTGTTCGGGCCATCGCCGCCGACCGGGTGACGATCACCCCGACCTATTCGGGCTGCCCGGCGACCCACGCCATCGAAGTCGCGATCCGTGCCGCGCTCGACGCCGCCGGATTTCGCGATGTGCTGCTGGATACGGTCCTCAGCCCGCCATGGACGACCGACATGATCAGCGAGGAAGGCAAGGCCAAGCTCGCCGTTTATGGCATCGCCCCGCCGACGACCGACAAGACCGCGACCTGCCCGCAATGCGGCTCGACCGACACGCAGGAAGTCAGCCGCTTCGGCTCGACCCCGTGCAAGGCGCAATGGCGCTGCCTCGCCTGCCTCGAGCCGTTCGACCGCTTCAAGTGCCATTGACGCGCTAGCCGCCGCCGCACTGCCCCCGGTGCAGCATTTTGTGGTCAGCCAGCACCAGCGCGACCATCGCCTCGACCACCGGCGCGCCGCGGATGCCGACGCACGGGTCATGCCGGCCCTTGCCGCCGATACTCGACGTCGGTTTGAAGGCGACGCGGACGACGATCGGTTTGCCGGTCGAAATGCCGCCGTCGATCCCGCTCGCCCGCATCCCGTCGGCATTCTCGCTGCCCCGCAGCCGCGCCGCGCCAAACCCTTCGCCGAGTTCGACCGCCTTGACCGCGTTGATGCCCATGCACGCCGCGGCCAGCTCGGCGTCGAGCTTGGCATAAACGGGCGCGCCCCAGCCGGCGGGCACCCTGCTGGCGGCGCACTCGATGTCCGCGCCCAGGCTGTCGCCGGCATTGCGCGCCTCGTCGAGCAGCGCGTCCCACCGCGTGTCGTCGGCGACGCCACCGATCTCCACCACCCGAGCCACAATCTCGACCTCCGGAATGACTAGCCGGGCAATGGCGCCCGCGGCGACCCGCATGGCCGTTTCGCGTGCCGACGCCCGTCCGCCCCCCCGCGGATCGCGCAGGCCGTATTTGGCGTCGTAGGCGAAGTCGGCGTGACCGGGCCGGTGCGGCGCGCCCGCCGGATAATCGCCGCTCCGCGCATCGACATTGTCGATCATCAACGTGATCGGCGTGCCGGTCGTCCGGCCTTCATATACCCCCGACAGGATCCGCACCCGGTCGGGTTCCTGCCGTGGCGAGACGCTCTTCGACGTCCCCGGCCGGCGCAGGTCGAGGAAGCGCTGGATATGGGCCTCGTCGAGCGTGAGCCCGGGCGGGCAGCCGTCGATCACCGCGCCAATGGCCGGCCCGTGGCTTTCGCCCCACGTCGTCAGGCGCAGCAGATGGCCGAAGCTGTTGATGCTCATGGTGCGTCCTCGATGCGCGCCCCGATCGACCGCATGACCTCGGCATAGCCCGGAAAGCTGGTCGCGATCATCCCCGCTTGATCGACCTCGATCGGCTGCTCGCTCGCCAGCCCCAGCGTCAAGAAGGCCATGGCGATGCGGTGGTCGCCGTGGGTCACGATCTTGCCGCCGCCCCGCACAGCGCCACGACCGAAGATATGCAGCGCGTCGCCCTCGGCGATGGCCACCACGCCGCACGCGGCCAGCCCGGCGACGATCGCGCCCAGCCGGTCGCTCTCCTTGACCTTCAGCTCGGCCAGTCCCTCAATCACGCTTTCGCCGTCAGCAAAAGCGCAGGCCATTGCCAGCGCCGGTATCTCGTCGATCATCGTGGAAACCGCCTCAGCGCGGACATGGCACGGCTTAAGTGGCGCATGGACGAGGCGGATATCGGCCACCAGTTCGCCCGATTCGACCCGCTCATTCTCCAGTCCAATGTCCGCCCCCATCGCTTCCAGCGTCTCGTAGAGGCCGGTCCGCAGCGGGTTGACGTTAATCCTTCGCACGGTGACCGATGATCTCGGCACGATCGCCGCCGCGATCAGCGGAAAGGCCGCCGACGACGGATCGGCGCCGATCGCGATGGAGGTCGCGGCAAGGCTCCGCCGCTCGCCAAGCGCCACTACGCGGCCTTCGGGCCGATCGGCGATCGCTACCTCCACCCCGAACGCGCCGAGCATGATCTCGCTATGGTCGCGGCTTCGCACCGGCTCGACGATTTCGACCGGCGCGGCGGTGCTCAGCCCCGCCAGCAGGATCGCCGACTTGACCTGGGCCGAGGCGGGTACGTTGAGCTGGGATATGCCTCCCAGCCGCGCGCCGTGGACGGTCAGGGGCAGTCGCTCGCCGCCCTCGATTCGCGCGCCCATCCGCTCAAGCGGTGCCGTCACCCGCCGCATTGGCCGACCGGATAGCGAGCCGTCGCCGGTCAGCGTCGCGACGACGCCGTCCATCCCGGCGACCGCCCCGGCCAGCAGTCGCGCCGCCGTGCCGCTGTTACCGCAATCGATCGGTGCTTCGGGCGAGGACCAGCGCGCCCCCATTACCCGCCACTCACCAGGACCCGCTCGTTTCACCGTCGCGCCGAGCGCTTCGACCGCTCGCGCCGTCCCCATGACGTCGTCGCTCTCCAGCAGCCCGGTTATCCGCGTCCCGCCCGCCGCCATCGCGCCGAGGATCAGCGCACGATGGGAACAGCTCTTGTCGCCCGGGATTGCCGCGTCGCCGGTCAGCGCCCCGCCGCTCCGCGCGATCAGCTTCACGCCCGCAGCGCCTCGCGCGGCGCCAGCAAGCCCGCTAGATGCGCGGCCAGGTCGATCGCCTGGGCGGCATTGAGTCGCGGATCGCAGGCGCTCTGCCAATTGGCTTCCAGCTCGTCGATCGACCCCGGGCCGCGCCCGCCGATGCATTCGGTGACGTCGAGCGGGCTCATTTCGAGGTGGATGCCGCCGGGATGTACCCCTTCGCCCCGCGCCAAAGCGATGAACTGGTCAAGTTCGGCCAAAATATCGGGCATGCGGCGGATCTTGCGCGCGCCCGCCAGCGCCGTGTTGCCGTGCATCGGGTCAATCGCCCACACCAGCTTCAGCCCCTCCGCGCGGGTAGCGCGCAGCAGCGGCGGCAGCGCATCGGCGATCCGCTCGGCGCCGAACCGGCCGATCAGCACCAGCTTGCCCGCCTGGTTGGTGGGGTCGAGCCGCGCGCATAAGCGGAGCAACTCGTTCGCGGTTATCGACGGTCCACACTTCACCCCGACGACATTGTCGATTCCACGAAGAAACTCGACATGGGCGCCGTCAATCTGCCGCGTGCGGTCGCCGAGCCACAGCATGTGTCCCGACGCCGACCAATGACGGGCGTCGGGATCGAGCCGGACCAGCGCTTCCTCGTACGGCAGCAGCAAGGCTTCGTGGCTGGTAAAAATGGGCTCTCGCGGTTCGCGCGCCGCGGCGAGGCAGGCGGCGGTGCCAACCGATTGCATATGAGCGCGGATCATCCGGCCTGGGTCAGGCTCGCGCGATGGACCATCAAATGCGTCTGAGTTGACGATGTCGCCGCGGTAGGCGGGCAGGCTGATCGTTCCGCGCCGCTCGAATTCGGAGGTGCGCGGCTTGGCGAATTGGCCGGCGATGCGCGCCACCTCGACGAGTGGCCCGCCGTTCAAGGCCCCTGCCAGCCGCGCTGCCATAGCGTCGAACAGCGCGGTTAGTCCGGCGACTCGCTCGGCGACTTGATCGTCGAAGCTCTCGGCGCAGTCGCCGCCCTGGAGCAGCAGGCCCTTGCCCGCCGCGACCTCGGCCATCGCCGAGCGCAGTCGCCGGCAGCCGTCGATCGCCACCACTGGTGCCGCCGCGCCGAGTCTCGCTTCAACCGCCGCCAGCCGGGCGGCATCGCCATAGGCCGGCAGCTGCCGTGCCGGGCGCTGTCGCCAGTTGGCCGGGATCCAGTGGGGAACGGGCTCGCTCATCGCCGCGCCTCTAGCGCACGACAGCGCGGCCTCAAACGCAAAAGGGGAGGCGGTGAGGCCTCCCCTTCTTTCGCTCGCTGCGGGACGAACTACGCGTCCTTGATGCCCGGGGTATGCGCGCCCGGCATCGGCGGTACCGGGACCGGGGGCGCATCGGCATCGAGTTCGTGGACTTCGAACTCACCGCGGCCGACATGGCTGTGGCTGCGGCTGTAGGCGAAGTAGATCACCAGCCCGATCGCGCCCCACACGAACAGCACCATCTGCGCCAGGAACGGCAGGAACAGATAAAGGCCGACGCAGCCGATCATCGCCAGAGGGGCGACGACATAGACTGCCGGGGTGCGGAACGGGCGCTTGCGCTCGGGATCCTTCTTGCGCAGCACCATCACCGCCAGCGCGACCATGGCGAAAGCGAACAATGTCCCCGAGTTCGAATAATCGGCGAGCTTACCGACCGGCAGGAAGGCCGCCGCCAGCGTCACGACAACACCGGTGAACGCGGTAACGATGTGCGGGGTCTTGAACTTGGGATGGACGCTGGCGAGCTTGGCCGGGAGGAGGCCGTCACGCGCCATCACGAAGAACACACGGGTCTGACCGAACATCATCATCAGCACGACCGATGGCAACGCGAGAAACGCCGCCACGCCCATCAAATTGCCGATCTTTGTCCAACCGACGGTGCGCAGGACATGCGCGAGCGCTTCATGGCTGCAGGCGAGCGGCTGGGTCGCGCCGCTGGCAACGATCGAGGCGCAGCGCGCGGCCAGCTCAGCTGATCCCGGAGCCAGTACTTCGCCGCCAAGTCCGGCAACCGGCTGGGCACCGATGGCGCCGATCGCGCCAGCCGCGACCAATAGGTAGAAGACGGTGCAGATCAGCAGGCTGCCGATAAGACCGATGGGGACGTTGCGTTGCGGGTTCTTGGTCTCCTCGGCAGCGGTCGAGACCGCATCGAAGCCGACATAAGCAAAGAAAATTGACGATGCCGCGCCAACTACGCCGATTGTTCCCCAACCATTGGGGATGAAGGGATGGAATTCGGCGCCCTTCATGACTGGGACGGTAAGCGCGATGAACAGGGTCAGCGCAGTCACTTTGATCAGCACCAGCACGGCATTAACCCGCGCGCTTTCGGTTGTGCCAAGGATCAACAGCCCGGTGACAAGGATCGAAATGATCACCGCTGGCAAGTTGATCAGCCCGCCTTGGCTCGGCCCGACGGCGAATTCCTTGCTGATGGTAATGTTGGGGATGAACGGTAGAAAGTCGTTCACATGGCTCATGAAACCGACGAAATAGCCCGACCAGCCGACCGCCACGGCGGACGCCCCGACGGCATATTCGAGGATCAGCGCCCAGCCGACCATCCACGCCATGAGCTCGCCCATCACCGCATAGGTGTAGGTATAGGCCGAACCCGACACCGGGACCATTGAAGCCAGTTCAGAGTAGCATAGCGCCGCGACCGCGCAGACAAAGCCGGCGATGATGAAGCTGATCAACATTCCTGGGCCGGCCTTCTGAGCCGCTTCGGAGGTCAGCACGAAAATACCGGTGCCGATCACTGCGCCGACCCCCAGCATGGTCAGCTGGAATGCGCCCAGGGAACGGTGAAGTCCCTTTTTCTCGGCTGTCGCCAAAATCGCGTCGAGCGATTTGACGCGCCCGAACAATCCTCCTTTTGGTGCTACAGTTGCCATAAATTCCCCTCTCAAACGAATTTTGGGGAAGCCTAGCGACGAAAACCGTCAGGGCAAGCGCCTTGGCGGGGGTTGCGGTCGTTGGTGGCCATCAGCGCGCGAGCATTGGCCCGAGCGGCTGCCCGCCGAAGATATGGGCATGGAGATGCGGCACTTCCTGCCCGCCGCGCTTGCCGATGTTGCTGAGCACGCGATAGCCCTGCGCCTCGGCCCCGGTCTGCCGCGCGACCGCGCCGACGGTGCGAACGAAATCCCCGATCTCGGCGTCC
>JANLQS010000094.1:0-53482 GCA_031367995.1 Sphingomonas sp.
GCGGGCGCGGCGGTGTGACAGGTCTGGACGGGCCGCACCTGCTGGCGATAGAGGGCGTGCGCGGATGGCCGGTTTAGCTCAGTTGGTAGAGCAGCGGTTTTGTAAACCGAAGGTCGCGGGTTCGACTCCTGCAACCGGCACCAGCGCAGCCAGTCCGGGGGACTGGCGAGCACGGTGCACCACGCGCAGGCCATCCGGGGGATGGCCGAGCATGGTGCCCCACGCGCAGACCTTAGCGGTTACCGCTGCGCTTTTCCTCATCTAACTGCTGGCCGCGCGCCTTCATCGACTCGTGGAGCAGTCGGTCGGACGTCTCGGCGGCGGCTTCCGGGCTGAGGGTCACATCGACCGAATCGGGGCCTACGACCTTGACGCTCCCGTCTTCCGCCGCGACTTCACTCGGTTCTTCATAAATCTTGTCATCCATGGATCATGAAAAGACGTTCGCCCGGCATTGGTTCCCCACCGCGTCGCGCCCGGCACGCCAAGATTCTGAAAAAAACGGAAACTATTTTAAGCCACGCCGGAACTAACCGCGCGACACGCCGTTATATCAGCGTGGTTCACTTCCTCGGAAGCGAATCATGGAACCCCGGCAACTTCGGTTGCCGGGGTTTACTTTTATCGGCACGGCGCCACCTCCGAGCGCTCGACCTGGATGGTCGAATGGCCGATTTCGAACAGCTGATGGACATAGGCGTTGGCCTGTCGGATGACCCTGTCGCCGTCGGCGGCCGCGTCGAGCACCAGGTGAACCGTAAGCGCGGTCTCGATCGTGCTGAGCGACCAGATGTGGAGATGGTGAACGTCGTTCACACCCTCCAGCGTTTTCAGCGCCTTTTCCACCAGTTGCGGATCAACCCCCTTCGGCACGCCGGCCAGCGTCATCGACGTCGCTTCGACGAGCAGGCCCCAGCAGCTCCACAAGATGACCCCCGCGACCGCCAGGCTGGCGACGGGGTCGATCCAGGTTTTGCCGGTGACGGTGATCAGATAGCCGGCGACCACCACCGCCGCCGACACCGCCGCGTCGCTTACCATATGGAGGAAGGCGCCGCGGATGTTGAGGTCGCTCGAACGGCCGCGTGCGAACAGCCAGGCGGTCACGGCGTTGACGAGGATGCCGATGCCGGCGACGACCATGATGGTCGATCCGTTCGACGGCGCCGGTTCGGCCAGCCGGCGGATCGCCTCGGCGATGATCGCGCCGGTCGCGGCGAACAGCAAAAGCCCGTTGAACAAAGCGGCAAGGATAGAGCTTTTCTTCAGCCCGTAGGAAAAGCGCGGACTCGGCCCCCGCTTGACCAGCACCGCCCCGGTCCACGCCGCCGCCAGCCCGAGGACGTCGGACAGATTATGCCCGGCGTCGGCCAGCAGCGCCATCGAATGCGCCGCGAAGCCATAGCCGGCCTCGACCGCGACGAACCCGCTGTTGAGCAGGATGCCGATCAGAAAGGCTTTGCCGAAATCGGCCGGCGCATGGGCTTGGCCCTGGCCGTTCGCATGGCTAGGGCCCGATTGATCTTCCGCGACTGACATCGCAACACGGAATAGACCCGAAGCTTCCCACGTCCACCCTGTGTTTGTGTCTGTTCGTCGAACAGTCAGCCCTATCCGATCAGATCGGGATTGTAATAATATATCGTCCGATTATGGGCGCGTCGGGAACGGAGAATCCATGCGCCTCATTTCAATTTGCCTCGCAGGCCTGGTCAGTCCTGTGTCCGTCGTTTTCGCGCAGGTCACCCCGCCGCCTGCCGGCGGGGCTGCCGTAAGCGCGCCGGCCGATGACGCGGACACGATCGTCGTCACCGCGCGGCACCGCAACGACGACGTCCTGGGCGATGTCGCGGTGCTTGGCGGCGAGGACCTCGCGTCGCAGGTGCGCACGACGATCGGCGAGACGCTGGCAAAGCAGCCGGGGGTCACTGCGTCGGGTTCGGGCCCCAACGTCTCCAAGCCGGTGCTGCGCGGCCTGTCGGGCGACCGCATCCGCATCCTCGTCGACGGCATCGGCAGCCTCGACGTCTCCTCCTCATCGAGCGATCACGCGGTGGCGATCAATCCGCTTACCGCCGACAGCATCGAAGTGCTCCACGGCCCGGCGGCTTTGCTGTTCGGATCGTCCGCCATCGGCGGCATCGTCAACGTCGTCGATTCGCGCATTCCGCGCCGCGTTCCCGACGGCCCGTTCCACCTCGACGGGTCGCTCGGCTACGCCACCGCCGCGCACGAGAAGCAGGCCAATGGCGAAATCGACGTGCCGCTTGGAGGGGGGCTGGTCGCCCACGCCGACGCCGGCTGGACCAGCAATGACGATCTGATGACCGGCGGTTACATATTGTCCGCCCCCCTCCGCCGCGAAGCCGCCGCCAGCGCCGATCCCGCTACCCACTCTCTCGCCACGCTCAAGGGTCGCCTGCCCAACAGCGACGGCCGCACATTCGAAGGCGCCGGCGCGCTGGCTTATGTCGATGACGGATTGAACCTGGGTTTTTCGGTGACGCGCCACACCGCTTATTACGGCGTCCCGGTGCGCTATTCGCTCGACCCGGCGATTGCCGCCGAGCGGACCCATATCGACGTCGGCCAGACCCGCTACGATGCGCGGGCGGAGGTCCCGATCGGCGGCCTCTTCAGCGCGATCAAGCTTCGCGGTGGCTTCAGCGATTATCAACACCGCGAGATCGCCGCCGATGGCAATGTCGGCAGCACCGTCATTTCGAAAGGCGGCGAAGCGCGCGCCGACCTCGTTCAGCGCGACCGCGGTGGCTGGGGCGGCGTTACCGGGCTGCAGCACCTCGACATTCGCCAGCGGATCGATGGCGACGAACAATATCTCCCGCCCAGCCGCGCCCGCCAATGGGGCCTGTTCAGCGTCCAGCATGTGGAGGCCGGCGGCCTGCGCCTCGAAGCCGGCGCCCGTGTCGAACGATCGACCCAGTCGGCCGACGCCAGCGCGGTGGTCGGCAACCCCGCTATGGCGCGGCGCTTCACCAGCCTGTCCCTGTCGGCCGGGGCGAGTTACGAAATCGCCCCGCAATGGAAGCTCGGCCTGAACCTCGCCCGCTCCCAACGCGCGCCTTCGGTCGATGAATTGTTCGCCAACGGCCCGCACGGCGGCAATGCCAGTTTCGAGGTCGGCGATCCCAACCTCAAGCTGGAAAAAAGCCTCGGCGGCGAGGCAACGCTCAGCCATCACTCGGCGGCCTTCGACCTCAGCGCTACCCTTTATGCCAGCCGCTACGACAATTTCCTGTACCAAGTTCCGACCGGCGAAATTCGCGCCGACCTGCCGGTCTATGCCGAGCGCCAGGGCCGCGCCGCTTATTCCGGTTTCGAGCTGTCGGCCCAGGCCAAGCTCGGTTCGGCTGGCGGCGTGAAGTGGGGCTTCGAAGCCGCCGCCGACGCGACCCGCGCGACCATCCGCGACTTTGGCCCCGCGCCGCTGATCCCGCCGCTGCGCCTTAATGGTGGGATCACAGCCGAGCGCGGGCCGGTGTCGGGGCGGTTCGAGGTCGAGCATGACTTCGCCCAAAACCGTATCACCCCGCTTGAAACCGTCACGCCCGGCTTCACCCTGGTCAACGCCTCGGCCGACTGGAAACCGCTCGCCGAGCGACCCGACCTGATCTTGTCGCTGGCGCTCAACAACATCTTCAATGTCGAGGCGCGGCGATCGACCAGCCTATTGAAGGACTACGCTCCGCTGGCCGGCCGCGACCTGAGGCTGACGGCCCGCTTCAATTATTGAGTCCGAAAAAAAGGCGGCCCGGCTGGACTGACCGGGCCGCCGCGGCGGGACAGGCGGGGGACGTCCCGGCGTCTGGTTACAGGTCGATGCCGGCGGCGATCGCCTCGAGCTTGCGCACCCGTTCCTTGAGGTCGGCGAGTTCGATGCGGCCTCCGGCGGGGTTGAGGCGCACCTCGCCACCGCAGTGGCTGGCAAGCTCGAGCCGTTTATACTCCAGCCATTCGTGCCAGCCCTTGAGCGCGGCCCAGGAGGCGGCGGCGATGGCCATGATGACCGTGCTGCCAATCAACGCGGTGGTGAGCGGGTCGATCATTATTTGCCTCCCCGCAGCGCCTCGATTTCGCGCGCCAGATCGTCATTCTGCGTGTGGAGGTGATGGTCGATCGCCATCAACCGCCGGTCGTTGACGTCGAGGTTATTGCGCAGGTCGTGGACCGATGTGCGCGGGCGGCGGTCGATGTCCTCCATCCGCTCCAGGTCGGTCGGCCGACCGTTGCGGCGGAGCGCGTCGCGGCGCGCCATATGAAGGTAGATCCCGGCCGCGACGTAGGCGATGACCGCCAGTTTCCAGCTGATCAGGATGGCGGCGGCGACGAAGCCGATGCGAATGAACGTCGGGTCGATGTTGAACACCTCGCCAAGGGTCGAGGTGACCCCGGCCAGCTTCTTGTCCCGGCGGTTGAGCGAATAGCGCGTCATATCCCTGTTTCCCCTTCTTAGTCTTGGCGCGCGGCGAGCGCGGCTTTCATGGTGTCGAGCTCGGCATCGACCGCTTCGGCGGTCCGCAATTCGGCAATTTCCTCTTCCAGGCTTCTCGGCCGGTCAGCCCCAGCGCGTCGGCATGACCTTCGGCGAGGTCGGCGCAACGCTCGAGAATCTCGAAGCGGGCGAACGCTTCCTCGGTGCGGTGGCCATTGACCAGTTCGCTCGCTTTGGCCCGGCTGATCGCGCTTTCCATCCTCAGGGCGATCGATTGCTGGCGGGCGCGGGCCTCGGCCAGCTTGGTCTGCAGCCGCTGAATATCGGCCTCGTAGCCGCGCAGCACGACCTCGATCTGCGCCATTTCGGCGTGCAGCCCCTCGGCCAGCTCGGCGATCTTCTGCTTCTCGCCCAGCGCGGCGCGGGCCAGATCCTCGCGGCCTTTCTCCAGCGCCAGCCCGGCTTTCTCGGCCCAGCCGTGCTGCATGTCGTCGAGCCGGTTGCAGGCGCGGCGCATTTCCTTGATGTCGGCGATCGAGCGGGCGGCGGTGGCGCGCACCTCGACCAAAGTCTCTTCCATCTCGCAGATGATCATCCGGATCATCCGCACCGGGTCTTCCGAGCGGTCGAGCAAATCGGTCATGTTGGCGGCGATGATGTCGCGGGTGCGGGTGAAGATCGGGCCGGACAGCAGCCCGGCGAGCGGGGCGAAGCGGGCTGTCGGCGCGTCGGCCCCGACCGCTTCCTCGCTCGCCCGGGGCATGCGGACGAGGGCCCGCGCCACGATCGGTTCAAGCTCAAGCATAGGTCACGATTTCCGTCTGGGCGGAGGCCGCCGAGACCTGGCTCGGGGCGATCGCCGCACCGACCGCGATCGAGCTCATCAGCAGCGACACGAAGGCCGCGAGCAGATGGTTCTGGAACGACTGACCAAACATTTTCACTCTCCCTTTTCGAACCGGCGGACGAAGCTGCGCGGTTCATGTCCCCTTCATTTCACGGGTCGTGCCAATTGGAGTTTTTCGCGAAAAAGCGTGATAGTTGAAACACGCCTCGGGGAAAGTGGCGGGATTTCCCACCGTCAGTTGGGACGACGCGCCAACTGCCGCGACGGAACTCGCGCGCCCGTCGGGCTTTCTTGACGAGGCGAGCTTCAGTGAAACAGGATGGTCAGATGTTCGGACGGGTATTGGGCGCGATCGCCGGCGAGAAACTGGCCGGGCGCAACAGCAGGGCCAAGGGTGCGCTGATCGGCGCGGCGATCCCGATGATCGCGCGGCGCGGGCTCGGGCCGATCAGCCTGGTGCTCGGGGCCGGCTGGCTGGCGAAAAAACTGTACGACCGGCGCCACGGCCGGACGCCTCAGGCGCCGTCGGTGTCCTCCTCGGCCTGATCGGCCGCGGTTTCAGGCAGTCCCTTCACATACGCCTCGACGTTGCCCTTGAGCTTGACCGTCATCGGCTGCCCATAGCGGTCGAGGCTGCGGCCGGCGGCGACGCGGATCCAACCTTCCGAGATGGAATATTCCTCGACATTGACCTTCTCGGCCCCGTTGAACTTGATGCCGATGCCCTGCGCCAGCAGCTCCTCGTCGAAATGCTCGCTGCGCGGATCGAGCGACAGGCGGTCGGGGAGTGGCTTGGCGGCGGCGGGCTTGGCTTTGTCGGACATGGCGTGCCCCTACCCCCGCTCGCGCCCACGCGTCAAACAGTTGCCGCTTGGCGCGCCCCGCACTAAGCGCGTGAGCCAATGAGCAAGACACCCTCCTCCCGCCGCAACCGGCCGGCGCTGGCGCTACATGTGCCCGAGCCGAGCTACCGCCCCGGCGACACGCCCGATTTCTCCGCCATTCGCGTCCCCGCGGCGGGCGAAGCGCCGCGCCCCGACGTCGCCGCCCCGGCGAGCGAGACGCATCCGCTGACGACGCACCTGGTGCGCGTGCTCGACGATCAGGGCAGAGCGGTCGGCCCGTGGAACCCAAAGCTCGATCCCGACACGCTGCGCAAGATGTACAAGGACATGAAGACCGTCCGCGTGTTCGACGACCGCATGTATCGCGCGCAGCGCCAGGGCAAGACCAGTTTCTACATGAAATGCACCGGCGAAGAGGCCATCGCTGTGTCCGCCGCGACCGCGCTCGACGCCGACGATATGCACTTCCCGACCTATCGCCAGCAGGGCCTGCTGGTCGCCCGCGGCTACCCGCTCAAAGACATGATGTGCCAGATCTACTCGAACCGCGGCGACAAGCTCAAAGGCCGCCAGTTGCCGATCATGTATTCGGACAAGAAGCACGGCTTCTTCTCCATCTCGGGCAACCTCGGCACGCAATATCCGCAGGCGGTCGGCTGGGCGATGGCCTCCGCGATCAAGGGCGATAGCCGCATTGCCATGGGCTGGATCGGCGAGGGCGCGACCGCGGAAGGCGACTTCCATTCGGCATTGACCTTCGCCGCGGTCTATCAGGCGCCAGTCATCCTCGCGGTGGTCAACAACCAATGGGCGATTTCGAGCTTCTCAGGGCTGGCCGGGGCCGAGCAGGCGACGTTCGCCAGCCGCGCCGTCGGCTATGGCATCGCCGGCCTGCGCGTAGATGGCAATGATGCGCTCGCGGTGGTCGCCGCGGTGCGCTGGGCGGCCGACCGCGCCCGCTCCAACAAGGGCCCGACGCTAATCGAGTTCTTCACCTACCGCGCCGAGGGCCATTCAACCTCCGACGACCCGACCGGCTATCGCCCCGCCGGCGAAGCGCAGGCGTGGCCGCTGGGCGATCCGATCGTGCGATTGAAAGCCCACCTTGTCGGCCTTGGCGAATGGGACGACGAGCGCGACGCCGCCCAAGACAAGGACATCGACGCCACCGTCCGCGCCGCGCAGAAGGAAGCGGAGAAACTCGGCATCCTGCCGCAGCAGGGGTTCGAGGACATCGGCTCGATGTTCGAGGACGTCTATGCCGACACACCCTGGCACCTCGCCGAGCAACGCGAGGAATCCTTCGCCGAAGCACGCGACTATCTCGGCCGCAAACCCAAATGACGGTGCGCAACATGATCCAGGCGATCAATGACGCCCACCGCGTGATGATGGAGCGCGACCCTGACGTGGTCGTCTATGGCGAGGATGTCGGTTTCTTCGGCGGCGTGTTCCGCGCCACCGAGGGGCTGCAGAAGCAGTTCGGCAAGACCCGCGCTTTCGACGCACCGATCTCCGAAGGCGGCATCGTCGGCACTGCGGTCGGCATGGCCGCGTATGGCTTGAAGCCGGTGATCGAAATCCAGTTCGCCGATTATATCTATCCCGGCTACGACCAGATCGTCTCCGAAGTCGCCAAGATCCGTTACCGCACCGCTGGCGAGTGGACCATGCCGATGGTCATCCGCTCGCCGTATGGCGGCGGCATTTTCGGCGGCCAGACGCACAGCCAGTCGCCTGAGGCCTTGTTCACCCATGTCGCCGGCTTGAAGACGGTCATCCCGTCAAACCCCTACGACGCCAAGGGGCTGTTGATTGCCGCCATCGAGGACCCCGACCCGGTCGTCTTCTTCGAACCCAAGCGCATCTACAACGGCCCGTTCGACGGCCACCATGACCGCCCGGTCACCCCGTGGGCCAAGCGCGCCGAGGCCGAGGTGCCCGACGGCTATTACACCGTCCCGCTGGGCAAGGCGGCGATCGTCCGTCCGGGCGAGGCGCTGACCGTGCTGGCTTATGGCACGATGGTCCACGTCGCCCGCGCCGCGGTCGAGGAAAACAATATCGACGCCGAAGTCATCGACCTGCGCACCTTGCTGCCGCTCGACATCGAGACGATCGAGGAGAGCGTGAAGAAGACCGGCCGCTGCCTGGTCGTCCAGGAAGCCACCCGCACCTGCGGCTATGGCGCCGAGCTGGCCGCGTTGGTGCAGGAGCGCTGCTTTTATCATCTGGAAGCGCCGGTGATCCGCGTCGCCGGCCCCGACACGCCCTACCCGCACGCCTATGAATGGATTTATTTCCCCGGGCCGATCCGGTTGAAGAACGCGCTCAAGAAGGTCATGGAGTCGTAATGGGGACCTATCAGTTCAAGCTGCCCGACATTGGCGAAGGCATCGCCGAGGCGGAGATCGTCGCCTGGCACGTCAAGGTCGGCGACGTCATCGCCGAGGATCAGCAGCTCGCCGACATGATGACCGACAAGGCCACCGTCGAAATGGAATCGCCGGTCGCCGGCAAGGTCACAAAGCTGGCCGGCGAGGTCGGCGACCTGATCGCGATCGGCTCGGTGCTGGTCGAGATCGAGACCGAGGGCGAGGCAGCGGCCGTCGACAGCAAGGCCGAGCAACCGCTCGCCGACGGCGCGGTTAAGGCCACCGAGGCGCAGGCGGAAGAGCTGCCGGTGACGGCGACGGAGACGGCAGACCCCGCCCCAACCCCGTTCGTCCCGAGCGAAGTCGAGGGACGCAGCGCCGATGCGAAGAAACGTGTCTCGACTTCGCTCGACACGAACGGAAGCGGTAGTGCCGCAAAAACCCTCGCCTCGCCCGCTGTCCGCCAGCGCGCCCGCGATCTCGGTATCGACCTTGCCGACGTGAAGACCGCCAGCGACCGCATCCGCCACGCCGACCTCGACGCCTATCTGCTCTACAATGGCGGCACGGTCAGCCACGGCGCCGCGCCGCGCCGCGCCGACGAAACCATCAAGGTCGTCGGCCTGCGCCGCAAGATCGCCGAGAACATGGCTGAGGCCAAGCGCCGCATCCCGCATTTCACGTTGGTGGAAGAGTTCGACGTCACTGAGCTCGAAGACACGCGGGCGATGATGAACGCCGACCGCGGCGACAATCCCAAGCTGACCCTGCTGCCGTTCCTCATCGCCGCGATGGGCAAAGCGCTTGCCGACTGGCCGATGCTCAACGCGACGTTCGACGACGACCATATGCAGCTCACCCGCCACGGCGCCATGCACCTCGGCATGGCGACCCAGACCCCCGGCGGGCTGATGGTTCCGGTGATCCGCGACGCCCACTCCAAGTCGGTGTGGCAGCTCGCCCGCGAGATCGGCCGCCTCGCCGACGCCGCGCGCTCAGGCAAGGCGAGCCGCAAAGAATTGAGCGGATCGACCATCACTTTGTCGAGCCTCGGTCCGATGGGAGGCGTCACTTCGACCCCGGTCATCAACCGTCCCGAAGTGGCGATCATCGCCGTCAACAAGGTGCGCGAAATGCCCGTCATCGTCGATGGCGACCTGGAAGCGCGCAAGCTGATGAACCTGTCCTTGAGCTGCGACCACCGCGTCGTCGACGGCTGGGACGCCGCCAATTTCCTCCAGACGATGAAAAGCTACATCGAAAAACCGCTCAGGTTGCTGAGCTAGTCGATGGGTCGCAACGGCCACATCCTCAACGCCGCGTCGAATCTGATGGGAATTGCGCTGCTGATCGTGACCGGGATCAATATCACCGACGAAGCTCAGCGCACCTATGCCGATGAGACGGCGACATTTGCCGCGGTTTTGCTCGCTGTCTCCTGCCTGTTGTCCTACCTCTCACTTCGCAGCGACGAACGCGGCGAAGGCTATGAGGATTGGGCCGACAAGGCGTTCATCGTCGGCGTCGCTGGATTGCTGATGTCGGTGCTGATCCTAGCGACGTCGCACGTCTGACTGCGTCAGCCGGCGAGCGCTACTTCCTTCCGACCTCCCGCCAGCTCGTCTCCCTGACCTCGACGTCATACTTCTTCGCCGCCGCCTTGATCCTCGTCCATGCGGCGTCGCGCTCGGCGTCGCTGACGTCCTTGACCTGGTTGAAGCGCGAAATGGCGTTGCGGACGTGGGCCGCATTCTCGAGCGGCTCCTTGCGCTCGTCGGGGAAGGCGAAGGCGCCTTTGTCTAGGTGGTTGCGGGCGTCGGTCGACAGCTTGGTCATGGCAGCCTCCTTCAAGGTTACCCGCCGACAACGCTTCAGGCGACCGGCCGCTCCCTAGCGCGGTGACCCGCCGGGCTGGACCAGGCACGTCGCGTTCGACGCATGGGGGTCGGGGTTCGGCGGCGGGCCGGGGTCGTCCTGCTTGGGGCCAAGCGCGGCGGGGTCGCCCATGCTGCCGACCTTGACGGCATGGAGGTCGGGGTTCGGCGGCGGCTGAGCCCGTCCGCCGCCAGATTCGCTTTGCCCGATCATCCGTCTTAGACTGACGCGAGAGCGGCAGGCGGGGCACGGCGATGGTGATCAGGCGACTGCGCGAACATGCCCGCGCGCATGACTGGTTCGCCGTCCTGGTCGACCTCGTCATCGTCATTATCGGCGTATTCCTGGGGACCCAGGCGAACAATTGGAACGCGGCCCGGATTGCCGCCAATGACGCGGCCAATCACCGCGCGCGGCTGTTCGAGGAAGTCACCACCAACCAAGATGATTTCCAGTACCGCCTGGCTTACTATGCGGACGTTCGTCGCCATGCGCTGCAGGCGCTCGCCGGGCTCCAATCAGACGGCGGCAAGCTCGGCGAGCCGTTCCTTGTCGACCTCTACCAGGCGAGCCAGATCAACGCCCGCACCTTCCGTCGCTCGACCTATGACGAACTGGTATCGGCGGGAACCTTGTCCGGGGTCGGCAACGCCGGCCTGCGCGACCTTGCCGAAACCTATTATCGCGGCCTCAAGGTGCTCGACGACAGCAACACCCAATTGCCGCCCTACCGTGATCGGATCCGCCGCGAACTGCCCTACGACATCGTGAACCGCATCCGCACGCGTTGCGGCGATGTCACGACCGAAAGCCATGGCGTCGTCATCTTCCGGCTGCCCGAACACTGCGCCATCGGCTTGTCGCCGGATGCGGTCCGGGCTGCGGTCGCTCGCATACGATCGGTCCCGGAACTCGATCGCGACCTGTCGCGCTACATTGTCGATCTCGACACGCGGCTGTCCAACTTCCAGGGCAGCCAGCGGCGCGCGATCAAGTTCAAGCAGGCGTTGGCCGCCGCCAACGCCTGACCTTGACCCGCCCTGCTTCACCCGGTGCGGTGCCGGGCTCGACCAGGTCCAGCTCGACATCAGCCAGCCTTTCGCGGTGTGCACCACGGTCGCGGTGACCGACCCGGTTTGGCTCATCCTCTGGCCGCGCTGGCGGAAGGTGTAGCGGGTCGGCCGACAACGCTCCCGGCGACCGGCCGCTGCCTAGCGCGGCGACCCCCCGGGCTGCACCAGGCAGGTCGCGGCCGACGCGTGGAGGTCTGGGTTCGGCGGCGGGCCGGGGTCGTCCTGCTTGGGGCCAAGCGCGGCGGGATCGCCCATCCCGCCGACCTTGACCGCATGAAGGTCGGGGCTGGGCGGCGGACCGGGGTCGTCCTGCTTGGGCCCGAGGGCGGTCGGGTTGTCGGTGCCCGGCCGGTTGGGCCCGCCGATCGCCGGCAGCGGCACGATTCCGCCCTGCACCATGATGGGGGTCGACGGCACTACATGCCCGGCCGAGTCGCATTGCGCGCGGAGCCTTGGGCCGTGGAAGGCCGGCGGCGGCGAGGCCGCGACCAGCACCACCGCGCCAAAGGTGATTGCCAGATGCCGCATTGCCGCTCTCCCTTAAGTCGCCGGCAGCATACGCCTGTCGCGGCGATTGGGCGAATCGGCCGTGCGGTGGCTTGGCGTCCGGAACGGGCGGGAGCGACCCGCCCGGACGCCGCTCGGCAGCCCGCAGGCGCCGGATCTACGCCGCCAGCCGTTCAACCTCGCCCAGCCCGTTGACGATTCCCGCCTCGCGCTGTTCGGGGCCGATGGCGATGCCGTCGGCGTGGACGAAGGTGGGGGTGATGCCGAGGAAGCCGAGGACGCCCGTCAGATAGGTCTCGACATGCTCCATCGCCCCGCCCGCCTCATAGAAACCGCCGCGCGAGATGGCGACGATGACGCGCTTGGCGCCGGCCAGCCCTTCGGGCCCCTCGGCAGTGTAGCGGAACGTCTTGCCGGCGATGGCGATGCGGTCGATCCACGCCTTCAGCTGGCTCGGCACCCCGAAATTATACATTGGCGCGCCGATCACGACGGTGTCGGCGGCGAGGAATTCGTCGAGCACGTCGGTGTCGGCGAAAGCGGCCAGCGTGATGTGGTCGAGCGGGGCGGCGGCGAGGTCGCGGCTA
The DNA here is from genome assembly GCA_031367995.1 of Sphingomonas sp. Taxonomy (GTDB): domain Bacteria; phylum Pseudomonadota; class Alphaproteobacteria; order Sphingomonadales; family Sphingomonadaceae; genus Sphingomicrobium. The sequence goes on from JANLQS010000094.1 coordinate 12,563, forward strand.
ATGACCTTCGCGCCCGGCTGCTCGGCGACCAACTGGTCGATGATGGCAGAGGTGAGCTGACGACTGACGCTGGCGTCGCCGGTGATGCTGCTGTCGATCTTGAGGATAGTCATCATTTGGTCCTTGGTATTGATTTGTGTGTAGAGCAGTTTAAGTAACCAGCCATGGAAACTCTGCAAGACGGCAAAAATTTGTTCGTAAGGCACAACAATGTGCCTGCTGGCCAATCGAGCGGCGGCCCCTGCCTGCAATCGGCCGGGTGCCGCAATGTTACGCCGGTGCTCAACCGCGTCGGCGACAAATGGAGCATGTTGATCGTGATGATTCTGAGCGATGGGTCGAAGCGCTTTTCGGAACTGAAGCGCGCCATCGACGGCATTTCGCAGCGAATGCTGACCTTGAGCCTACGCGGGCTCGAGCGCGACGGACTGGTAACGCGGACGGTCACCCCGACCATCCCGCCACGGGTTGATTATGAGCTGACCGAGCTCGGCATTTCGCTGCGTCAGCCGGTCAAGGCGCTCGGCGACTGGGCGATCGAGCACATCGGCTGCATCCGCGCCGCCCAGGAACAGTACGACTCGGTAGAGGATTAGCCGCGCTTTAGGACGCAGCCCAGTCGCGGGTCTTCTCGACGATCGTCAGGTCGCGGAGCAGCGCGTCGATGCTGGCGGTTAGCTCGGGCAGGAAATCGACCTGGTGGCGGGCGCCGCGATAGCTTTCGACCATCAGCAGCGCTTCGATCAGGATCGGCACGACCAGGCCTTCGGGATCGTCGAGGTCGGCCAACCCGCGCAGCTTGGCCAACGCCTTGGCGCGTGCCGCGGCGGGGTTGGCCAGCGCCGCCGTCCGTCCGATCATCCAGGCCATGCCAACATCTCTCCACGCAAAGCGGCGAGGATAGAGCCGCCCCGCTGCGAGGGAAGTTCGGGCGGGCGCGCGGAAGGGTCGGCTCGCCGTTACCGGCGATGAATGGGCGGATTTGCGTCGAGGCCAACAGGCGCTAGGGCGGAGCCATGCTCAAACCGGTTTCCCCCGACCTCGACGCCCTTCGCACCATCGACGACAAGCTTCGCTTCCTGTCGAGCTGGACGATCCACCACGCCAACCACGTCCGCGACTCCAGCGACGGCCTCAAGGTCGGCGGGCATCAGGCGAGCTGCGCGTCGATGACCGCAATCATGGCCGCGCTGTACTTCCACGCGCTCGGCCCCAACGACCGGGTGGCGGTCAAGCCGCACGCCGGGCCGGTGCTCCACGCCATCCATTATCTGCTCGGCAGCCAAAGCCTCGAGCAATTGCAGAACTTTCGCGGGTTCGGCGGGATGCAAAGTTACCCGAGCCGGACCAAGGACAAGATTCCGGTCGACTTCTCGACCGGATCGGTAGGCTTGGGCGTGGCGATCACCGCCTTCGCATCGCTGGTGCAGGATTACCTCACCGCCCACCGCCTGATGGACGAAGCCGACCGCGGCCGGTTCGTCGCGCTGATCGGCGATGCAGAACTCGACGAGGGCAATATCTACGAATGCCTGATCGAGGCCTACAAGCACGACATCCGCAACTGCTGGTGGATCGTCGATTATAACCGCCAAAGCCTCGACGCGACCTCGGCCGACCGCATGTTCGAACGGTTCGACGAGATCTTCGCGAGCTGCGGCTGGCGGACGGTCGAGCTGCGCTATGGCAAGCGCCTGTCCGCGGCGCTCGACAAGCACCCCGCCGTCCGCGCCTGGCTCGATGCGCTGCCCAACGCGGATTCGGCGGCATTGCTCTACCAGGGCGGGGCGGCATGGCGGGCGCGGCTTGCCGCCGACCTCGACAAACGGAGCGCCGGCTTCGTCAAGGGTCTAGACGATGCCGCGCTGGGATCGCTGATGAGCGACCTCGGCGGCCATTGCATGGAGACGTTGGTCGAGGCGTTCGATGCGGCGCAAGACGATGTCCCGACCTTGTTCGTCGCCTGGACGGTCAAGGGGTTTGGCCTACCATTCGCGGGGCACAAGGACAATCATTCGGGGCTGATGAACCCCACGCAAGCGCACGCTATGCGCGACTCGTTGGGCATCACGGCGGGCGACGAATGGGGTCCGCTGGCCGGGATCGGCGCCAACGCCCGCGCCGGGGTCGAAGCGCTGATCGAGCGAAGCCGCATTGCCCGCACCAAACGCGACCGCAGCTTCGGCAAGATCGCGATCCCCGATATTCCCGCGCCGTCCGGCGAGGAGCAAGCGACGCAGGCTGCGTTCGGGCGCATCCTGCTCGACCTCAGCCGCGCCGGCGGCGACCTTGCCGACCGAATCGTCACCACCTCGCCCGACGTCACCGTGTCGACCAACCTCGGCGCGTGGGTCAACCAGCGCGGGCTGTTCAAACGGCGCGACATGACAGACGTTTTCGCACAGGCAAAGATTCCGTCTGCACAAAAGTGGTCGGCGACGAACAAAGGCCAGCATATCGAGCTGGGGATCGCCGAATCCAATCTTTTCCTGATGTTGGCGGCGCTTGGGCTGTCCGGCGACCTGTTCGGCCAGCGGCTGGTGCCGATCGGCACGCTCTACGATCCGTTCATCGCGCGCGGCCTCGATAGCCTCAATTACGCTTGCTATCAGGACGCGCGGTTCCTGCTCGTCGCCACGCCGTCGGGCATCACGCTCGGCCCCGAAGGCGGCGCCCACCAGTCGATCAACCCGCCGCTGATCGCGCTCGGCCAGCCCGGGCTGCGCCACTACGAACCGGCCTTCGCCGACGAGCTTGCGGCGATGATGGAATTGGCCTTCCGCCTGATCGACGACCCGGCGGGTGAATCGACCTACCTCCGTCTTTCGACCCGTGCCATCGTCCAGCCCGAACGCACCGACGACGCCTGGAAGGCGGGCGCGCTCGCCGGCGCCTATTGGCTGCGCGAACCCGGGATCAATGCCGAAGCCGCGATCGTCGCGATGGGCGCGATCATGCCCGAAGCGCTTGCGGCCCATGACGAGCTATCCGCCGACATCCCCGGCCTCGGCCTCCTCGCCATCACTTCGCCCGACCTCCTCCACCGTGGCTGGACAGCGGCGCAAGCCTCGCGATGGAAAGGTGATCACGCCCCGAGCCACATCGAAACCCTGCTGGCGCGGCTCGCCCCCGGCGCCGGATTGGTCACTGTGTGCGACGCCGCCCCCGCCTCTTTATCGTGGATCGGCGGGGTGCTCGGCCAGCGGGTTGCCCCGCTTGGCGTCGAGCGGTTCGGCCAGACCGGCAACCTTGCCGACCTTTACGCCGCCTACCGGCTGGATGGCGCGGCGGTGACCGAGGCTATCGCCGAAATCCTGCTCACGGCTTCTTAACGAAAACCGTCTTATCGACGGGCCATGGGCAGCCCGATCAACGAACTCGACCATCGTCTTGCCGCCGAGCTCGACCATGCCCGCGACATGCTGATGATGATGGGCGACGATCTGTCGACCGACTTCGCGGTCGTGTCGCGCCACGCCTTGTCGCTGCAGGCGGTCGATATCGTCGGGCAGATGCTCGGCCATATCGCCAATGTCATCCGCGCCGAGGACCGCGGCGCCGCGGTCAATCGCATCGGCATGTGCGAGCTCAAGACGAAACTGTCCCGCGCCGCTTGAGGCATGTCGCCGCCTAGCCTAGAGCAAGGCCATGGCAGGACGCTATTTCGACGAGTGGCAGGTCGGCGATACCGTCGCCCATGCCGTCACCCGCACCGTTACAGAGACCGACAACGTCTTGATTTCGGCGCTGACCCATAACCCGCAGCCGTTGCACCTCGACCATGAAGTCGCCGCCGCGTCCGAATTCGGCCGGCCGCTGGTCAACTCGATTTATACCTTTGGACTGATGATCGGCGTGTCGGTCGCCGACACCACGCTTGGCACGCTGGTTGCCAACCTCGGCTACAACGACCTCACCTTCCCCTTGCCCGTGTTCGTCGGCGATACGTTGCGCTCCGAGACCGAGTGCACCGCGGTGCGCAAATCCAAGTCGCGGCCCAACGCCGGGATCGTCACCTGGCTCCACCAGAGCTTCAACCACCGCGGCGAGCTGGTGTGCCGTTGCACCCGCTCGGCCTTGCTGCTCAAGAAACCGGCATGACCCTGCCGCCGCCGCGCAGCTGGCTGTTCGTCCCCGCCGACAGCGACAAGAAGATCGCGAAAGCCATCGCCAGCGACGCCGACGCCCTGATATTCGACCTCGAGGACAGCGTCGCGCTCGACCGCAAGCAGCATGCCCGCGACCTCCTCAAGACGCTGAAGCGCAGCGACGGCCCGCGCTGGTGGGTGCGGATCAATCCGCTGCGCACCGATCACCACAAGAAGGATCTCGAAGTGTTCGCCTCGGCCGATTTCGAGGGCGTGGTCCTGCCCAAGGCGGAGAGCGGCGCCGACGTCGCCGAGCTCGCCCACCGCACCGGCAATCTGCCGATCCACGCCATCGTCACCGAAACCGCGGCCAGCCTGTTCGGCCTGCTCAGCTATCGCGACGCCAAGTCGCCGCTGGCGGCGATGAGCTGGGGCGCAGAAGACCTCTCCGCCGCGCTTGGCGCCTCGTCCAAATATGAGGCCGATGGCGACCTCGCCTTCACTTACCGCATGGCCCGCTCTTTATGCCTCGCCGGGGCGGTCGCGGCCGGGGTCCAGCCGGTCGACGGCGTGTTCGCCGATTTCCGCGACGAGCATGGGTTGATGATCGAGGCGCAAGCCGCGGCGCGCGAGGGCTTCACCGGCAAGCTCGCCATCCACCCCGCGCAGGTCGGCCCGATCAACGCCGCCTTCACCCCGACGCCCGAAGAGGTCTCCCACGCCCAGGCGATCGTCGCTGCCTTTGCCGCCGAACCGTCGGCCGGGGTGTTGTCTGTCGGCGGCCGGATGGTCGACCGCCCGCATCTCATTCAGGCCCAGGGAGTCCTCTCCCGCATCCGATAGGAGTTTTCGCCCATGCCAACCGCCGCCAAGGGATGGGGCACCGACGCCGCCGATTTGCCATTGAAGCCGATGGAGTTCGAGCGCCGCGACCTGAGGCCCGACGACGTTGCGATCAAGATCAGCCACGCCGGTATCTGCCATTCCGATCTCCACACCTGTCGCAACGACTGGGGCGGTACCCGCTATCCGGTTATCCCCGGCCACGAGATCGTCGGCACGGTCACCGAGGTCGGCAGCGAGGTCACCCGCCACCGCGTCGGCGATATCGTCGCGGTCGGCTGCATGGTCGACAGCTGCATGGTGTGCGACCAGTGCCTCGAGGGGTGGGAAGTGTTCTGCCGTCAGGGCTGCGTCCAGACCTACAACAGCCCCGATCGCCACGACAAGACGATCAGCAAGGGCGGCTACACCGACCATATCGTCGTGCGCGACCATTTCGTCCTCAAGGTGCCCGAGGGCATGGACGTCGCCCGCGTCGCGCCATTGTTGTGCGCCGGCATCACCACTTACTCGCCGCTGCGCCAGTATGGCGTCGGCCCGCAAACCAAGATGGCGGTGATTGGGCTTGGCGGCCTCGGTCACATGGGGGTCAAACTCGGCGCCGCGCTGGGCGCGCACGTGACGATGATCACCACCACCCCGGAAAAGGCCAAGGACGCGCGCGAGCTTGGCGCCGACGACGTCATCGTCTCGACCGACGCGGCGGCGATGCAGGCCGCCGCGACCCGCTTCGACTTCATCCTCAACACCGTCCCCGTCAGCCACGAAATTGATCCCTATCTCAACCTGCTTGGCCGCTCGGGACGGATGATCATCGTCGGCGCGCTGACGCCGATGCCGGGCTTCACCGGCTTCAACATCATCTGGTGGAACCGCGCCGTCGGCGGGTCGGCCATCGGCGGTATTCCCGAGACCCAGGAAATGCTCGATTTCTGCGCCGCCAAAGGCATTTACCCCGACTGCGAGATGATCGCCATGAACGAGGTCAACACCGCGTACGAGCGCCTGCTCAAGAACGACGTCCGCTACCGCTTCGTGATCGACATGGCGCGCGGCCTATGAGCGAAATCGTCCACCCCGTCCCGCCCGGCTATGACGCCCGCATCGGCCCGGCGGAGCTGGCCGAGCTACGCGCGAAATTCGCCGCCGACCCCGACGCTTTCTGGCTCGATCAGGCAAAGCGGCTCGACTGGGTGACGCCCCCTACCGAGGCCGGCGACTGGAGCTTCGCGGCCGAGGATTTTCACGTCCGCTGGTACGCCGACGGCATTCTCAACCTCGCCGCCAACTGCCTCGACCGCCATCTCGCGGCGCGCGGCGACAAGGTCGCACTGATCTTCGAAGGCGACGAACCGGGCGAGGGTCGCACCCTCACCTACCGCCAGCTCCACGACCTCACCGGCCGCTTCGCCAACCTGCTGAAGCGCGAGGGCGTCGCCAAAGGCGACCGGGTGATGCTCTATCTGCCGATGCTCCCCGAGGCGGCGGCGGCGATGCTCGCCTGCGCCCGCATCGGCGCGGTCCATTCGGTGGTGTTCGGCGGCTTCTCACCCGAAAACCTAGCCGGGCGGATCGAGGATTGCGGCGCGCGCGTCGTCATCACCGCCGACGAAGGCTTGCGCGGCGGCAAGCGCATCCCGTTGAAAGCCAATGTCGACGCCGCCTGCGCCATGACCGGCGGCGCGGTCGAGCGGGTGATCGTCATCACCCGCACGGGCGCCGACATCGCCTGGCATCCGCAACGCGACCTGCGCTGGGATGACGAGCAGGCCGCGCTGTCGCCTGACTGCCCGGCCGAGGAAATGAACGCCGAGGATCCCTTGTTCATCCTCTACACCTCGGGCTCGACCGGCAAGCCGAAGGGCGTGGTCCACACCGTTGGCGGCTATGCGGTGTGGGCGGCGACCACCTTCGACTGGATATTCGGCGCGAACGACGACGACATTTTCTGGTGCACCGCCGACGTGGGCTGGATCACCGGCCACAGCTACACCGTCTACGGCCCACTGATGAACGGCGCGACCAGCGTGATGTTCGACGGCATCCCCAGTTATCCCGACGCGGGCCGTTTCTGGGAGACGTGCGACCGCCTGGGCGTGACCATATTCTACACCGCGCCGACCGCCATCCGGGCACTGATGCGTGACGGCGACGCGCCGGTGAAGGCCCACAGCCGCGCCTCGATCCGCTTGCTCGGCACGGTCGGCGAGCCGATCAACCCCGAGGCGTGGGAATGGTATTGGCGGGTCGTCGGCGACCAACGCTGCCCGGTGATCGACACCTGGTGGCAAACCGAAACCGGCGGCATCTTGATGTCGCCCTTCCCCGGCGCGACGCCGATGAAGCCCGGCTCCGCGACCCACCCCTTGCCCGGCATCGAGCCGTTGCTGGTCGACCCGCAAGGCCGCGAACTCGACGGCGCGGCGAGCGGCAACCTGTGCCTGCGTTCGTCCTGGCCAGGCCAGATGCGCGCCGTTTGGGGCGACGCGGATCGCTTCTTCAAGACCTATTTCACGGCCTATCCCGGCCTCTATTTCACCGGCGACGGCTGCCGCCGCGACGCGGACGATTATTACTGGATCACCGGCCGGGTCGACGACGTCATCAATGTGTCGGGTCACCGCGTCGGCACCGCCGAAGTCGAAAGCGCATTGGTCGCCCATCCGCGCGTCGCCGAGGCCGCGGTGGTCGCCGTCCCGCACGAGCTGAAGGGCCAAGGCATCTACGCCTTCGTCACCCTCAACGCCGGCGACGAAGGCGACGCCTCGCTCAAAGCCGAGCTCAACCAGGAAGTCCGCAAGCATATCGGCGCGCTGGCCACGCCCGAAGCGATCCAGTTCGCGCCGTCGCTCCCGAAAACCCGCTCGGGCAAGATCATGCGCCGCATCCTGCGCAAGGTCGCCGAGGGCGTGACCGAAGGTCTCGGCGACATTTCGACCCTGGCCGACCCGTCGGTGGTCGAAGCGTTGATCAAGGGACGCGGCGCCTAGGGACACAAAACGGGCCGCCTGCCGTTACATCGTCATGCGAACCTTTGCCCTGCTCACCACTTCCCTCGCCGTCACCGCCTGCGGCTCCGCACAGCCGGCGCCCGGCCCGGCGTTCGACCCGCTCGCTTTCTTCGCCGGCAAGAGCCACGGCGAAGCGACGCTGAGCCAGGTCTTCACCGGCGACCGCCACGTCAGCGTCGACAGCGTCGGCTACCCCCAGCGCGACGGTACGCTCATCCTGACCCAATCGGTCGCCATCCAGGGCAAGCCGCCCAAGGCGCGCGAATGGCTGCTGCGGCGCGACCGCCCCGGCCATTATTCGGGGACGCTGACCGAAGCCACCGGCCCGGTCGAGGCCGATCAAATCGCCGACGCCGTGCGCATCCGCTACAGGATGAAGGGCGGCCTCAAAGTCGAGCAATGGCTGGCTCCGCTGCCCGGCGGCAAGGCCATCGACAACCAGCTCAAGGTGACCAAGCTCGGCATCAAGGTTGCCTCGCTCCACGAGGTCATTCGCAAGCTGGACTGACGCGCCGACGCTGCTACCCTCCAAAGAAAAGTTCGGGGGAGTGCAATGTCTCAGACCAAGCCCTGGTCCATGGTCCGTGTCGTCACCGCCTCGTCGGCCGGCACCGCGTTCGAATGGTACGACTTCTTCATCTTCGGATCGCTGACCCCGGTCATCGCCAAAGTGTTTCTGGCGGGCCTAGACCCGAACGCGGCTTTGGTCGCCGCGCTGGCGCTGTTCGCGGTCGGGTTCGCGTTTCGACCGTTGGGCGCGATCATCTTTGGCGCGATGGGCGACCGGATCGGGCGGAAAGCGACCTTCCTCATTACCGTCAGCCTCATGGGCGGCGCGACCTTCCTCATCGGCCTGCTGCCGACCTACGCCCAAGCCGGGATCCTAGCCCCGATCCTGCTGATCTTCCTGCGCATCTGTCAGGGCACCGCGCTCGGCGGCGAATATGGCGGCGCCGCGATCTACGTCGCCGAGCACGCCCCCGACAACCGCCGCGGCGCGATGACCGGATGGATTCAGTCGACCGCCTCGTTCGGGCTGCTCGCCGCTTTGCTGATCATCTTCGCCACCCGCACCTGGCTTGGTGAGGAGGCATTCGGCGTCTGGGGCTGGCGCATCCCGTTCCTCGCCTCGGCGGTGTTGCTGGCGATCTCGGTCTACATGCGCGCCAAGCTCGCCGAGAGTCCCCACTTCGCCAAGTTGCGCGAGGAGGGCGCGACCAGCAAGGCGCCGCTGCGCGAGGCCTTCGCCGAGCGCGAAAACCTCAAACGAGTCCTCACCGCTTTCTTCGCGATCATGTGCGCGCAAGGGGCGGTGTGGTATTTCACCTTCTTCTATCTGCAGGTGTTCCTCGAAAAATCGCTCGGGCTGCCCGGCGCGACCAAGGATTTGCTGCTGATCATCATGACCTTGGTCAGCGCACCGCTCTACGTGTTCTTCGGCTGGCTTAGCGACCGCGTCGGGCGCAAGCCGGTGATGCTCGGCGGGATGCTGCTGGCGCTGGCGCTGTACTTCCCCGGATCGCACTGGATCGCCGAGGCCGCCAACCCGGCGCTCGTCGCCGCCCAGCGCGCGACCCCGGTCGCGGTCGAGACCGACCCGGCCACCTGCACCAGCCAGTTCGACCCGACCGGCACCGCCAAATTCACCAGCGCGTGCGACATCGCCAAGGGCAATCTGGTGACCAAGGGCATCAGCTACGCCACCCGCGCCAGCGCCGACGGCACGACCCGCGTCGTCGCGGGCGTGCAGTCCGTCCAGGTGGTCGGCGGCGAAGGCCTGTCGGGCGCGGACCTGAAGGCGCTGAAAGCGAAGACCGGCGAGGCGATCGGCGCCGCGCTCCAGGCCGAGGGCTATCCCAAAGGCGCCGACCCCGCGAAGGCGAACTTCCCGATGCTGATCGCCGTGCTGCTGGCGTTCGTCGTCGCCGCGACCGCGCTCTACGGCCCACAGGCGGCGGCGCTGGTGGAAATGTTCCCGACCCGCATCCGCTACACCGCGCTGTCCTTGCCCTACCACTTCGGCACCGGCTGGGTCGGCGGATTTTTGCCGGTGACCAGCTTCGCCATCGTCGCGCTGACCGGCAATATCTACGCCGGCCTGTGGTACGCGGTCGCGTTCACGGCGCTGTCGGTGGTGGTGACGCTGGTGCTGCTCAAGGAGACGAAGGGGCGGCCGCTGGATTCGATTTGAGCGTCATTAAGCTATGTCCGCTTTCGACCCATTGCGGACATTTGCTTGACCTGACACCTTAAGCCGATGAGCGGGTCTCCTTTTAAGCTTCTCTCAATGTTGTGGCTCCTCGCGGCCTGTTCGCAATCCGCAGAGCCATCAGCTTGCGGCGAGAGCTTTTGTTTGCCGAAGGGCGCAAAGTTCATCAGCCGCGAAACGCCCGTTGAGGACTTCAACCTCTATCGCGTGGAAGCGCAGGGCGACCGGTTCCTTGTTTACGAAGGCAATGCTCCGCAGCGAAGCGAGGGAAGCGTCGTCCAAACCGTGGGAAAGGACTGGCCCAACTTCCTCGAAGTCAGCGGGCCATGCGCGAGTAAGGAAAACTGTGCCGTGAAGGCGTTCGCTGCGAAAATCACAATTCGCTAGCGTCCGCTTTCCACCCCGCCGTTCGTCGGTTGGCGGCGTCTGGGAGTCGATTGGTCGAACCCCGCTGGCCCCGCCCGTCCCAAGCGCCAAGAGCGCTCGCAAAGGGGTTCATCGTTGATGTCGAATGGGCGTTTTCACCGCCTGGCGCTGCTCGCCGGGATTGCCTGGCTGACGCCGCTCCCCGCTGTCGCCCAAACGGCGCCTGCCACTGCGCCCGCGCCCAAAGCGACGTCATCGGGCGCCCGCAAAATCTTCACGCCCGCCGACTTCGCCCGCTTCGCGCCAACCACCGCCTATGACATGCTGGTCAACGTCCCCGGCTTCACCATCCAGTCGGCCGACCAGGAGCGCGGGCTTGGCCAGGCGTCGGAGAATGTGCTGATCAACGGACAGCGCATCGCCAACAAATCGGGCGGCGCGATCGACCAGTTGCAAAAGGTGTCGGCCGCCAACGTCGAGCGGATCGAGATCGCCGACGCTGCGGGCCTCGGCATCGCCGGCCTGTCGGGCGAGGTCGCCAACGTCATCGTCAAGGCCGGCGCAAAAGGCAGCGGCCAGTTCGAATGGCGGCCCCAGTTCCGACCCCATTACGCCCATCCCAATTGGTTTCGCGGGTCGGCCAGCTATTCGGACAAGGTCGGCCCGGTCGATTACACGCTGGGCGTCGACAATGGCGCCAATCGCGGCGCCTTTGGCGGCCCGGTTTACATCTCCGACCCGTTCGGCGACCCAATCGAAACCCGCAACCAGCGGGTGACCAGCGATTTCGACCAGCCCAAGATGACCGCCCGATTCAAGCTCGACGCGCCCGGATCGTCGGTCGCCAACCTGACGCTTGGTTACGGCCCCTATTGGTACTCGGGCGACACGTTTGAGCGCCGCGTGCGGTCCGACGGCGACGACCGTTCGCGCCAGACGACGCAGATCCAGAATGGCTACATGGTCGACCTCAACGGCGACTATGAATTCGCGCTCGGGCCGGGCCGGCTGAAGCTGATCGGCCTGCGCCACTTCGAGCATGAGCCCACCGTCACCACCCAGACCACCACATTCGACAGCGGCGCCGATACCCAGGGTATCCGTTTCGCCCGCGACGCGCGCATCGGCGAAACCATCGGCCGGGCCGAATATGGCTTCAAGAGCGGCAAGAACGACTGGCACCTGACCCTCGAACGTGCCGACAACAAGCTTGCCCAGCGCGGGCGCCTATTCCAGCTTTCGCCGACCGGCACGTTCGACGAAGTGCCGTTCCCCGAAGGCAGCGGCACGGTCGCCGAGACTCGCTACGAAGCCACCGGCACGCTCAGCCGCCCGTTGTCGTCCAGGCTCGATTTGCAACTAGTCGCGGGGGCCGAAGTGTCGAAGCTCGACCGCGTCGATGGCGACTTGCCCCCGCGCAAATTCTTTCGGCCCAAGGGCAGCCTGACGCTCGGCTGGCGCCCGGCCAAGGGGTGGGACGCCAGCTTCAAACTGCGCCGCCGGGTCGGCCAGATCAGTTTCTACGACTTCCTCGCCCAGCCCAATTTGCAGCAGGACCGCGAGAATAGCGGCAACCCCGACCTCGTCCCGCCACAAAGCTGGGAAGCCGAAATCGAGGTCGGCCGCGACCTTGGCGCGTGGGGCAAGACCCGGCTCAAAGTCTATGGCCACCGCATCGACGACATCATCGACATCATTCCCATCGGCGACGATGGCGAAGCGGTCGGCAACCTCCCCCGCGCGACCCGGTTCGGCCTGGTCTCGACCAGCACCATGCAGTTCGACCCGATCGGCTGGCGCGGGGCCAAGCTCGACCTCACCGTCGAGGCCTTGCAGACCAGCGTCCGCGATCCGCTGACCGGCCGCAAGCGATCGATCAGCGGCACGCAGGACCGCTCGGTCCAGCTTTCGCTGCGCGACGACATTCCGCGCAGCAAGATCGCCTGGGGCGCCGAGGTCAGCTACAGTCACAACGGCAAAAGTTATTTCCTCAGCGAGATCGGCCGCGGCTGGGAAGGCCCGGTATTCGCCGACCTCTACATCGAACATAAGGACGTGTTTGGTTTCGACGTCACGCTCATCGCCGCCAACCTGCTCAATGCGCGCCACCATTTCGACCGCACGGTCTACGACGGCCGCCGCGAACGCGATCCGATCCTGTTCGTTCAGAAGAGCAACCAGCTGATCGGGCCGATCTTCGCGATCAAGGTCAAGGGCAGCTTCTAGCCCCTCCGGCGGGTCACGCCCGCCAGTGGATATCGATCGGCTGGTCGCATTCCGCCAGCACCCGCCCGATCGGAAATTTTGAGCTTTGCCCGTCCTCGATCGCCTGTTCCAACAGGTCTCGCTTGGCCTGGCCGGTGATGGCGATCAGGATCGTCCGTGCCGACAGGATCGCCGCCCGGGTCAGCGTCACGCGCGCCACCGGCGCGTTGGCCGGCAGCGGGTCTGGCATGACCCCGACCGCGCGCCGCGCCTTGGGCGCGTTCATCGCGTCCTCCAGGTCGGGGCCGGGGAACAGCGAGGCGGTGTGCCCGTCCGCGCCCATCCCGAGCCACACCAAATCCGGCGGCCACGGCAAATCCTGCAACCGGGCGTCGGCGCCATTGCCCGCCAGCCGGTAATCGGCGATCTCCGCGGCGATCGGAAAGATTCGCGCGCCGGTCTTGATGAAATGACTGGCGATCAGGCGGATGTTACTGAGATCGCTGTCCATTTTGACCAGCCGGTCGTCGGTCGGAATGATCGTCACCCGCTTCCAGTCGAGCTTTGCCTGGGCGAGCTTGGCGAAGATCGGTCCCGGCGTTTCGCCGCCCGGCAACGCGATCAGAGCGGCGCCGCGCGCCTCGATCGCGCTCTCGACGATGAATCCGACATCGCCCGCGACCGCATCCGCCATCTCGTCGCTGCTGTCATAGTCCCAGAATTCCGCTTCAATCATGCCATTCCACTCCGTTGCGCCGGGTCAGCTCCTCGGCCGCCGCGGGGCCCCAGCTGCCGGCGGGATAAGGCTGCGGCGCCGCGCCCGTCTCCGACCAGGCGGCGCGCACCCCGTCGATCCATTGCCATTGCGCCTCGACCTCGTCGCGCCTTACGAATAACGTCGGGTCGCCCTCGATCAGATCGAGCAGCAGCCGTTCGTAGGCGATCCGCCGGCGATGGTCGGCGAAGGCATTGGCGAGGCCGATGTCGAGCGGCACTTCGCGCAGGCGAATGCCGTCGCGGTCGAGGCCGGGCGTCTTCGCCATCACCCGAAACTCGATATTCTCGTCGGGCTGGATGGCGATGATCAGCTTGTTCGGCGCGGTCCTGGCGCCGCGCTTGGCGAACATCGAATGCGGAACGCATTTGAACTGGATGTAGATCTCCGTCTGCCGCTCGGGCAGGCGCTTGCCGGTGCGCAGGTAGAACGGCACGCCGGCCCAGCGCCAGTTGTCGACCTCGGCCTTGAGCGCGACGAACGTCTCGGTCGTCGACGGCTTGCCAAGCTCGGCAATATAGGCGGGCACTTCGCCCTCTTCGGTCTTGCCTGCAGCATACTGACCGGCGACAAAGTGCGTCGCAATCGCCCTTGCGGTCATCGGCCGCAGCGAGCGCAAAACCTTGACCTTCTCATCGCGCACTTCGGTGGCGTCGAAATGGGCCGGCGGCTCCATCGCCACCAGCGCAAGCAATTGCAGCATGTGGTTCTGGACCATATCGCGCAGTGCCCCGGCGCCATCGTAATAACCGGTGCGGCCCTCAAGCCCGACGGTCTCCGCCACGCTGATCTGGACATGGTCGATGTGCGAGGCGTTCCACAATGGTTCGAACATAGAATTGGCGAAGCGCAGCGCGAGCAGATTCTGGACGGTTTCCTTGCCGAGATAATGGTCGATGCGGAACGTCCGCTCCTCGGGGAAGGCCGCGGCGACAGCGTCGTTGATCTCGCGGCTTGAAGCGAGGTCGCTGCCCAATGGCTTTTCGAGCGCGAGCCTGACCTTGTCGCCGGTCAGCCCGGCCGACGTCAGCCCGGCGATGGTCGGCTCGAACAGCGACGGCGCGGTCGACAGGAAGATGGCGACGCCCTTCGCGGGATCGATCTTGTCGGCCAGCTTGGAAAAGCCCGCCGGCTGGGTCGCGTCGAGCGTGACGTAGCTCATCCGCTCGACGAACACGGCGGCGACCTTGGGATCGAAAAAGTCGGCGGGGACATGCTCGCCGAGCGCGGCGAGAGCGGTGGCGCGGTAGGCGCTATCGTCAAGCTCGCTGCGCGCCGTTGCCACGATTTTCAGGCCATCTGGCAGCAATCCATCGGCGTGCAGACCGTATAGCGACGGCAACAGCATGCGGTGGGCAAGATCGCCGGTCGCGCCGAACAGCAGCAGGGTCGAGACTTTTTCGCGGATCATGGGCGTGCTCCTAGCCTCCCATGACGGACAAGGCGAGGGTGCACCGCGCCTAGTCGCCGGTCCAATATTGGACATACCCGTACCACGCCACATAAGGCTCGCCGCGGTCATTGACTGCCGGGCGAAAGCGGACCTTCTGTTCGACTAGGCTACAGGTCCATTGATCGATGGTCGGGTCGCCGATCGAGCGATTGACCTTGCAGTTGGTCGCCCGGCCGTCGAGCTGGACCCGGACCGCGACATAGACCCGCCCGCCACGCGGCCACATCCGGCGGATGGCACTTGGATAGTCGGCCAGCGTCAGCGTCGTCGACGGAACGACGGTGGCGCCGCGCGCCTGGCCGCCGCTGCCTCCACCGCCATTGCCATTGCCCGCCCCACCGCTTCCGGTGCCAGTCCCGGACCCGCCGGCGCCGGTACCCGGACCGACCACGTTCGACGCGCCCTGGGTCGGCTTGTTGCCGGTGTTTGGCGTCGGCGAGGAGACGATCTTGGGCGGCGCCGGCACGATCACCCGGGGCTTGGGCCGCACCACCGGGGTCGCCTTGCTTTCCAGATTTCTGGCCGAAGCGGCACCCTCCTCCTTCTTCGGCTTCGCCTTCTGCTCCTTGACGACCTCCACCACCGGTGGCGGTGGGGGGACGTTGACGTCGAAAATCTGCAGGTTCGGCTGGGCCTGGGTCAGGGTCAGGCGGCCCGACAGGTTGAGAAAGGCGAGTCCGAGCCCGACGTGGATCAGCACCACGAGGGCAATGGTCGCGGCTCGATCGCGCGGGCGGATGTCGGGACGATACATGTTGCGGGTGAACGCCGCTTGGCGGCCCGAAGTTTCCTCCCCGGAACGACATCGGGGGCGGCTCGAGCCGAGTCGTTTGCCGAAGACGACTTTTCAGCCCCGATCCATCACCCGGAAATGCGAGGGAAATTTGGTTAATTTCGTGTTTAATTTGACTTATATTAAAAATATAGCGAATCTAATGCGGTTCATTAGGTGGGGAATTCGACATGGAAGCTACTGCATCGAATCAGCGTCGTTATCTTGCGTCCGCGGCAATCGTGCTTGCCGTTGCAGCCGGAGCGTACACCGTCGGCCGCGTCTATCCGCCGCTCGGGCCCTCGGCAGGAACGATCGCGCCCGCTGACCGCTACGTCCAGGCGCAGCTCGGCGCTGATGATGTTAACCTCGGCGATACGTCGATCCCGCAGCTGATGCAGACCGACGCGTTCGAGGTGATTACCAAGAACCCCGATTTCCGCAACATGGCCAACGATCCGGGCTTCTCCGCGCTTCTGGCCAACGGACCGGCCATGGCCGCCATCGCGGCCAATCCCAACGCGTTCAACGCCATTTCCAAGGATCCCAAGGCGTTCGCCGAAATGGCTCAGGTCGCCGCTATGACCAAGGCGCGGATGAACGACATGGCCTCGCAGTCCGGCGCGATGTACGCGGCGATCGCGACCCACGCGCAAACCTTCTCCTACATGGCCGACAAACATCCCGCGGCACTGGCCTCGATGATGGCCAACGCCAGCCAGATCGGCATGGTGGCGCGCGATCCGAAGGCGTTCGAAACGGGCGCCCTTGTGAAGGCGCTTGTGCATGGATCGGGTGACGACCGCTTCGCCGCCCAGCTCGCCGCCGACGCGGGGGCGATGCAGAAGCTGAAAGCCGACGCCGGCATGTTCCAGGCAATGGCCGACCATGCCGCTTCGTTCAAAGCGCTGTCCGGCAATGCGCAGTTGATGTCGGCTGCGGTCAAGCAGGCCGAGGCAATGAGCAAGCTCGGCGTCAGCGGCCAGGCGATGGCCGGCATGGCGGCGATGCTGTCGACCCACGCTTCGGCGCTCAACGCACTGTCGACCGAGCCCAAGGCGCTCGCCTCGATCGCTCAGCATGCCGCGGTCTATGCCGCCATGTCGAGCCATGCCTCAGCCACCCAGGCGCTGTTCGCCTCTGGCATGGGCGCGCGTTGGGCGCGTGACACGGGCGCGTTCGCGACCGGCGCCAGGAGCATTCCGCAGATGGCGTCGCATGCCAGCCAGCTGGAAGCGATGGCCAAGGATGCGAACCTGGCGGCGGCGCTGAAGGCGGATCCGGGCGCGATGGCATCGATGGCCGCGAGCGCTTCGGCGCTTCAGGCGATTGCCACCAATGCGTCGCTGTTCAATGCCGGCTTCAGCCAAAAGGCGCTGGTCGCGATGTCGTCCAACGCCGCGTCGCTGCGTCAGGTCGGCGCCAGGCCGATGGATCTGGCGATGGCGTCGCGCGCGGCGATGGCCTTCAACAGCGTCGCGGCCGCGGCGAGCCTGGCCGCGAACAGTCAGATCAGCGCAGCCGCCGCGTCGCGCATCTCGGCCAATACCGGGGCCTTCGCGCAAATGGCCAACAATCCGGCCGCGTTCGCCAGGCTGTCGCAGAATGGCGCGGCGATGGCCTCGCTGGCGAGCAATGCCGGGATGATGGCCAGACTGTCGTCGGTCAACGGGGCGATGGCGATGATGAGCAACCCCGGCTTCGCCGCGGCGATGCAGCAGATGGGGGCCATTGGCGCCCGCACGCGCGAATAGTCGGGGCGCAAATGATCGGGTAACGTAAGGGGGCCGCGTCCGCGCGGCCCCTAAGCTTGGGGGGGCGATGAGGAAACCAGTTGCTCGCGGCCGCGCCGCGACGGCCTGTGCGTTGGGGTTATGGCTAGGCGGAACGTCGACTGCCGCACTTGCCCAGACTCAGCCTCCGCCTCCGCCGCCGAACCCCGAGACGGTGATCAGCGAACCCGCGCCGGACAAGAGCACGGCACCACCGACGACGACCGAGCCGGAGAGCGATCGCAAGCTGCCCGAACATGTCCCGCCCGACGCCTCCGGAATCGACCTGTCGACGCTGGAAACCAACGATTTCAAATTGCTCTATTTCGACCCGGTGCAGACCTATCTGACCCCCTATGTCGCCCGGGCGCTGACCAACTCGCTGCGGTTCCACGAGGAGAAATTCCACTGGAAGCCATGGGACCGGTCGACCATCCTGCTCAAGGACTTTGGCGATTACGGCAACGCCGGCGCCCGCTCGTCGCCCAACAACGCCGTCCTGCTCGACGTCGCCCCTTTGTCGCAGACGATGGAGACATTCAGCCCGGGCGAGCGATTCTTCACTTTGGCCAACCACGAGCTTGCCCACGTCGCGACAATGGACGTGTGGAACAAAACCGACGCCTTCTGGCGCAAGCTGTTCGCCGGGAAAGTGCAGCCAATTCAGGAGCATCCCGAATCGATTCTCTATAATTTCCTCGTCACCCCGCGGGTCAACGCCCCGCGCTGGCAGCTGGAGGGCACAGCGGTGTTCTTCGAGACCTGGATGGCGGGCGGGCTGGGCCGCGGTCAGGGCGGCTATGACGAAATGGTGTTCCGGGCGATGGTCCGCGATCACGCCAAATTCTATTCGCCGCTGGGCCTCGAATCCGAAGGCACGGCGATCGACTTTCAGGTCGGCGTCAACGACTACCTCTACGGGACGCGCTTCGTCTCCTATCTCGCGCTGAAATATGGGCCGGAAAAGGTCCTGCAATGGCTCCGCCGCGACGAGGATAGCGCCGGCTATTACGCCACTCAGTTCCACCACGTGTTCGGGCAGAAACTCGACCGCAGCTGGGCCGACTGGATCGGGTTCGAGCATGAGTTCCAGCAAAAGAACCTCGCCAGCCTGAGCCAGTATCCTTTGACCCAGGTCCAGCATCTCACGCCGCGCGGCCTCGGGTCGATGTCGCGTACCTATTATGACGCCAGGACCAACAGCCTGGTAGGCGCGTTCAAATATCCCGGGGTGATCGCCTATGTCGGCACGCTGGCGCTGGCTGACGGCAAGCTCCACCATCTCGCCGACCTCAAGGGTTCGATGCTCTACCGGGTGACCAGCATCGCCTTCGATCCCGATGCCCGTACCGCTTATTACACCGAGGACAATCACGCGTTTCGCGATCTCGTCGCGATCAACATCGACACCGGCAAGAAGCGCCGCCTGCTGACCGACGCCAGGATCGGCGATCTGGTCATCAACCCGCGCGACAAGTCGATCTGGGGCATCCGCCACCAGAACGGCTATGCGACCATTGTCCGCATCCCGGCGCCTTATGCCGGGTTCAATCAGATCAACACGTTCGACTATGGCCAGATCCCGTTCGATCTCGACATCTCGGCCGACGGGTCGATGGTGTCCGCCTCGTTCGGCGAAGTCGACGGCAAGCAATCGGTTCGCGTCTGGCGCACCGACCAGTTCGAACAGGGCGGAGGACCCAACGAGATCGCGCGGCTCGACATGCCGCCTTCGACCCCCGAGGGCTTCGTCTTCGCCCCCGACGGCAAGTCGCTGGTCGGCACCAGTTACTACACCGGCGTGTCCAACGTCTTCCGGTTCGACATCGCCAGCGGCAAGTATGAGGCGCTGACCAATGCCTCGACCGGCTTTTTCCACCCGATGCCGCGGCCGGACGGCAGCCTGTTCGTCCAGGAATTTACCGGCCAGGGGCTGACCCCGTCGATCATCCAGCCGCAGGTGCGCGAGGACCTCGGCACCGTCAGCTTCCTCGGCACGCAGGTCATCCACGCTCATCCCGAACTCAAGAGCTGGGGGGTCGGCTCGCCGGCCAAGATCGACCTCGAGCCGCTGATCACCGCGCGCAGCCATTACAAGCCGGGCAAGGCGATGACGCTCGACGCCGCCTTTCCGATCATCGAAGGCTATCTCGGCCGTCCGACGGTCGGCTATTATCTGCATTTCGAGGATCCGCTGCAGTTTCGCCAGATCAGCGGGTCGTTCAGCGTATCTCCGCTCGGCCACGGCTCTGTCAGCGACCGGCTCCATGCCGACGTCGAATATAAGACGCTCGACTGGAAATTCCGCTATTGGCACAATGACGCCGACATTTACGATCTGGCGGGTCCGATCAAGCGCAGCCGCAAGGGCGACGCGGTCATCTTCAGCTATAACAAGACCAAGATCTACGACCCCCCGCGCCAGCTCGACATCTTCGGCAGCGTCGCCGGCTATTTCGGGCTCGAGCAACTGCCCGCCGCGCAGAACATCGTCAGCCCGCGCAACATATTTTCGAGCGAGTTCGGCGCGAAATATACCAACACCGTCAAGTCGCTGGGCGGAGTCGATCACGAAAAGGGTTTTGCCGCGCGGCTGATCGGCGGCGTCGACGAAGCCAAGGGCAAGGCCTATCCGCACCTCACCGGCGGGTTCGATTATGGCATGCCGCTGCCGCTCCACAACAGTTCGGCGTGGGTTTACGCCCATGGCGGCATCGCCGGCGGCGACGCGACCAGCCCGCTCGGCGCCTTTTACTTCGGCTCGTTCCGCAACAACTATGTCGATAACCGGCCCGAGAAACGATACCGCGAGCTCGAAAGCTTCCCCGGCTTCGCCATCGACCAGATCGCTTCGCGCAAGTTCGTCAAGGTCACCGGGGAGATCAACCTGCCGCCCGTGCGCTTCGCCGAAATAGGCACCCCGGCCTTTTATCTGAGCTATGCGCGGCCCGCTCTGTTCGCCGGGACCATGCTCAACCAGTCGCCCGACGGTCGCAATTATCGCCTGTCCAACGTCGGCGCCCAGGTCGACCTGGCGTTCACCGTCGCATTGCGGTTGCCGATGATCTTTTCGTTTGGGATTGCCAAGGGGTTCGGAGACAAGGATATCGAGGGCAACACCGAATTCCTCACCTCGCTCAAAATCATGTAAGCAGGCGAATATGGCAGTGGCGGAAATCCTCAACTGGTCGGTCGCGCTCGTTCCGGTCCTTGCCATGGTCGCTCTGTTCGTGTGGCTCGACATCTTCAAATTGATGAGTTTTGGTGAGTTGATCGTGCTGTTGATCGCCGGCGGCGGCGTGGCCATCCTGGCATATCCGATCAGCGGCCAGTTGATCGACGTCCTGCCGCTGGGCTTTTCCTACTACAGCCGGTTCATCGCGCCATGGATCGAGGAATCGCTCAAGGCGCTGGCGATCGTCACCCTCTTCTACTTCAACCGCATCGGCTACAAATTGGACGCGGTCATTTCAGGCTTCGCCATCGGCGCCGGCTTTTCGGTGGTCGAGAATATCCTGTATCTGCTGCGCTTTCCCGACCTCGCTCCAACCGTGTGGATGGTTCGCGGACTCGGCACCGCGCTGATGCACGGCGGCGCTTGCGCAACGCTTGCCGCGATTGCCCATGAACTTGCCGAGCGCGAAAATCGCGAGGCGGCGTCGGAATTCAACTTCAACCCCTTGTGGGTCGTCCCAGGTCTGATCGTCGCCGCCCTGATCCATACCCTGTTCAACCAGTTCCCCGACCAGCCGATGACCGCCATGCTTGGCGCTTTGGTCGGCACGCCGTTGCTGCTGATGGCCATCTTCCAGTTCGGGTCTACCGAGGCGCGCGGCTGGTTGATCGAGGAAAGCGCCAACCATCGTGCCGCGCTCGAGGCGCTCGAAGCCGGGCGCTTCCCCGACGACGCCAGCGGGCGCCGCATCGCTGCCCTGGCGGATCGCGCCGGCGGGACCGAGGCCCAGCACATCCGGGATTATGTCACGACGGCCATGCGGCTGATCGTCGCCGCCGAGGAGAAACTGCTGGGCAAGCCGGTGCCGCCGAAGGCCGAACTCGATTCCGCCTTCGATCGGCTTGATCAATTGCGGCGGGCGATGGGTCGGACCGCCTTCGCCACGCTCGAGCCGATGCTTCCCTTCAGCCGCAACGACCTGTGGGAGGTAAAGGAGCTGCGCGAAGACTTGCGTAAGGACGGCTAGCCGCGCATTTGGCGCCTCAACGACCGTCACGGAAAGGCAGCGCGACATGAACGCCAGCGCGGACAATCCCCTGGGCCTCGATGGCTTCGAATTTTGCGAGTTCACCTCGCCCGACCCGGCCGCGCTCGAAGCGCAATTCCGTTCGCTCGGATTCGTCCCGTCGCACCGTCATCCGACCAAGGACGTGCTGCGCTTCGTCCAAGGGCGCATCAACCTGTTGCTCAACCGCGAACCGGCCGGCCAGGCGGCCGACTTCCGCGCCGCCCACGGTCCTTCGGCGAGCGGAATGGCGTTTCGTGTGGCCGATGCCAAGGCCGCTTTCGACCATGCGGTGAAGGCGGGCGCCAAGCCGGTCGATGCGGCCGAGGGAACGCTCGGCGAAGGCAGCTTCGTCATCGAGGGGATCGGCGGATCGAACCTCTATTTGGTCGATCGCTTCGGTGACAATGGCGCCCTCTACGACGCGTGGACCGAGATCGAGGGCTGGCGCGAAGACTCGAAGGCCAATGCCGTCGGCCTCGAAGTGCTCGATCACCTCACCCACAATGTCCGGCGCGGCGAGATGCGCACCTGGTCGGGCTTCTACGGCCGCCTGTTTGGCTTCGAGGAGCAAAAATATTTCGACATCAAGGGTCAGGCGACCGGCCTGTTCAGCCAGGCCATGATCGCCCCCGACAAGGCCATCCGCATCCCCTTGAACGAGAGCCAGGACGACCACAGCCAGATCGAGGAATATTTGCGCGAATATCAGGGCGAAGGCATCCAGCACCTGGCCCTGACCACCCCCGATATCTTCGACACGGTCGAAAAATTGCGTGCTCGCGGGGTCAAGCTGCAAGACACTATCGAGACCTATTACGAGCTGGTCGACAAGCGCGTCCCGGGCCACGGCGAAGACCTGGAGCGCCTGCGCAAGAACCGCATCCTGATCGACGGCAACGTCGGCGACGAAGGCATCCTGCTGCAAATCTTCACTGAGAATATGGTCGGCCCGATCTTCTTCGAGATCATCCAGCGCAAGGGCAATGAGGGCTTCGGCAACGGCAATTTCCAGGCCTTGTTCGAATCGATCGAGCTCGACCAGATCCGGCGCGGCGTGATCAAGGTCGACGCGTGAAATGAACGATAAATCGTACATCGCTGACCTATATCGTGCGCTCCGAGACTATCCAGACGGACGCAAGCGACTCGACGTTATCGGTGCTGTAAGAGTCGCTAGGCGCGCGCGGGGCGAGTCTTTGCCATCGGACTTCGATGAGTGCGTGCAAAGTTGCTACAACCACCATTCCGAAAGCTCTGACGTTTGGGCGGGCAAAGATGGTCGCTTGGCGACAGCGCTTTTTTACTCGGTCGGGGGAAAAGGCACAGGAGTTTGGGGCCTCCATAAAGATCGTTGTGACAAGTTTTTTCGGGGGCTGTTTCGAGAAACGTCAGCAGAGGAAAGCGATACGCTTGACCTTGATGAGCTTGTCGACCGCGTGATGCGACGCTCAAAACCCCAGCGCGATGCTTCGGAATCGGAATCTTCTTTTCTGACCGGCTTCGGCAACCATCATTCGAGCGAGGCTATTCCCGGCGCGCTGCCGCAAGGCCGCAACAGTCCGCAGCGGCCGGCGTTCGGGCTTTACGCAGAACAACTGTCGGGCACCGCCTTCACCGCGCCGCGCCACGAGAATCGCCGCAGCTGGCTCTACCGGCTGCGCCCGACCGCCGATCACAAACCATTTGCGCGCTACGACGGCGCCAAACTGTTCGCGCCGGGGACGGTCGACGAGCCGCTTGCCCCCAACCGCCTGCGCTGGGACGCGCCGGCCGACCTCCCGACGGGCTGCGACTTCGTCGATGGGATGGTGACGATGATGGCCAACCGCCATCCGCGCGACCTCACCGGCGTCGCCATCCACCTCTATCGCGCCGACAAGTCGATGCAGCGGCGGGTGTTCGCGAGCGCCGACGGCGAGCTGCTGATCATTCCCCAGTCGGGCACCCTGCGACTGTTCACCGAGATGGGTGGCATGGACCTCGCCCCCGGCTGGATCGGGGTGATCCCGCGCGGGCTGCGCTTTTGCGTCGAGGTCGAAGGCAGCTCGACCGGCTATGTCGCGGAGAATCACGGGGCGCTGTTCCGGCTTCCCGAGTTGGGTCCGATCGGCTCCAACGGCCTCGCTAACCCGCGCGATTTCGAGACGCCGGCCGCGGCCTTCGAGGACGTCGAGGGCAAGCATCAACTGATCCAGAAATATCTCGGCAGCCTGTGGACGACGACCCTCGATCACAGCCCGCTCGACGTCGTCGCGTGGCACGGCAACCTCGCCCCGTGCCGCTATGAGCTGGCCCGGTTCAACACCATCGGCTCGATCAGCTTCGATCACCCCGATCCGTCGATCTTTACCGTCCTCACCTCGCCGAGCGACGTGCCCGGCCGCGCAAATGCCGACTTCGTCATCTTCCCGCCGCGCTGGATGGTCGCCGAGGACACGTTCCGCCCGCCGTGGTTCCACCGCAACGTCATGAGCGAGGCGATGGGACTCATCTCGGGCGCTTATGATGCCAAGGCCGAAGGTTTCGCCCCGGGCGGCCTCAGCCTGCACAATCTGATGAGCGGCCACGGCCCCGACCTCGCCAGCTGGAAAGCGGCGAGCGCGGCCGAATTGAAGCCGCACAAGATCGACGGGACCATGGCCTTCATGGTCGAAAGCTGCTGGCCCTATGTCCCGACCCGCTTCGCCCTCGATCGCGCCCAGCCCGATTACGATGCCTCCTGGGCCGATTTCCCCAAAGGGCGGCTGCCCACATGAGCCTGATCGACGAAACCCATGATCCGGCCCGGACCAGTTGGGTCGCGAGCGCCAACGGCCACCCGCTTACCCCGATCCAGAATTTGCCGCTCGGCATCTTCTCGTCGCCCGGCCGGAGCCAGCGCATCGGCGTCGCCATCGGCGAGAGCATCCTCGACGTCCGTGGCCTGGCGGAGCGCGGGTTGGTCGACGACCGCTGGCTGCCCGCGCTGACGCAGCCGTGGCTCAATGACTGGTTCGCTCATGGCCCCGACGAGGCCCGCGCGCTTCGCCGTTTGCTGTCCGACCTGCTGTCGGGCGAGGCCCAGCGGGTCGCGGTCGAGCCGCACCTGTTGCCGGCGATCGACGCGAAGATGCATTTGCCGGCGCGGGTCGGCGATTACACCGATTTTTACGTGGGCATCCATCACGCGATGAACGTCGGCAAGCAGTTCCGCCCCGACCAGCCGCTGTTGCCCAATTATAAATATGTGCCGATCGGCTACCACGGCCGCGCCAGTTCGGTGCGCGTGTCGGGCGAGCCGGTGGTGCGCCCGAAGGGCCAGCGCAAGCCGCCCGATGCCGATGCCCCGACCTACGGCCCGGCCCGGCGCCTCGACTATGAGCTGGAGCTCGGCATCTGGATCGGGCGCGGCAATGCGCTGGGCGAAACCATCCCGATCAGCGAAGCGAACGAGCATATCGCCGGCTATTGCCTGCTCAACGACTGGTCGGCGCGGGATCTCCAGGCGTGGGAATATCAACCGCTCGGGCCATTCCTCGCCAAGAATTTCCTGACCTCGGTCAGCCCGTGGGTGGTGACGGCCGACGCCCTCGCGCCGTTCCGCAGCGCCATGCCGCAGCGCCCGGCCGGCGACCCCGACCCCCTGCCCTACCTCAGCGACCCGGCCGACCGCGCCTCGGGGGCCCTGGCGATCAGGCTGGAGGTGGTGCTGGTGACGGAGCAAATCCGCGCCGCCGGCCTGCCGCCGCACGTGCTGAGCGAAGGCGACGCGGCGGCCGCAATGTACTGGTCGGCGGCGCAGATTGTCGCCCACCACGCGTCCAACGGCTGCAACCTCCAGCCGGGCGACCTGATCGGCACCGGCACGCTGTCGACCGCCGACACCCACGGCCTCGGCTCGATGCTGGAGATCAGCGAAGGCGGCAAGGCACCGATCACGCTCGCGACGGGCGAAACCCGCAGCTTTCTCGAGGATGGCGACGAACTGACCCTGTCGGCCCGCTGCGAGGCGCCCGGCGCGGTGCCGATCGGGTTTGGCCATTGCAGCGGCCGGATCCTTCCCGCGACCGATGGATGACACGCCCCGGCTGAGCGCGACCCCGCCGGGGATAAAGCTCGGCCCGGTCACCCTCATCGCCGACGGCAAGGCCCGCAATTTCGTTATCGAACTGCGGGCGGGGCGGTTCCACGGCTTTGTCATCCGCCGCGACAAGGAGGTGACGGGCTACGTCGACCGCTGCCCGCACATGGGGCTGCCGCTGGCGCAAATACTCGACGATTATCTGAGCGCGGACGGGGCGCTGATCGCCTGTGACTGGCATGGCGCCTTGTTCGACATCGGAAGCGGGCGCTGCGTCGGCGGGCCGTGCGTCGGATCGGCGCTGACCCCATGGCCGGTGACACTCGACGGGGACACCATCGTCACCGCTTAGTCGAGCTTCACCAGCCCGAGCGCGAACTGTTTCTGCTTTTCGGCATAGTGTGCCGCTGAAATGCGCAGCGCGTCGGCAACCCCGGGGTCGAGCTGGCGCACCGCCCGGGCCGGCGATCCGACGATCAGGCTGCCCGGCGGGAAGGTCTTGCCCTCGGTCACCAGCGCCCCCGCGCCGACCAGGCAATCGTCGCCGATGACCGCATGGTTGAGGACGATCGCGCCCATCCCGATCAACACATTGTCGCCGACCGTACAGCCGTGGAGGATGGCGTGGTGGCCAACGGTCACGCCGGCGCCGATGGTCAGCGGTGCGTCGGGGTCGCTGTGGAGCATCGCCTTGTCCTGGATGTTGGTGCGGTCGCCGACCAGGATCGGGCTGTTGTCGGCCCGGATCACCGCCCCGAACCAGACGCCGACCTCGCGCCCCAGCCGGGCGTCGCCGATCACGTCGGCCGACGGCGCGACCCATGTCGATCCGTCCTCGGGAAGCGTCGGATGTATTCCGGATATCGCATATATGGCCATGGCAGGCGTGTAGCGCGGTCCGAACCGGTCAGGCCAGCGCCTTGGCCAATTCGACAAGGTCGATGGGCTTGCGCAAGACGCAGATGCGGTCGCGCAGGCTGGCCACCGCTTCGTCGTCGGCATAGCCGGTCATCAACACCGCGCGCAGTTCCGGCCGCGTCTCCCGCGCGGTGCGGATCGTCTCGACGCCGTTGCGGCCGGGCATGGCGAAGTCGGTCAGCAGCAGGTCGAAGGTTCGCGCGCTGTCCTGCAGGGCCGCGATCGCACTGTCCCCGTCGGCGACCGCCTCGACGTCCAGGCCCATGTCGCGCAATTGCTCGCCAAGCACGGTCCGTACGGCGTCATCGTCATCGACCAGAAGCACCGACCGGACCTTGGCCGGCAGGGCGATGCCGGTGTCCCTGGGAACGGCTTCGCTCGGGACATGCGGGGTCGAAGGCAAATAGAGGTCGATTGCGGTCCCGCCCTCAGGTGGACACTCGATGCGCAGGCGGCCGCCCGATTGCTGGACGAAGCCGACCACCATCGACAGGCCAAGGCCGGTACCCTTGCCCGCTTCCTTGGTGGTGAAAAAGGGCTCAGTCACCTTGTCGATGATCTTGGCCGGAATGCCGGGGCCCTCATCCTTGACCCGGATGCGGAGATAATGGCCGGGATCCAGTTCGAAATTGTCGTGGTTCGAAATTTCGCCGAGATCTTCGATGCTGACTTCGATTCGTCCCCCGCCGGGCATGGCGTCGCGGGCGTTGAGGATGAGATTGACCAGCGCCAATTCCAGCTGGGAGGAATCGACGAACAGATTGCGTTCGGTGTCCGGGCATTGCCAGTCGATCGTGATCGTGCCGCCAAGCGTGTGTTCGACCAGCCCGGCCACCGAATGGCACAGCGTGTCGGGGTTCAAGCTGGCCGGGGTCAGGTCCTGCTTGCGGGCGAAGGCCATCATGCTTCGAACCAGCGCCGCGCCCTGTTCGGCGGCATAGCGCATCTGGTCGACGATGCGCTGCTCGCGCTCGCCGAACTCGAGCCGCTGCTGGAGGAGATGAATGCCGCCAAGCACCGCGGCCAGAAGGTTGTTGAAATCGTGCGCGACGCCGCCGGTCAACTGGCCGATGGCGTCCATCTTGCCGGCCTGGAGCAATTTGCTCTCCAGCGTGCGCTGCTCGGTCACGTCGGTCAGGGTACCGGCGAATTCGGATGGTCCGTCGGGATTATCCTTCAGGATGACCGCCTGGTCATGGAAATGCTTGAAGTGGCCGTCGGCGCATTCCCAGCGATACTCGATCGACAGGCGACCGCTTGCCTCGCGCTCGGCCAACGCCGCCATGACCCGGGGCCGATCGTCGGGATGCAATCGATCCTGCCACAGCGTCGGATTCGATTGCACCTCGTCGAACGAGAATCCGGTCATCGCTTCCAGATTGCCACTGACGAAATCGGGGCGCCGCGGATCAGTGTCAAGCGACTCCAGATACAACACGATTGGCAGCGACTGGATGATCGCCGCCTGCTGGGTCCGGCTGGCCTGCAGTTCGCGCTCGATCTCCAGCCGCTCAAGCTCGGCGCGGAAATTGGCGTCGCGCAATTGCTGCTCGGCGCGGCTTTTTTCCTCGACCTGGACGCGCATGTCGAACAGATCGACGAACACCCCGACTTTGGATTTGAGGATCATCGGGTCGACCGGCTTGAACACATAATCGACCGCGCCCATCGCGTAGCCGCGCATCAGATGCTCGGTCTCCTTGTTGACGGCGCTTAGGAATATGATCGGAATGCGCGCGGTCTGGACGCGCTCGCGGATAACGCTGGCGGTTTCGTAGCCGTCCATGCCCGGCATGAACACGTCGAGCAGGATGACCGCGAAATCGCCTTGCAGCAGCTGGCGCAGCGCCTCGCGTCCCGACGTCGCGGTGACTACCTCGGCCAGTTCGTCGAGCACCTCGGACAGCGCCAGCAAATTACGCTCGTCGTCGTCGACCAGCAGAATTCGCGCCCGCGCCGCGGCGGGCTCGCGCTCCTCCTTGGTGTCGGGACCTGGGGTTGTGAAAGGCACGACTGCGGTCATGCGGCCTTGGTCGCGCTACGCTTGCCCTTGGCCGGCTTCTGCAGCGTTCTGGCGCGCCCGATCCACACGCGCATCAGCGCCAGCAGCAGGTCGATATCGACCGGCTTGGAAATATAATCGGATGCACCGGCGTCGAGGCACTTTTGGCGGTCGCCCTTCATCGCCTTGGCGGTCACCGCGATCAGCGGGATGTCGGAGATGCCCTGCTTCGAGCGAATGCGCCGCATCGTCTCATAGCCGTCCATGTCGGGCATCATGATGTCGACCAATGCCACGTCGATGTTATGTTCGCGCTCGAGGATCGAGATACCCTCCGCGCCGCGCTCGGCGTGCAAGACTTTCACGTCATGCGCTTCGAGCACGCTGGTCAGCGAGTAGATGTTGCGGATGTCGTCGTCGATGATCAGGATCCGGCTTCCGGCCAGTTCGGGGATGCCTTCGCGGCGAACGGCGACGGCGGACCGCGGCGGCGCCTTGCCCTTGCGCTTGCCTTTGGCGGAGTCGGCGATCGATCCGAACAGCGCGGACAATTGGTCGCGGTCGGCGGGCTTCTCGATAATCCCCTCGGCGCCGATGGTCAGCGCGTGGGCGGCCTGTTCCGCACCGGAAATGACGTGGACCGGAATGTCGGCCGTGTCCACGTCGTGGCGCAACAGGTCGAGCAGGACGAAGCCGTCGATGTCGCTCAGGCCGAGGTCGAGCGTCACCGCGCTCGGCCGCAACTTGCGGACCATGGCGACGGTACCGGAACCGGCCGACGAGATGACGCCCTTCAACCCCGATTCATGGGCCAGGTCGAGCAGGATTCCGGCAAAGGTCGGATCGTCCTCGACGATCAGCACGAAGGGCTGGGTGCCAAGCTCGTCGCGGTCGTCGGGCAGCGCATAGCTGGCGACGATCGCCGCTTCGGTGGCGCCGCCGTCAGGGATGAACGCCGGCAGCGCGATCTGCCCACCAAGCGACTGCAACGGAACGTAGAGGGTGAAGGTCGATCCTTCGCCCGGAACCGAGCGGACCTGCAATTCACCGCCCAGCAGCCGCGCGATTTCGCGGCTGATCGACAGGCCGAGCCCGGTGCCGCCATATTTGCGGCTGGTTGTGCCGTCGGCCTGCTGAAACGCCTCGAAGATCAGCTTTTGCTTGTCCTGCGGGATGCCGATACCGGTGTCGATGACCGAAATCTCGATCGCGGTCTGACCTTCGTGCAACATCGGGTGGTTGGCGCTCCAGCCCTCGGTCGCGGGTCGCACGGCAAGAGTCACGCCGCCATGCGCGGTGAACTTGAAGGCGTTGGACAACAGGTTGAGGACAACCTGCTGAAGCCTTTTCTCGTCGGTGCGGATGGTCTGCGGCAGCGCTTCGTCGAACGCGACTTCGAACGCCAGCCCCTTTTCCGACGCCAGCTGGCGGAAGGTCCGTTCCATATGCTGCCTCAGCCCCGCCATCGGCATGTCGCCAAGTTCGATCGACACCGTGCCGGATTCGATCTTCGACAGGTCGAGAATGTCGTTGATGAGGTTGAGCAGGTCGGTGCCGGCACCGTGGATGGTGCGCGCGAACTCGGTCTGCTTCTCGTTCAAATTGCCTTGCTGGTTGTCGGCCAGCAGCTTCGACAGGATCAGCAATGAGTTGAGCGGGGTCCTCAGCTCGTGGCTCATGTTGGCCAAAAACTCGCTCTTGTACTTGGATGTCAGCGCCAGCTGTTCGGCCTTCTCCTCGACCGCGCGGCGGGCCATGTCGATCTCGAAATTCTTGGCTTCGACCTGGCGCTTTTCATTCTCCAGCAGCTGGGCTTTTTCCTGCAGCTCCTCATTGGTGTTGTGCAGCTCTTCCTGCTTTGTGGTTAGCTCCGTCTGCCGCGCCTGCAGCTCCTGTGTCAGCAGCTGCGACTGGGCCAGCAGGCCTTCGGTGCGCATCGTCGCAGCGATGGTGTTGAGGACGATGCCGACGGTCTCCATCAACTGGTTGAGGAAACTGTGGTGGGTCTCGTTGAATTCCTCGAAGCTGGCCAGCTCGATCACCGCCTTGACCTCGTCCTCGAACAATGCCGGCAGGATGTTGATGTTCGCGGCGGGTGACGAGCCGAGGCCGGTACCGATCCTGATGAAGTCGCCCGGCACGTTTTTGAGCAGCATCGGGCGCTTGTCGGCGGCGGCTTGTCCGATCAACCCTTCGCGCAGACCGAACTGCTTTTTCAATTCGGTGTGGCTGTCCGCGCCGTAGCTGGCGACGAGGTCGAGCTTGGTCTCCTCCTCGTCACGGTTGGTGACGTAGAACACGCCATATTGCGCGTTCACCAGTGGCGCGAGCTCCGACATGATGAGGTTGGAAATGGTCGCCAGGTCGCGCTCGCCCTGGAGCATGCGGCTGAAGCGGGCGAGGTTGGTCTTGAGCCAATCCTGCTCGGCATTCTTCAGCGTCTGCTCCTTCAGGTTGAGGATCATCTCGTTGATGTTGTCCTTGAGCGCGGCCATCTCGCCCGAGGCTTCAACCGCGATCGAGCGGGTGAGGTCGCCCTTGGTCACCGCGGTCGCCACTTCGGCGATCGAGCGCACCTGATTGGTCAAATTGGCGGCCAGCTGGTTGACGTTGTCGGTCAGGTCGCGCCACAGGCCGGCGGCGCCGGGGACGCGCGCCTGCCCGCCCAATCGGCCCTCGACGCCGACCTCGCGCGCCATGTTGGTGACCTGGTCACCGAACGTCGACAGGGTTTCGATCATGCCGTTGATTGTCTCGGCCAGCGCGGCGATCTCGCCCTTGGCGTCGAAGGTCAGCTTGCGCTTGAGGTTGCCCTGCGCCACCGCGGTCACGACATCGGCGATTCCACGAACCTGGTTGGTTAGGTTGGTCGCCATCAGGTTAACGTTGTCGGTCAAATCCTTCCACGTGCCGCCGACTCCCGGCACCTGCGCCTGGCCGCCGAGCTTGCCTTCGGTGCCAACCTCTCGGGCGACGCGCGTGACCTCCGAGGCGAAGCCGTTGAGCTGGTCGACCATGACGTTGATGGTGTTCTTCAGCTCCAGGATTTCGCCCTTCACGTCGACCGTGATCTTTTTCGACAGATCGCCGCGCGCCACGGCGGTCGTCACTTCGGCGATGTTGCGCACCTGGCCGGTCAGATTGTCAGCCATCAGATTGACGTTGTCGGTCAGATCCTTCCACGTGCCCGCGACGCCGCGCACCTGCGCCTGGCCGCCGAGCTTGCCTTCGGTGCCGACTTCGCGCGCCACGCGGGTCACCTCGCTGGCGAAGCCGTTCAACTGATCGACCATCGTGTTGATGGTGTTCTTGAGCTCGAGGATTTCGCCCTTCACGTCGACCGTGATCTTCTTCGACAGATCGCCGAGCGCCACGGCGGTGGTCACTTCGGCGATGTTGCGCACCTGGCCGGTGAGGTTGGCGGCCTTGGCGTTGACGTTGTCGGTCAAGTCCTTCCACGTTCCGCCGACGCCCTCGACCTGCGCCTGGCCGCCGAGCCGACCTTCGGTGCCGACCTCGCGCGCCACGCGCGTCAATACCGAGGCGAAGCTGTTGAGCTGGTCGACCATGACGTTGATGGTGTCCTTCAGCTCGAGGATTTCGCCCTTCAACTCGACCGTTATCTTCTTCGACAAGTCGCCGCGCGCCACGGCCGTCGTGACCTCGGCGATGTTGCGCACCTGACCGGTCAGATTGCCGGCCATGGCGTTCACATTGTCGGTCAAATCCTTCCACGTCCCACCGACGCCCTCGACCTGCGCCTGGCCGCCGAGCCGGCCTTCGGTGCCGACCTCGCGCGCCACGCGCGTCACTTCGGACGCGAATGAGTTGAGCTGGTCGACCATGACGTTGATGGTATTCTTCAGCTCGAGGATTTCGCCCTTCACTTCGACCGTGATCTTCTTCGACAAGTCGCCGCGCGCCACGGCGGTCGTGACCTCGGCGATGTTGCGCACCTGGCCGGTCAGATTGGCGGCCATCAGATTGACGTTGTCGGTCAAATCGGCCCAGGTCCCGGCGACGCCCGGCACTTCGGCCTGCCCGCCGAGCTTGCCCTCGGTGCCGACTTCCCTCGCCACGCGCGTCACTTCGCTGGCGAAGCCGTTGAGCTGATCGACCATGACGTTGATGGTATTCTTGAGCTCGAGGATTTCGCCCTTCACGTCGACGGTGATCTTCTTCGACAGATCGCCCGACGCAACGGCGGTTGTCACTTCGGCGATGTTACGAACCTGTCCAGTAAGGTTATCGGCCATCAAATTAACGTTATCAGTCAAGTCCTTCCACGTGCCGGCGACCCCGGGCACCTGCGCCTGGCCACCCAATTTGCCCTCGGTGCCGACTTCCCTCGCCACCCGGGTCACCTCGGACGCGAAGGCGTTGAGCTGATCGACCATCGTGTTGATGGTGTTCTTGAGCTCGAGGATTTCGCCCTTCACGTCGACCGTGATCTTCTTCGACAGATCGCCAGAGGCGACCGCGGTCGTCACTTCGGCGATATTGCGCACCTGGCCGGTCAAATTGGCGGCCATCGAGTTGACGTTCTCGGTCAGGTCGCGCCAGGTGCCGGCGACACCCTCGACCCGCGCCTGGCCGCCCAGTTTTCCTTCGGTGCCGACCTCGCGCGCCACGCGCGTTACTTCGCTGGCGAAGCCGTTCAGTTGATCGACCATCGTGTTGATGGTGTTCTTGAGCGCCAGGATTTCGCCCTTCACGTCGACCGTGATCTTCTTCGACAGATCGCCGCGCGCGACGGCGGTGGTGACGTCGGCGATGTTGCGCACCTGGCCGGTCAGATTGGCGGCCATCAGATTGACGTTATCCGTGAGATCTTTCCACGTGCCGGCGACACCCTTCACATTCGCCTGTCCGCCGAGCTTGCCTTCGGTGCCGACCTCGCGCGCGACGCGCGTCACTTCGGAGGTGAACGAGGCCAGCTGCTCGACCATCGTGTTGACCACCTTGCCGATGCGCAGGAAGTCGCCCTTGAGCGCGCGCCCGTCGATCTCGACCGCCATCGACTGCGACAGATCGCCCTTGGCGACGGAGCCGATAACCCGCGCCACCTCGGTGATCGGCTGGACCATGTCGTCGATCAGGTCATTGACCGCGCGCAGCTTGGTGTCCCATCCGCCGGTGGCGCCGCGGACCTTGGCGCGGTGGCCGATCTTGCCTTCCTTGCCGACGACCTTGGCCAGTCGCTCGAATTCCTCGGTAATCTGCTGATTGAGGCCGACCACCTCATTGAACAGCATGGCGATTTCATTATCGGCCTCGACGCCGTCCTCGGACAGGCGGACCGTGAAGTCACCACGCCGCAATCGCCTCAGCGCGGTGATCAGTTCGCGGCGGCTGACTCCGAATTCGGAACGCGGGCTTTGCTTGTTCACTGTGCACCTCTCGACCAACTCGACACGCGGGAGCGATGCATGCACTCCCCCCGTAGAGGGAAAATCACGAACGGCTGTCTGGTTCCCGCCCTCGATGCATTTTGCCGCGAGCCTATCCGTCCGGTGCGAAGCCTGACCTTGGATGCCGGCTAGCGTGTGCGGCCTGACTGGCTGGCGGAGAGGGTGGGATTCGAACCCACGGTAGGCTTGCGCCCACGCCGCATTTCGAGTGCGGTGCTTTCGACCACTCAGCCACCTCTCCGCACGACAGGACGATGCTGGCCGGGCGGTGCCGGCGACGGTCGGCGCGGCCTCTAGCAGCCACCCGGGCGCTTGCAAAGCCCGCTTGCCGGCTCCTGCGCTTGCGACACTTTGCGACAATTTTTCCCTTCCGCGGCATACGGCTGCGACGACCTTCGCCGAAAAGCGAGTGGTCCGGCGTTCCCCCGCGCCGCCCATGCAAAGGAGTATCACATGCGCAAATCCATCATTCTGACCTCGCTGGTCGCGCTCGGCCTCGCCGGCAGCGCCAGCGCCACCACCACCAAACCGGCCCCGGCACCGGCCAAGGTAAGCCGAGTTGCGGCCAAGGCCGAAGCCCGCCAAGACAAGGTCGAAGCCAAGGCCGCCGCCAAGAAGGCCCGCATCGCCGCCAAGGCCGAGGCCCGCGAGCACAAGATTGCCGCCCGGAGCCACAAGCGCACCGTCAAGGTCGCGTCGCGGACTGTCGTCAAGGCGCACGCCAAGCCCGCCGCCAAGCGCGGTTAGACCCCTCACCGCGCTTTCTGCCCGGGAGGCGGGACCCTTGTCCTTGCCCGCCTCCCGGTGCAACGCCTGAGCCCAGGAAGGTCAGGCGATGTCGAACCAACCCCATTTGTTGCTGGTCGAGGACGAGCGGGCGATCCGCGAGCCGCTCACCCGCTTCCTCGAACGGGAAGGGTATCGCGTCAGCGTCGCCGCCGATGCGGCGATCGCGCGGCAGTTGCTGCCCGCCGCCGCCTTCGACCTCGCCATCCTCGACATCATGATGCCGGGCGAGGACGGGCTCAGCCTGGCCCGCTTCATCCGCGTGTCGGGACCGCTGCCGATCATCCTCCTGACCGCGCGGGCCGAGGAAATCGACCGCATCATCGGCCTTGAAATGGGCGCCGATGATTATCTCGTGAAACCGTTCAATCCGCGCGAGCTGGTCGCCCGCATCCGCGCCGTCCTCCGCCGCACCCAATCGCCCGGCGTCCATACTGTCGGCGACAAGCCCGACGGCTACCGCTTCGACGAGTTCCTGCTTGATACCCGCGCCCGCCTGCTGCGCCGCGGCGAGGAGGAAATCGACCTGCCCGCGGGCGAATATCGACTGCTGCTGGCGCTGGTCGAGCGGCCCGGCCGGGTGCTGACCCGCGACCAGTTGCTCGACCTTGTCCAGGGCCGCCGCGGCGAGCCGTTCGACCGCTCGATCGACAATGCCGTGATGCGCCTGCGCCGGCGCATCGAGCGCGATCCGGCGGCGCCGCGCCTGATCCGCACCGTCCACGGCAGCGGCTATATGTTCGCCGCCCAGGTCGAACTGCTGTGAGGCGCCTGACCCTCGCCGGGCAGATGGCGCTGCTGATCGCGTTTTGCGTGCTCGTTGCCCAGGCGATCAACGTCGCCATCGTTCTCGAAAACCGCCAGGCATCGGGGATCGACGCGGCCATCGCCCCCGCCGCGCAGCAACTCGCTACCCTCGCGCTGGCAGACCGCGACGCGCCGGTCGCGCCCGAGCCGGCGACTCCGGTCGTGGCGACACCGACGGCCACTAAGAACGCGTCCGCGCACCATCGGCCTCAAGTCACGCGCTCGGCGCCGATCGCCGCCAATGCCGAGCGGCTGGCCCCGGCGGAGACTCGCGCAACGCAAATCTTCCACGACAACCAACTTCGTCCGCGCGCCATCCGCGCCGTCCGCAGCGGGCGGGGGATCCGCGCGTCGGGCGTCATCCACCTTGCCGCACAGCTCGACGATGGCCGCTGGATCAGTGTCCGCGTGCCCGGTCCGCCGCCGCTGGAGCCGATCCTGCTCGAACTGCTGCTCCAGGCGGTGGTGGTTTACCTGATCATCGTCGTCCCCGCGCTGCTGCTGCTGCGCCGCTCGGGATCGACCCTGCGCCGGCTGACTCACGCCGCCGCCGGCTTCCCCGCCGATGTCCGTCCGGCCGCTTTGCCGATCGCAGGCCCGCGCGATGTCCGCGCGCTGATCGACAGCTTCAATGCCATGGGCCAGCGGATCGCGGCGATGATCGAAGAGAAGAACGTCATGCTTGGCGCCATCGGCCATGACTTGCGCACCCCGCTGACCGCGATGCGGATCGAGGCCGAGGCGATCGAGCAGCCTGACGCCCGCCACGCCATCGTCGACGCAATCGAGGGCATGCATCGCCAGCTTGAGAATATCCTGGTCCTTGCTCGCTTCAGCCGCGCTCCCGGGCCGAGCGAGCCGGTCGATCTTGGCGCGCTCGCCGCCGCCACCGTTGAAAGCTACCAGGCGGCCGATCAGCCGGTTCGCCTTGCGCTCGACGGCGCGCCACAGGTGGCGGGCGACCGCGCCGCGCTCGGCCGGGCGATGGCCAACCTCGTCGACAATGCCCTGCGCTACGCCAGCGGCGCGACCGTCCACGTCGGCGCCGAAGACAGCATGGCGGTAGTCTCGGTCGACGACGACGGGCCGGGCATCGCCCCCGACCGGCTGGCCGAGGCGGTCGCCCCGTTCGGCCGGCTCGACCGCTCGCGCAATGCCGCGCATGGCGGCCACGGCCTCGGACTGGCGATCGTCGATTCGATTGCCCGGCTCCATCGCGGCCGGCTCGAGCTCCTGCCGCGCCACCCGACCGGCCTGTCGGCGCGGATCTTGCTTCCGCTTGCCTGATGGCGCGCCATCCCTACATTGCCGGCATGGCCACACCTCGTCCCTCGACCCCGCCGTCCGCGGCCGCCCGCTTCACTATCGGCGAGGTGGTGCGTCACCGCCTGCTCGACTTCCGCGGCGTAATCTTCGACGTCGATCCGCAGTTCGCCAATTCCGACGAATGGTATGAGTCGATCCCCGAGCATCTCCGCCCGGCCAAGGAGCAGCCCTTCTACCACCTGCTCGCCGAGAACGCCGAGTCGAGCTATGTCGCCTACGTCAGCCAGCAGAATCTGGTCGTCGACGACGAAGGCGAGGAGGTCGATCACCCCGCCGTCGAGACGATGTTCGAGAAGTTCGACGGCCAGCGCTACGCGCTCAAGCCGGGCCTCCGCCACTAGCGACCCGCCGCCGCCGCCGCGTCCTCGGCCGGCGGTTGACAGAATCGCCCGCACACCATAGGCGGCACGCTTTCCGCGCGGGGCCGTGCGCCACGGCGCTTGTCCTTGTCGCGGGACGGATATCTGACTGAAAGTGATGAGGCCCATGTTCGCTATCGTGCGCACGGGTGGCAAGCAGTATCGCGTTGCCCCCGGAGACAAGATCGTCGTCGAGAAGCTGGCCGGGGAGGCCGGCGACACCATCGACCTGACCGACATCCTGCTGGCCGGCGAAGGCTCGGACCTCAAGTCGCTGGCGGGCCTGACGGTCGGCGCGCGGATCATCGCGCAGGCCAAGGCCGACAAGGTTACGGTGTTCAAGAAGCGCCGCCGTCACAATTACCGCCGCAAGGCCGGCCATCGCCAGCAGCACACGATCCTCGAGATCGTCTCGATCGGCGGCAAAAAGGCCGAGAAGAAGGCCGAAGCGCCCAAGGCAGCTGAGCCCAAGGCCGCTGCGCCCAAGGTGGAGAGCAAGGCCGCCGTCGCGCCGAAGGCCGAGAAATCCACCGCTGCCAAGCCCGCCGCGAAGCCTGCTGCCAAGCCCGCCGCTGCCAAGGCCCCTGCGAAGCCAGCGGCCAAGGCAGCTGCAAAGCCGGCGGCCAAGGCGTCGACAAAGGATGCTGCACCTGCTAAGGCCGCGGCCAAGAAAGCGGCCCCCAAAGCCGCTGCCAAGCCCAAGAAGAAGTAAGAGCTAGACGATGGCACATAAGAAAGCAGGCGGCTCCAGCCGCAACGGTCGCGACTCCGAATCGAAGCGCCTCGGCGTCAAGAAGTTCGGCAGCGAAACCGTGCGCGCCGGCAACATCATCGTCCGCCAACGCGGCACCAAATGGTATCCGGGTGACAACGTCGGCTTGGGCAAGGACCATACATTGTTCGCGCTGACCGACGGCAAGGTCGCGTTCCGCGATGGCAAGCTTGGCCGCAAGTACGTCCATATTGAGAGCTTTATGCCGGAGGCGGCAGAATAGGGATCGGTCGCTAACGGGCCGCTCCTCAAGGGGGCAGCCCGGATCAGGTCTCGCAAGGATTTGAAAAGGGAGAAGAGGGCAGCCCCCTCCTCTCCCTTTTTTTCGTTTGTCCGCATCTTCTCCCGAAACTGTCACCAACCGCTCCTAGGGGGGCGCGGGGAGGAGAAGATCAATGTTCGCCCGGACCGCCAGATTACTGCTCAGACCCGGTTTCGCCGAAGACGCGCCGGCGCTTGCGCGCGCGATCGACGACAGCGCGATCGTCCGCAACCTCGCGACCGCGCCGTGGCCTTATGGCCCGGCCGAGGCCGAGCAGTTTCTCGCCAGCGCGCCCGATCCGGTGCTACCGCGGATGCTGATCGTCGAGCGCACCAGCGGCGCCCCGCGCCTGGTCGGGGCGTGCGGGTTGACGCGGCGTCCTTCGGGCGCGGTCGAACTGGGTTACTGGATCGCGCGCGCCGACTGGAACCGCGGGCTCGCGACCGAGGCCGGCCATGCGCTGGTCGAGATCGCGCGGATGCTCAAACTGGCGCGGCTCGAGGCGGCGCACTTCGTCGACAACCCCGCTTCGGGCCGGGTGCTGGAGAAGCTCGGTTTCGCCGCGACCGGCATCAGCGCCCCACGCCACAGCTGCGCCCGCGGCGAGGAGGTCGTGTCCAAACTCTATCGGCTGGCGCTCGCCGAGCGCGAGGAAGCGATCGCAGCGTAGCGGCTAAGCCGCGCGCCGCACTTTCTTGGCGTTCGGCTCGGCGGCGGGTGCGCTCACCTCATAGGCCGCGATCAAGTGGCGGTCGTCTTCGTTCCACGGGTGGAAGCCGGGCAGGAAGAACTTGGCCCACGCCGAGAAGATCTTGCGGAACATCCCCGGCCGCACCCAAGCGTGCCACAGTAGTTTGCGCCATGCGGTAAAGCCGGTGATCCCGTCCTGGCGCAGCAATTCGAGCGTCCCGCTGGTGCGGTCGACGACGAAATTGCGCGTGACATAGAGCATCACCAGCGCCTTGACCTTCCACCGCTTGCGCGGCGCCCAATCCTTGGTCGCGTGGCGCCAGGTGTCGAAGGCGACCCCCTTGTGCTCGATCTCCTCGCCGGCATGCCAGCGCCACAGCTCGGCGGTCGCCGGATCGCCCCCGGCGAGGTGGCGCGGGTCGGCGAGCAATTCGTGCGCCAGGATCGCGGTGAAATGCTCTAGCGCCATGGTTGCCGCAAGTCCGACGATCGGCGGCTTCGAGCGGGTGATCGCGAGGCGCTTCTGAACCTGCGCTTCCAGCGGCCCGATGTCGTAGCCGGCCTCGGCGGCGCGGCGGTTGAAGGCAAGATGCTCGCGGCTGTGGACGACTTCCTGCGTGGTGAAGTTGGCGATGTCCTCGGCCAGCCGGGCATCGGCCCCGTCGCGAAAAGCGCGGACGCTCTCGACGAAGAACGCCTCGCCCAGCGGAAAAGTCGCCGACATTGCATTGTACAGCGCGCTCCCGGCCGGATCGCCGCGCAGCCAATGGCGCGGGGTCGCCTGATCGCGCCCGAAGCGGCGATCGCGCGGGGTGATGACGAGGTCGGTCGGGGTGACGCTTGCGGCGGACATCGAACCACTCCAAGGAAAACGGACGGCATAAATGGGTCTAACTGACAATCATGTCAATAAGGTTGCAAATTCGTAAACGTCATTCGTCGGAAGAGAGCCGCGCCTTGGCGATCGCCGCCGCGCGTGACCTGCTGCGCGAGGAAGGGGTGGCAGCGATCACACTCAAAGCGGTCGGGGCGCGGATCGGCCGGACCCACGCCAATTTGCTCCATCATTTTGGCTCGGTCGCCGACCTTCACCGCGCGCTGGCCGACGAGATCGGACATTCGGTCGCGGCCTCGATCACCAACTCGATCGGTCGGATGCGACGTGGCGAGGGCAAATTGCGCGACGTCGTCGAGGGCATGTTCGACGCGTTCCGCGAGGAAAAAGTTGGCGAACTGATCGCCTGGGTCGCGATGACCCGCCAGCGCGACGCGCTCGAGCCGCTGGTCGCGGCAATCGCCCAAGTCGTCGCCGACATCTCCGAGCCCGGCGACGAGCGCCCGCTCGACCAGGCCACCCTCGGCCTCGTCCTCCTCGCCATCGGCGACAGCCTCGCCGGCGACGAAGTCGCGCGCGCGTGCGGCCGGCCGACGACCGCCGCGCGCGACATCGCGGTGCGGCAGGTGATCGCGGTGCTGGCGGGGAAGGTGAGAGAGTAGCCCTCGTCCCTTCTTCCCGGACTTGATCCGGGACCCACCTGCCTTGCTTCGCCCGAAGCGGCGAGCGCGCCAGCCTTGAAGCAGCGCGTGGGGCGCCTGATCAACCCCCGCGTCTCTGCCCGCCACCCTCGCCCTCGCCCTCGCCTTCCTTCGTCCGTTCGCCTACAGGCGCGCGATGCATTTTCTCGACCAGGCCAAGATCTTCATCCGCTCGGGCGCCGGCGGGCCCGGGGCGGTCAGTTTCCGGCGCGAGAAGTTCGTCGAATATGGCGGGCCCGACGGCGGCGCCGGG
>JANLQS010000120.1:0-9733 GCA_031367995.1 Sphingomonas sp.
GAGATGGCCGGAAAGGGTCGTCTTGCCCGAGCCGCCCTTCTGCGATGCCATAGCCAGAACGCGCATTCTCTTCCCCTCGTCATGTGACGCATTTCAGCCTGCCAATTGCGGGCAAAGCCTCTAATTATTGGTTAATGCGCGCCCGACCCTGTTGCCGCCGCTTCAGCTTGGTTAGGCTATGGTCCGCAACGGATCGGGGTTAATCGGAGGGGTAATGAAAAACACAGGCAGGCTGGCGCTTACGGCGATCGCGCTGTTGCTCGCCGCGCAGGCGGGCGCGCAGTCGGTTCGCGCCGGGATCGAGGCCTGGCAGAAAGGCGACTATGGCGCCGCCATCACCGCCTGGCGCCCGCTCGCCGCCAAAGGCGATGCCGACGCCGCGTTCAACCTCGGCCAGGCCTATCGCCTGGGCAAGGGCGTGCCGCTGAGCCTCGCCAGCGCGCAGGGCTGGT
Organism: Sphingomonas sp.; assembly: GCA_031367995.1. Lineage (GTDB taxonomy): Bacteria > Pseudomonadota > Alphaproteobacteria > Sphingomonadales > Sphingomonadaceae > Sphingomicrobium. The sequence goes on from JANLQS010000120.1 coordinate 453, forward strand.
ATGAGAAAGCGGCGCGAGCCGGCCATGTCGACGCCGCGACCAGCCTTGGCATCCTGTTGTTCCAGAACGGCAACCGCACCGCGGCCATGCGCTGGCTCAAGCAAGCCGCCGAAGCGGGCGAACCGCGCGCGCTGCTGCTCTATGGCACTGCATTGTACAATGGCGACGGCGTGCCGCGCGACCCAGTCACCGCTTACGCTTATGTCAGCCGCGCCGCCGCGCAGGGGCTCGCGCCGGCGCGCGCGACCCTTGCCGACATGGACGAGATGATGCCGATCGAGCAGCGCCAGCAAGGCGTGGCGCTGGCCAAGGCAGCGGCTGGAGCCAAAACGTCCGCGAAGCCAGGCGCCAAGCCCGTCAAAGCGCCGGTCGTCAAGCCTGTCCCGGCCCCGCCCGCGGCAAAACCGATCGAGATCGTCGCTGGCGGCGCCTGGCGGGTCCAGCTTGGTGCCTTTTCGAAGCGCGGATCGGCCGAGGCTTTGTTCAAGGCACTGGCGGCGGGCCCGCTCGCCGGGCGCCAGCCTTATTATGTCGCCGCTGGCGCGGTCACGCGGCTCCAGGCCGGGCCGTTCGGAAGCAAGACCGACGCGGCCGCCGCCTGCACCCGACTGTCGGCGCGCGGCCAGCCCTGCTTCCCGGTCGCGGCGCGCTAGTCGCGCACCAGCCAGTCGCTGCGCGGGATGCCGAGCGCCCACAGCAACGCGTCGAGGGGATGGTGGAGCAGCACGGCGTCGGCGACCGCGGCCAGCGCCGGCTTGGGTCTGTAGCCAATTCCCAACCCCGCCGCCTGGATCATCGCCGAATCATTGGCGCCATCGCCGATCGCCATGGTCTGCGCGATACCGAGGTCGAGCACGTCGCGGGTTTCTTCCAGAATCGCCGCCTTGCGTGCGCCATCGACGATCGGGCCGATGGTTCGCCCGGTCAGCCGTCCATCCTGGATCTCCAGCCGGTTTGCATGAATATAGCCATAGCCCAGCGCCTCCCCAACCGGGTCGGCAAAAGCGGTGAAGCCGCCGGTGACCAGCACCGTGGTTGTGCCGCGCGCACCGAGCGTCCCGACCAAAGTCGCCGCACCCGGGTTGGGCCGCACGCGCTCGGCCAGGCATTGCGCGATGACCGCTTCGTCGAGGCCCGTGAGCAGCGCCGCCCGCTCCGTCAGCGCCGCGGCGAAATCGAGTTCCCCGCGCATCGCCCGCTCGGTGATCGCGGCAACCTGCGGCTTGACCCCGGCATAATCGGCCAATTCGTCGATGCATTCCTGCCCGATCATCGTCGAATCCATGTCGGCGACGAACAATCGCACGGCGCGCTGGGCGGCGGCGTGGGGGATGATGTCGACCCCTTCCCACCCCTTGAGCGCGGCGCGGATGTGGCCCGCATCGCCGGCGACGTCGAGGTCGATAGCGTCGCCCGGGTCGATCCAGCCGGCGGTACCCGATGACAGACCGGCATCGGCCAGCCGATACATCGCCGCTTCGAGCAAGCTGTCATCGAGCCGTCCGGCTGCTATCAGCGTTGCGATGGTCACCGGTCTACCTCCCGTCGCCCTCATCGCCGGTCCGACCGCCAGCGGCAAGAGCGCGCTCGCGCTCGCGCTCGCCGAGCGCACCGGCGGCGCCATCATCAACGCCGACAGCGCGCAGCTCTACCGTGATTTGCCGATCCTCAGCGCCGCCCCGTCATCCGCCGACCGGGCCCGCGCCGATCACCGGCTGTACGGGGTGCGCGACGGAGCAATCCCGTGTTCGGCGGCCGAATGGGCAAGCCTGGCCAAGGCCGAAATCGCCGCGCTGCACGCTGCAAGGCGGTTGCCGATCCTGGTTGGCGGAACCGGGCTCTATTTGCGCACACTGATCGACGGCATTGCCCCGGTGCCCCCGATCGCCAGCGACGTGCGAGAGGCGGTGCGCGGGGCCAGCGTCGGCGAAAATCTGGCCCGGTTGGTGACGGTCGATCCGGTCGCCGCGGCCAGCCTCAACCACGGCGACACGACGCGGATCGCCCGCGCGCTTGAAGTGGCGCTGTCGACCAAGCGGACGCTCAAGGCGTGGCAGTGCGAACGCACCGGCGGGATCGGCGAGAAGATCAGGCTCCAGCCGCTGATCCTGCTGCCACCACGAGACTGGCTCGCCGCGCGTTGCGACCGCCGCTTCGCCGAGATGGTCGAAGGAGGGGCGATCCCGGAAGTCGAAGCCCTCGCCGCGCGCAACCTCGATCCTCGATTGCCCGTGATGCGCGCCATCGGCGTGGCCGAATTGCGCGCGCTGGCCCGCGGCGAGATGACCATAGGCGAGGCCGTCGCCGCCGGCCAACAGGCAACGCGGCGCTACGCCAAACGCCAATATACCTGGTTCGCCCACCAGCACCCGGCGGAATGGCCGCGTTTCACCAAATTTATCGAGCAACACGGATCTGAAACCGTTCGGTCCCGAACCGGAACCGGGATTGTCGAAGCCCTGTCCTTCTTTGGGCGCGATGTGCAAAAGGACAGCCCTTCGACAGACTCAGGGCGAACGGGGTGCAATGGAACTGATTAAGGACGCCCAGATCGACCGTACGCCGCTGGCCGGCAAGCGCGTGGCGGTGCTCGGCTATGGCAATCAGGGGCGCGCCCAGGCGCTCAACCTCGCCGACAGCGGCATCGACGTCGTTATCGGCCTGCGCGACCGCTCGACCAGCTTCGCGCGGGTCGAGGCCGACGGGCTTGCCGCATTATCGCCGGGCGACGCCGCAGCCGAGGCCGACGTAGTCATGCTGCTCGCGCCCGACGAATGCCTATCGTCGATCTACCTCGGCGTCGAATCGCGCCTTAAGCCGGGCGCGGCGCTCGGCTTTGCACACGGCCTCGCCTTCCGCTTCGGCCTGGTCGTGCCGCGCGCCGACCTCGCCGTGTTCATGGTCGCTCCAAAGGGGCCGGGCAGCGCGCTGCGCACGCTCTATACCGAGGGCAAGGGCATGCTCGCCTTGTGGGCCGTAGCGCAGGATCCCGGCGGCGCGGCAAAGCCGCTGGCACTGGCCTATGCCCAGGCGATCGGCTGCGGCCGCGCCGGACTGCTCGAAACCACCTTTGCCGAGGAATGCGAGGCCGATCTGTTCAACGAGCAAGCGGTGGTGTGGGGCGCGGTCCCGGAAATCCTCATCGCCGGGTTCGACACGTTGGTCGAGGCGGGGGTGCGGCCGGAAATCGCGTATATGGAGTGTGTCGGCGAATTATCCCTGCTGGCTGAGCTGATCGCCGAGCGTGGCATCGCCGGCATGCGTGAGGCGATCAGCAATACGGCGGAGCTCGGCGCCGTGGTCGGCGGGCCACGTATCGTAGGCCCCGCCATCCGCCAGACGATGCGCGATATCCTTGCCGAGGTGAAAAGCGGGAGCTTCGCCGGTCTGCTCAAGGATGAGGAAGCGTCCGGCTACCCGCGGCTGCAGGCGGCGCGCGAGCGGGCGCGGACCCTCGCTGTCGAAGTCGCGCGCACCGCCCTCGACTCCCCCAAAAGCGCCTAGCTGATCGGGTCGGTCGGCTCGGCCGTACGTTCACCGATCGAGGCGCGCTCGGTATACTGGCGTTGCAGGCGGCGGTGGACGGATTCAGCCGACCGGTCGGTCGCCTGTTCGGCCAGCTCCGCTTCCTCCGCGGCGCGGCGGGCGAAGTAGATGCGGTCTTGCGTGCTCATGGCCGGCCCTTCCTGCGAATGGACTCGGTTGCGTTAGCATAAGCGCCCGGAATTGTCGCGATCGGCTCGTGTCTTTCCGCCCAGACGCAAAAAAGGGCGCCCTCGCAGGAGCGCCCTTCCTTGTCAGATTGCCGGCGAGCGTCCGGCCGGGGCCGGTTGCTCGCAGCCGTTCCTTAGCCGCGCTCGCCGGGAGCGGGAGCGGGGGCCGGAGCCGGCGGCGGCGGCGGTGCCGGGCAAACGTCAGTGGCCAGGATGACCGAGCCATCGGCGCAGGTCTGCATCGCCGGAGCTGGCGGCGGCGGCGGCGGCGCAACATAGACCGGCGGCGCAACCACGACCGGGTGGAAGAAGCGGTAGCCGAGGGTCATTGCAACGCGAATGCGCGACACGTCATGCTTGTAGTCGGTGTAGGCAGCTTCGGCACCGACGTAGGTGTTGCCGAACAGCTGGGTCTGGGCACCGGCGCCGACGCGCCAGCCACCGAGATTGCGACGACGGTTGTAATTGGAGAAGTCGTTCACGAACAGATTGTCCGTGGCGAGGGGATTGACGTCGGCGAAGTTAAGCGCGGCACCGGTATCCGAATCGGTGAAGAAGGTGCGCTCGCGATAGCTCAAGCGGCTGTAGCCCGCCTTGATGTAGGCATTGGCGACATCCGTCAGCGCGAAGCTGAGGCGACCGCCGATATAGGCGTCGAGGCCTTGCTTGGCGCGGTAATGAACGTCGGCAAAGCAGCCGTCATTGCAATAATCGATCGCTGCGCCATAGTCTTGGCGTAGGTGCGCGGTCGAACCCGAAGCTTCGATATCGAGGCCCGCCGAAATCGCCGGCGTGAACGCGAAATCCCAGCCGGCGCCAATGCCGTAGAGATAGCCGCCATCTTCCAGACGCGTCACCTGGCCGATGCCGGGGATGCGACCACGCAGGATGTCGAGCCCGCCAACGAGTTCGACTCGCGGGCCCTGGGGTGCGTCGGCCAGTGCCGGCGTCGCACCGAACGCAACAGCCGCAAGCGCGGTGCTGATAAGATATTTTTTCACGAAAACTCCCCTTTTTAGGATCGGCGAATGATGACGGTTTCCTATCGCCTCTTGCAACGGGCGCCAAGCGAAGACGAAGAAATTGGCCCTGCAAACGGTCGATATGGGCATTTTTCACGCAAAGCGTTGTTGAACTGCAACATTATTGCCGCAGTCATGGCCTCGTTCGCGCGCCGCTCAACGGCGGCCAAACAGCTTTTCGATGTCGGCATGAGCGAGTTTGACCCAGGTCGGGCGACCGTGGTTGCACTGGCCGGAGCGGGGCGTGACCTCCATCTCGCGGAGCAGCGCGTTCATCTCGGCCACGGACAGGATTCGTCCGGCGCGGACCGATCCGTGGCAGGCCATGGTCGCGGCGACATGGTCGAGTCGGTCGCGCAGCGTCAACGCCGTGCCCAGTTCGGCCAATTCGGCGGCAAGATCGGCAAGCAGCCCCGTGGCGTCGGCCTTGCCCAGCGCCGCAGGGGTGGCGCGCACCAGCATGGCCCCCGGCCCGAACCGTTCGATATCGAGACCCAGCGTGGCTAATTCCGCCGCCGCCGCTTCGAGCCGATCGCAATCGGGTTCATCGAGTTCGACCACGTCGGGCATCAGCAGCGTCTGGCGGGCAATGTCGCCGCCGGCCGAAGCGCGCCGCATTCGCTCGAGCACCAGCCGCTCGTGCGCGGCATGCTGATCGACGATCACCAGCCCGTCCTCGGCTTCGGCGACGATATAGGTTGCTGCGACCTGGCCGCGGGCGACACCCAATGGGTAGGCCGGGACCGGCGCGGCAGCTGCCTCGGCGCGGGCGGCGGGCGACTGGTCAAACGCCAATCGTTTGTCTGTCACCCCGGCGGAGGCTGGGGTCCACGTCCCTTCCTCAAGGACGGTCGCAGCGGCGTGGCCGGGATGCCAGCCTTCGCTGGGAGGAAGGTCCGCGCTCGACGACCAATTGACCGCCGACGCGAATTGCACGCGGGCCGCGCTGCGGTGGCCGGCGTCGTCGAGCGCGGCGCGCAGCCCGCCGACGATCAGCCCGCGCACCGCCGCCGGGTCGCGAAAGCGGACCTCGGTCTTGGCTGGGTGAACATTGATGTCGACTTCGTCCCCCGGAATCGCGACGAACAAAGCCGCGACCGGATGGCGGTCGCGGGCGAGGAGGTCGCGGTAGGCGGCGCGGAGCGAGCCGACCAGCAGCCGGTCCTTCACCGGGCGTTGGTTGACGAACAGGAATTGCTGGTCCGCCATACCGCGGTTGAAGGTCGGCAGGCTGATCACACCGGTCAGGCGAAGCCCGTCGCGGAGGCAATCGACGCCGAGCCCGTGGCGGTCGAGCTCGTGGCTGAGGAGCGCCGCGACCCGGGACGGGGCATCGGACGGCTGGACCGACAGCGTGCGGCGGCCGTCATGGTCGAGAGTAAAGGCGACGTCGGGCCGGGCCATGGCGAGCCGCTTCACCGCGTCGAGGCAAGCGGCGTATTCGGCGCGCGGAGTGCGCAAAAACTTGCGCCGCGCCGGCACCTTGTTGAACAGCCCCTCGATCCGCACCCGTGTGCCCGGCGGAAGCGCCGCCGGCCCCTCCCCCGCCGCGACGCCATGATCGATGCTAAGCCGCCAGCCGTCGGCGCCGGCGACGCGGCTATCGAGGGTCAGGCGCGAGACACTGGCGATCGACGGTAGCGCTTCGCCGCGAAAGCCAAAGCTGGTGACCGAGTCGATTCGGTCGTCGGGCAGCTTGGAGGTGGCGTGGCGCTCCAGGGCCAGGCGCATGTCGGCCGGGCTCATGCCGCTGCCGTCGTCGCTGACCTCGACCAGTTCGAGCCCGCCCGCGGCGAGGCGAATGGCGATCGTCGCCGCCCCGGCGTCGAGGGCATTTTCGACCACTTCCTTCAGGGCGCTGGCCGGCCGCTCGACCACCTCCCCGGCGGCGATGCGATTGATGAGCTCGGAAGGCAGCCTTCTTATTGACATGGTAAGACTCCTAGCCCAATCGAGGTCAGCCCGCGAAGCGCTGATTTCTCCCTTAAATTCAGTCAGCTTTGATCGGGAACGGTTTAATCGGCGGTGAATCGCGCGCGTGGGTGCAAGCCATTCCCGACCAACGAAGGCGAGTAGTCGAATGTTCTGGGCGCGCTGGTTCAAATGGATGTCGCACGACATGGCGATCGACTTGGGCACGGCCAACACCCTGGTCTATGTCCGGGGTCGCGGCATTGTCCTCAACGAGCCGTCGGTGGTGGCGATCGAGACGATCAACGGCGTCAAGCGGGTCAAGGCGGTCGGCAATGACGCCAAGCTGATGATGGGCAAGACCCCCGACCAGATCGAGGCGATCCGCCCGCTTCGCGACGGGGTCATCGCCGACATCGATGTCGCCGAGCAGATGATCAAGCATTTCATCCACAAGGTCCACGGCGGCAAGATGCGCGCCTGGCGCTTCCCCGAGATCGTCATTTGCGTGCCGTCGGGTTCGACCAGCGTCGAGCGCCGCGCGATCCGCGACGCGGCGTCGAACGCCGGCGCTTCGGCGGTGTACCTAATCGAGGAGCCGATGGCCGCAGCGATCGGTGCCAACATGCCGGTGACCGAGCCGATCGGATCGATGGTCGTCGACATCGGCGGCGGCACGACCGAAGTCGCGGTGCTCTCGCTTCGCGGCCTGGCTTACACCACCTCGGTCCGCGTCGGCGGCGACAAGATGGACGAAGCCATCTCCTCCTACGTCCGGCGCAACCACAATTTGCTGATCGGCGAAGCCACGGCCGAGCGGATCAAGAAGGAAGTCGGCATCGCCAAGCCGCCCGTCGACGGCATCGGCAAGACGGTCCACATCAAGGGCCGCGACCTGGTCAACGGCGTGCCCAAGGAAATCACCATCAACCAGGGCCAGATCGCCGAAGCGCTGTCGGAGCCGGTCGGCACGATCGTCGAGGGCGTCCGCATCGCGCTCGAAAACACCGCGCCCGAGCTGGCCGCCGATATCTGCGACCAGGGGATTGTCCTGACCGGCGGCGGCGCACTGCTCCAGGGGCTCGACGAAGTGCTACGCGACGAGACCGGCCTACCGGTGACGGTCGCCGAGGACCCGCTGACCTGCGTCGCGCTGGGCACCGGCCGCGCGCTCGAGGAAGAGCAGTTCCGCGGCGTCCTGCAGACGGCGTAACCCAGTCCCGTGGTGGCCTCGGCGGGACCACGCCCCGGCTGGTCGAGGCGAGCGCAATATGGCCTGTTTTTCGGCTTCGTCGCGGCGGTCGCGGCGATCGTCGTCGGACTGATCATGCTGATCCTGTCGCTGGTCGCCCCAAACAGCTATTCGGCGGTTCGCGGGGCCGCGCTTGACGCGACCGCGCCGATCAGCAGCGGGCTCAACGATGTCGCCACCACCGTCACCGGCCTCTTCAGCGGCGCCGGCGACTATTGGAACGCCGCGCGCCAGAACGGCGAATTGAAGCGCCAGCGCGCGGCGCTGATGCGGCGGATGATTGAGGCCAAGGCGATCGGCCTGGAAAATGACGAACTCAAGCGCGCCCTGAGCCTGCGCGAACGCGAACGGCGAACCGTCGCCACCGGCCGCATCGTCGGCTCCTCGTTCGAAAGCCCGCGGCGCTTCGCCGTTCTGTCGATCGGCAGCAACGACGGGGTCGCGGTCGGCATGCCGGTGCGCGCCGCCGACGGGCTGATCGGGCGGGTCGTCGAGGCCGGCCACTTCGCCAGCCGCGTGTTGCTGGTCACCGACCGCGCCAACATCGTCCCCGCCCGGCTGCTGCGCGGCGGCTTGCCGGTCATCGCCACCGGCCGCGGCGATGGCACGATCGATATCCGCCCGCTCGAGGTCGGCCGCAATCCGTTCCGGAAAGGCGACATCATCATCACGTCCGGGACCGGCGGTCTTTATCCTCCGCTCGTCCCGCTCGCGACGGTCGTCAAGCTCGACGACGACGGCGCCATCGCCCTGCCGCTCGCCGACCCGAGCCGCGCCAGCTTCGCGCTTGTCGAACCGCCGTTCGAACCCGCCGCGCTGGCCGAGGCCGCGCGCCCCGCCGAGGAGCGCTAGCGATGGTCCGCTCGGCGCTGGCGATGGGCAACCGGCCGCTGGCGGGCGGCCCGCGCGCCGGCCATGAGCTGGTTCCGGCGATCAGCGTCGCCGTCGCCTCGCTGCTCGCGGTCCTGCCGATCATCTCCGCCCACGGCTGGTGGCCCAATGCCGGGCTGTTGATGCTGATCGCCTGGCGGATGCTGCGCGCCGACGCCTGGGCGGCGTGGGTGGCGGCGCTGCTCGGGCTGTGGAACGACCTCGTCACCGGCAGCCCGCTCGGCCTGTCGGTCGCGCTGTGGACGGCGTTCATGCTGGCGATGGACGTCATCGACCGCCGCACGATGTGGCGCGACTATTTGATCGAATGGGTTCTGGCGACCTTGCTGCTGGCGTTGGCCGAGCTGGCGCAGTGGCGCGTGGCGGCGCTGGCCGGGGCGCCGGTGCGTCTGGCCAGCCAGTGGCCGGCGCTGATCGTCGCGGCCCTGTGCTTCCCGATCGCCGCATACCTCGTCCGGCGGCTCGACCGCTGGCGGATGGGGCAGTGAAAGC
>JANLQS010000132.1:0-67417 GCA_031367995.1 Sphingomonas sp.
CCGCGCCTTCGCCGCCGCCGGGGGTGCGCGAACCGGCCCCGACGAGCTTGGGGAAATCTTCGCCGACACCCGCCTGCGCGATCTTGGCGTACCGCGCTACGAGCTGGCCGAGCTGGCCCAGAACGCGCCGTCGATCGCCGATGCCATTGCCCGCCTTTATGCCGCGCTCAAGGAGCGCGACCGCAACCCGGCGCTGGCCGATGGCGAAGATGCGCGGTCGCTGGTCACGCCCGAAAACTGGGTGCGCGACTATATCCAGCAGCACCGCAACCATTTCCCCGAGCTGGAGGCCAGCGCCGAGACGCTCGGCGGGACGCTGAGCGATGCGCTGTCGGTGACCGAGCCGCTGCGCCGCCGCCTCAAGGAAGCGTGGGGGATCACCGCCCGGGTGGTCGGCCCGGCCGAGCTCGGCAACGCCAGTCAGGCCTACGACCCCGAGCGGCGATTGTTCCTGCTGTCGTCGCTGCTACGCGCCGAAAACCGCACCTTCGGCCTGGCCTACCAGCTTGCCCTGGTCGAATTCGCCGATGTCATCGAGCGGATGGTGGTGGCCGCGGCGCCGCCCGACGCGGGCATCGCCAATCTGCTCCACATGAGCCTCGCCAACTATGCCGCCGGGGCGATCATGATGCCCTATGGCCGGTTCCTCGCCTCGGCCGAATCGCAGCGCTATTCGATCGACAAATTATGCGGCGAATATGGCGCCAACGTCGAGCAAATCGCGCACCGGCTGACCACGCTCGGCCGGACCGGCGCGCGCGGGGTGCCGTTCTTCATGCTGAGGGTCGATCCGGCGGGCAACATCTCCAAGCGCTACGCCGGCGACAAATTCCCGTTCTCGCGGTTTGGCGGCACGTGCCCGCGATGGAACCTGCATAACGCGTTCCAGACCGCCGGCCAGGTCGTCACCCAGGTCATCGAGACCCCCGACGGCCACCGCTACTTCACCGTCGCCCGGACCATCGACCGGCCGATCCGCACCGATTTGTCGGGCGGGCTGCTGGCGATCGGGCTCGGCTGCGACCTGAAGCACGCCCACCGCCTGTCGTGCGCCGACGGCATCGACCTCACCAATCCGCCGGTGACCCCGGTCGGCCCGGCCTGCGCGATCTGCCCGCGGATCGATTGCTCCCACCGCGCTACCCCGCCGGCCGGGCGAATGCTGGCGATCGACAAAGACCGCAAGACGATCTCGCCCTACCCGTTCGTGATCGCTTAATTAGGGCGCGACCGGCTCGCGCTCGAGCGCGGCGCGGTCCCACTGGGCGAGGTCGGCGGCGGCATCGTAGGTCTTCTGGAGGAAATCCATCAATGTCCCGTCGGGGTCGGCCGATGCGCGCACGGTCTCATAGGGCAGGACGAACTCGCCGAGGGCCGCGTCGAACGTGCCGGGCGCGACGTCCGCCTCGCGAAACCCGGCCGGCTCGGGGTAAGCGTAGCTGTAGAAGATCGGTGCCGCCGCCACTACGCCGCCGGGCCAGAAACCGGCGCTCGACACTTCATGGCTATAGGCTTCGCGGGTGATCCGGTCGGGCAGGCCGGGGACGCCGCCGGGATGCTGCGGGGCAGCCCGGCCGGAGAAACGGGTAACGGCGAGGTCGAAGCTGCCCCAGAAGAAATGCACCGGGCTGGCCTTGCCGAGGAAGCCGGCGCGGAAACGCTCGAACACCGGCACTATATGCTCAAGCGCAAGATGAAGGCGTTCGGCGGCATCGGGGTCGTAGGGGCGCGGGGCGGTGTCGTCGGCGAACCGGACGGGGTCGGCGACCTCGTTGGGGCGGCCGTGAAAGCGCGACGGCAGGCCGTGCGACTCAAGCATCGCGATCAGCGCGGCGTGAAGCGCGGCGACGCTGCCGAGATCGAGCGGCAGCACGTCGCGCTCGCCATCGCCGACGCGCAGAACGATGGCGTGGCGGCACAGGTCGAGCGTCAACGTGAAGCCGAGCCCGGCGGCGGCGATCGGCTCGATCGCCAGTCCCTCGGCGACCGGATGCAAGGTCGCGTGCCAGCCGTGATTGGCCCACGGCGCATGGGCAATCCGCAGCTTGCCGAGCATTTGCGATGCGAGGTGGAGCAGGGCGAAGGTCGGCTGGTCCCGCGCCGCATCGAATGCGGGCCATTTATCAGCCATGTCGCACCTCCTCTGCTCAGGCTTTGCATAAATACGCCCGGCCTGCTTTAGGCGTTTTGCCATGTCCGACGATCCGCGCAAACTTCCGGCGATTGCCGAGATAGAAAAAGCACCGACACTCGAAGTGCTGGAAGGGCTGCGCGTCGAGACGCTCGGCAAAAGCGGGACCGTGACTATACTGCTCAAATCGCTTGGTTCGATGACCGAGGAAGAGCGTAAGGCACAGGGTCCCATTATCCACGCCATTCGCACGGCAGTTGTCGACGCCATTGCCGCGCGCAAGGCGGCGCTCGAGGGCGCCGAACTCGACCGGCGGCTGGCGACCGAGCGGGTCGACCTGTCGCTGCCGGCGCGCGACACGCCGAGGGGCTCGGTCCACCCGGTCAGCCAGGTGATGGACGAATTGTCGGAGATTTTCGCCGACCTCGGCTTTGCCGTCGCCGAAGGGCCGGAGATCGAGGACGACTGGCACAATTTCACCGCGCTCAACATTCCCGAGACCCACCCGGCGCGGGCGATGCACGATACTTTCTATCTGGAAGCAGCCGACGGCGCCGAGCCGATGGTGCTGCGCACCCACACCTCGCCGGTCCAGATCCGGACGATGATGAACCAGGCGCCGCCGATCCGGATCATCGCGCCGGGGCGGACCTATCGTTCGGACAGCGACGCCACCCACACGCCGATGTTCCATCAACTCGAAGGCCTGGTGATCGACCGGGGCATCCACATGGGTCACCTCAAGTGGACGCTGTTGACCTTCCTCAAGGCATTCTTCGAGCGCGACGACGTCGCCATTCGCATGTTCCCCAGTTATTTCCCGTTTACCGAGCCGTCGGCCGACGTGCAGGTCGGCTGGACGTTCGAAAACGGGCGGCGAATTGTCGGCGGGTCGGACAATTGGATGGAGGTGCTGGGCGCGGGCATGGTCCACCCGCGCGTCATCGCCAATTGCGGGCTCGACCCCAAGGAGTGGCAGGGCTTCGCCTTCGGCTGCGGCATCGATCGGCTGGCGATGCTCAAATATGGCATGAACGATTTGCGCGCCTTCTTCGACGGCGACCTGCGCTGGATGCGCCATTACGGCTTCTCGTTCCTCGACGTGCCGACGCTTAGCGGGGGAGTGGGGGCATGAAGTTCTCCCTCTCCTGGTTGAAATCGCACCTCGACACCGAGGCTGACGCGGCGACGATCGCCGAGACACTGACCGGCATCGGTCTGGAGGTCGAAGGGGTCGACAATCCGGCCGAGGCGCTGCGCCCGTTCAAGGTGGCGCGCGTGCTGACCGCAGAGCGTCACCCCCAGGCCGACAAATTGCAGGTGCTGAGCGTTGACACCGGCGACGGCCAGCCGCTGCAGGTGGTATGCGGCGCGCCCAATGCGCGGGCCGGGATGATCGGGGTGTTCGGCGGGCCGGGGACCTATGTCCCGGGCAGCGCCATGACGTTGAAGCAGGCGTCGATCCGCGGAGTCGAATCGAACGGCATGATGTGCTCGTCGCGCGAGCTTGAGCTGGGCGACGACCATGACGGCATCATCGAGCTTCCCGCCGACGCGCCGGTCGGCGCCAGCTTCGCCGACGTTGCCGGGCTGGACGATCCGGTGTTCGACGTCGCCGTCACCGCCAACCGCGGCGATTGCATGGGGGTGTATGGCATTGCCCGCGACCTCGCCGCCGCCGGCCTCGGCACGCTCAAGCCGCTCGAGGTCCCGGCGATCGAGGGGACGTTCGACAACCCCGTCGAGATCCGCATCGACGATCCCGACGGCTGCCCGGCGTTCTTCGGCAGGACTGTGCGCCGGTTTCAAAACAAGACCTCGCCCGAGTGGATGCAGCGGCGGCTGAAGGCGGCGGGACAGCGGCCGATTTCGGCGCTGGTCGATATCACCAACTATGTCATGCTCGACCTCGGCCGGCCCGCCCATGCCTACGATCTGGCATCGCTCAGCGGGGCTCTCGTGGCCCGCAAGGCCAGGCAGGGCGAGACGGTCGTTGCGCTCAACGAAAAGGCCTACACGCTCAGCCCCGACATGACCGTCATCGCCGACGACAACAACGCGCATGACATCGGCGGGATCATGGGCGGCGAGCATTCGGGGGTCGCCGACACCACTACCGACACCTTGCTCGAAGTCGCCTACTTCACGCCCGAGCGGATCGCCCTGACCGGACAGAAACTGGCGTTGACGAGCGACGCCCGCAGCCGCTTCGAGCGCGGCGTCGACCCGGCCTTCCTCGACGACGGGCTGGCCATCCTGACCGGGCTGATCCTCGACATTTGCGGGGGCGAAGCGAGCCGCGTGACCCGCGTAGGAAACCCGCCGATCGAGGAGAAAAGCATCGGGTTCGACCCGGCCCTGACGCTCGCGCTGGGCGGGATCGACGTGCCCGCCGCCGAGCAGCGCGCGATCCTCGAGCGGCTCGGCTTTCGCGTCGAGGGCGCCGTGGCGATCCCGCCGAGCTGGCGCCGCGACATCGACGGGCCGGCCGACCTGGTCGAGGAAGTCGCGCGCATCGCCGGTTATGACAATATCCCGTCGATCGCATTGCCGCGCTCCGAGGGTGTCGCCCGCCCGACCGCGACGCGCAGCCAGACGGTCGAGCGGCGCATCCGCCGGGCGGCCGCCGCGCGCGGTCTTGACGAGGCGATCACGTGGAGCTTCATCGGCCAGGCGGAAGCGGCGCTGTTCGGCGGCGCGGCGCACATCGTCGCCAACCCGATCAGCGAGGACATGAAGCATATGCGCCCGTCGCTGCTGCCCGGCCTGGCCGCCGCCGCGCGCCGCAATACCGATCGCGGCGCCACCGCCATCCGGCTATTCGAAGTCGGCCGCCGCTACCTCGCCGAGGGCGAACGCGCGACGGTCGGATTGCTATTGTCGGGCGACCGCACCCCGCGCGGTTGGCAATCGGGCAAGGCCCAGACATATGACGCGTTCGACGCCAAGGCCGAGGCGCTGGCACTGCTCGAAGCCGCCGGCGCGCCGGTCGCCAACCTGCAGCTGACGATGGGCGCGGGCGACAGCTGGCACCCCGGCCGGTCGGCGACGCTCGGGCTGGGCAAGGCGGTGCTCGCGGCGTTCGGCGAATTGCATCCGCGCATCGCCAAGGCGCTCGACCTGCCCTTCGGCACAGTCGCCGCCGAGCTCTACCTCGACGTAATCCCGGCACCGCGGGCGTCGGGCCGGACGCGGCCCGCCTTTTCGCCCCCGGCGCTGCACCCCGTCAGCCGCGACTTCGCCTTTATCGTACCGGAGGGCGTCACCGGGGACGCCTTGGTCCGTGCCATCCGCGGCGCCGATAAAGCGGTCATTGCCGACGCCCGCCTGTTCGACCGTTACGAGGGCGAGGCGGGGCTGAGCCTGGCGGTCGAGGTCATCCTCCAGCCGGGCGACAAGAGCTTTACCGATGCCCAGATCGGCGAGGTATCGGCAAGGATCGTCGCCGCCGCCGCCAAGCTGGGCGCGACCTTGCGGACCTAGACCCCGGCTCGCGTGCCGGGGTGACGCTTTGCGTCAGTTGAGGGCGTTGATGGCGGCGTGGACGCGGCGCTCGATCTCGTCGCGCTTCAAGCCGGGCGGAATGATCTCACCGACCTTGAAATGAATCGTCCCCGATTGCTTGACGAAACTGCGCGGCCACAGCCGGGCGCTGTCGAGCGCGATCGGCACCACCGGCAGCCCGAGGGCGCGGTAGAGGCCGGCGAACCCGGCCCGCAGCGGCGGCGATTCGCCGAGCGGCACGCGCGTGCCTTCGGGAAAGATCAGCACCGGACGGCCCAGCGCCGCCGCCGCTTTGGCCGAGACCATCATCTCGCGCAGCGCCGCGGCGCCGGCATCGCGGTCGACCCCGATCACGCCATAGGTCCGCGCCGCCTTGCCCCACAACGGCATGTGGCTGAGTTCGCGTTTCATCACCACCACCGGCGTGCGGGCGAAGCGCAATGTGTCGACCGCCTCGACCATCGCCTGATGCTTGACCGCGATCAGATAGGGTCCCGGCGGAATTTCCCCGTCCCAAGCGAAGCGGATGCCAAGGATGTGCTGGACCAGCCAATAGTGGAACAGCGCCCAGCCGTGAACGAAGCGCTGCACCGCCCGCGTACCGAACGGAATGGCGGCGAGGATCGCCAGCACGTAAAGCAAGGTGCCGGGAAAGAAGATCAGCGCGAACAGCGCCGAGCGCAGCGCCGCGATCATAGATCGAGTCCGACGCTGAGGCGGCGCAGGACATATTTGTTATATTCGCCGAACAGCGTCATCAGCCCCGGTTCGGTGCGCACCGCGTCGGGGACGATGCGGTAGGCTTTGCCCAGCGTGCGGCCGAATTCATATTGCGCGCGGCGCATGTGCCAATCGCTGGTCACCAGCCGCAATGAGGTGAAATGGCGCCGGTCGAGCCACCGTTTGGCTTCCTCCGCGTTCGAGCGCGTATCGACCGATTCCGATCCCAGATCAACGCAACAGGCGAACAGCCGGCGTTGCCCGCCGATCCGGCGGACGAGATCGTCCTTGGTCACCGACGGATCGGCGCCGGCGATCAGCATCCGCCGGCCCTCGCCCGCCGCCAGCAGCCGGACGCCCCGCTCGATCCGCCCGCTGCCGCCGGTAATGACGACGATCGCCTGCGCTGGCGGCGCCGCGGCCGCGGCCGGCTGACCCAATGTCACCGCGAACAGGGCAAAGCCGAGCAGGTAAAGGATGAGGATGAAGGCGGCGAAACGGGCGATCATAATTCGGCGCGCAATGCCCGAAGCACCGTCCACCGCGCAACCAATGTCGCGAGCAATGTCGCGGCGAACGGCAGCAAGCCTAGCAGCACGAGGTCGCCGGCACCAAGCAGCCGCCCGCCGGACCATTCACCGGCGCCCGACAGGCCGCCGGCCGCGACCAGCAGCAGGGCGATCCCGGCGAGCACAGCGCCGGCTACACCCCCGGCCAGGGCATCGACCGCGATCTTGCGCTGGAACAGCCAGGCGACCTGCTCGTCGGTCGCGCCGATGCCGTGCATCACCTCGATCGTCACGCGCTGCGCCTCCAATGCGCTGCGCGTCGCCAGCACCACCGCCGCGGCGGTCGCCGCCGCGACCAATGCGACCAGTGCCGCGGTCAGCCAGGCAAGCGCGTCGAGCGCGCCGAGCACCGGCCCGAGGCGCGCCGTGTTGCTGACCAATTGAGCGCGCGGCACCGCCTGTTTGACCGCCGCGGCGACCGCGTCGGGGTTGGCGCCGGGGGCCAGCTCGACGTCGATCAGCACCGGCAGCGGCAGCGCCGCTTGCGGATCGCGCGCGACCGCCCCGAGCCATCGTTCGAGCGTCGCGCGCAACTCGGCCTCGGGCACCGGGATGGCCGAGACCACGCCCGGCGCGCCCGTGAGCGCGGCCAGCGCGGCCGGCGCTTCGGCGCGGCCGTCGGCGATCTGCACCATGTGGCGGTGGGCGACGCCGTCGCGCACGACCCGCGCGCTGCCGGCCAGCGCGAGGCCCGCCGCGGCGACGCTGATCATGACGAACATCATGATCGCGATCAGCCACGGGGTCGGTCCGGACAGGCGCCCGCCGCCGAGCAGGCGCCGTTCGGGCGGAGTGCCGAGAAGCCGGTCGATCATGGCCTGGCCTGCCCCGCGCCGGCCGGCTGCGGCGGATTTTTGAGCGAACCGGTGGGGTCGATCAGATTGCCATTTTCGAGCCGGATCAGCTGCGCCCCCGGGGTGGCGGTGATCACGCCGAGGTCGTGGGTGGCGACGATGACTGTCGTGCCCAGCCGGTTGAGCGCGGTCAGCAGGTGGAGAATGCGCTCGGCCATCGCCGCGTCGACGTTGCCGGTCGGTTCGTCGGCGACCAGCAGTTCGGGCCGGGCGATGACCGCGCGGGCGATTGCCACGCGCTGTTGCTCGCCGCCCGACAAGGTCGGCGGGCGGGCGCTGGCGCGGTCGGCGAGGCCGACCCAGGCCAGCATCTCGCGCACCGGTCCCTCGACCTCCTCCTCGCTGGCCCCGGCAACGCGCAACGGCAGCGCGACATTGTCGAACGCCGACAAATGCCGAAGCAGGCGGAAGTCCTGGAACACCACGCCGATGCGACGGCGAAACGGCGGCAAGGCGGCGCGCGGCGCCTCGCTCAATTCCTCGCCGAACAGGCGAATGCGACCACGCGTCGGGCGCTGGGCGAGGTAGAGTAATTTGAGCAGCGAGGTCTTGCCCGCGCCCGAGGCGCCGGTGAGGAAATAGAAGCCCCCCTCGGACAGGCGGAAGTCGAGGTCGCGCAGGACCTCGGCGCCCGTCCCGTAACGCAAGCCGACCCGGTCGAATTCGACGATCGTGTGCAAGCCCGCCGCTCCCTCGTCCAACCTGCCCCCGTGTCGCACAGCGCGCGCCGCCTTGCCAAGCCGGACGCGTTGCTGTTTATCCAACACTTCCTGCCCGTGCGAGGTTTGCCGACCGATGATCCTCACCTGCCCCGCGTGCGACACCAAATATGTGGTCAAGGACGGAGCCATCCCGCCGGGCGGACGGCAGGTGCGCTGCGCGGCCTGCAAGCATCGCTGGCACGAAAACCCGCCCGAAGGCGAGGATGACGTCATGACGTCGGCGGCCACGGAGGGAGCGGCGACCGAAACGGTGGGCGACAGCAGCTTCGACGAACCCGTCGGCGGACCGCCGGTAGCCGATCCCGACGACCCCGCCGAGGAAGGCCTGGGCGACGTCCCGGCGATAGCGCGCGACGAAGCGATGGTGTCCGACTATGCCGAGCCGGTTGTAACGGCGGAGAGCGCCGCCGAACCCGCCTATGACGAGGATTTCGGCATTCCCGACTTCGACGAGGAGGAGCCGTCCGGGCGCGGGCTGCGCGTGGCACTGATCGTCCTCGCGCTGGTGGCCATCGCCGCCGCCGCTTTCTGGTTCCTCGCGCCGTCCGAGCTCAAGGCCCGCGTCGGCCTGGCTGGCAACGGCAACACCAAGCTCGAGGTCATGCTGACCAACAGCGACCGCCAGAAGCTGGCCAGCGGTAACGAGCTGCTGGCGATCAGCGGACGGGTGATCAACCCGACCGACGACGAACAGGTCGTCCCGCCGATCCGCGCGTCGCTGCGCAACAAGGCATCGCGCAAATTGGTCTATCAATGGACTATCGCCCCGCCGGCGCGGGTCCTGCCGCCGCGCGGCAGCGCCAGCTTCAACAGTGCCGAAGTCGATATTCCCGAAGGCGGCGACGAGCTGACCGTGACGCTGGGCGACACGGCCGGCTGATCATTCGAATTCGTAGAGGCGAATCGGCGCGCTTTGCCCACCGGGCAGCGCGATTGCGGTATCGCGCGCGATCATGCCCGGACGCGGCGCCGGCAGCCCGGCGCCGACCAGCGCCGGCGTCAGGATGCGGACGGTGGCCTGGCCCCCGGCCGGGGCATGCGCGGCGGGGCCGGCGGGCAAGGCCGCGATGGCCATGAGGATGAGGAAAGCGCTGCCCATCCGGCCAGCTAGGACGGCCGCCACAACAAGGTAAATAGGGCATTTACCAATGTCCCGATGAAGGACAGGTTTCGCCCGTTGCGCGGGCTCGGCCGCTTTGCTAGAGGCCGCGCCTCACCAGGGCCGCTGACGCTTGTCGTCGGCGGCGGTTTTTCACGAATGCGGTCGTGGCGGAACTGGTAGACGCGCAGCGTTGAGGTCGCTGTGGCCGAAAGGCCGTGGAAGTTCGAGTCTTCTCGACCGCACCAGAGCAACAAGCCCTCTATTGCGACGCAATCGCAGATAGAGGGCTGCGGCAGCATTCTTTCGCGCGCCGGTGGAGTCCTCTCAGACGACTTTTGGTTAACGCTCGGCGGTGGCCAGCTGCGGCGCCGGCCTTACGGTCACCATGCCGATGCGCGCCAAGGGCCGCTCGTGGGTCACCTCGACTTCGGCGGCGAGTTCGCGCGGGGCGTGGATCGCGGCCGCGGTGTCACTCGTCAGGCGCAGCCGGTAATGGCCGTAGCGCACCCGTTCGAACAGGAAATAGCCGTCGAGATCGCTGCGGGCGGTGGCGACGACATGCCCCGCGGCGTCGATCAGTTCGATATCGAGGCCTTCATACTCGCGGTGATCATCGCGCACCGCAATGCCTTCGACCGATCCTCCGCCGACCAGGGCAATGTCGACCATCGCCGAGACGCCCGGACGCGGAATAATCAGCTGGGCCGGCTTCTCCGGCGTCAACGCGGGATTGTCGAGGCTGGTCTGGTCGATGCCGATGGCGACCGGCACATAAGGCGCCAGTCCGCCCAGCGTGACTTCGCCGCCGCTGTCGGTGGCGCGATCGGACGGACGCATGCCGGCGGTGATCAGCGCCCTGGCCGCGACCGGCTCGCCGGCGTCGCGGCGGCCATTTTCGTTGAGATCCTCGTAAACCCGGGCGTTGACCGCGCCGCTGCTTGCCAGCTTGTCGCTGGTCGGGCGGAAATGGCCGCGGAACGGGTCCATCGAGAAATTCAGGCTGACGCCGGCTGCGACCGAGCCGTCGCTGGCCGCCTCCCCGGTCAAGGCAACGCCCATCATGTCGAAACGGTGGACGTGGCTGACCCGTGCCCGCACCCGACGGAAATCCGCTTCATAGGCCAGCCCGCCCTCCCAGTCGGTATGCTCCCCGGCCGACCAGCTGGCGGTCATCTCGGCGCTGCGGAAGCGGCTATGCGGGATGATGTCGAACCGCGTCAGGCCGCGCAACCGGACCCGGCCGAGCCGGGCGGTGCCGATCAGCGACGCCTCGAGCTTTTCGGGCGCCAGATCGCCATCGGCGGCGCGGCGCTTGAGTTCGCGGGTATAGCGGGTCTCGCTCGACAGGTTGAAGCGGCCGATCTGGGCGCCGAGCCTGGTGCTGGCATCGATCGCGCTGGTCCCGTCCATCCGCTTGAGCAGGCGGACATCCGCGCCCACCGGCAGCCGGATACTGCCGAGCTTGACCGGCGCCGACAGCCCCAGGCGCTGTTCGCTCTTGAGCGCCTTGTCGGAGACGGTGCCGAAGCCGTTGGTGTAGAAGGAAGCGGCATGGATATTGACGCTTCCGAGCTTGGCGACGACTTGCGCTCGCCCGGCCATCCGCCCGTGGGTATCGAGCGCGCCCGCGACCTCGACCAGGGCCACTCCGAGCGAGCGCCGGACCGAGCCTTCGACAAAGGTCATGCGCTCGTCCTGGATGATGGTCGAACGGATCAGGGCGCCGACCGACAAACGGTCGTCGACGCCATATTCGACGTCGACGCTGAGTTCCGGTGCGGACTGTCGAAGCGGCTTCGCCAGGACGGTGGACGGTGTTGGCGGCGGATCGGTCTTGTGGGCGAAGCTGATCAAATCGGTGCCGGGCTGGCGGACCCCGGCCCAGTACCACAATTTGCCGGGGGGAACGTTGTCGCGGCCGATGTTGGCCTCCTCGCGGCGATGTTCGACCTGGCCCTGCGGCCCGTAGAGGACGATGTCGAATTCATTGTCGCCATAGAGCAAATCGACGTCGCGGAAATGATAGCGGCCGTCGTTGGCCTCGCCGTTGTAGAAGCCGATCAGCGATCCGTTGCGGTATAGCTCCGCGTCCCAGCCGGGGGCCAGCTCGCCGGAGAATTCAGTGCGGTCGAAGGTTCCCGGATGGGTCAGCGGGCGGTTGGTGATGACCGCGCCGCGGCCCGAACCGGTGCCTCCGCCGAAGGCCGAAGCGAGCCCTTCGACATCACCGACCGCGACGTGAGTCGCCTTCAGCGGACCGAGCAGCTCGCCATCGGGGTCGGAGCGATAGAGGGTCGCGCGAACCGAGGTCGGGAGCCCGCCGAGATCCCCCTGGATGGCGGCGGAATAGGACATTGCGGCGATTTCGCCGGCGGCATAGATCGACGCCGAGCGATCGACCTGAAGGCCGGAACTGGCGTGATAGGTCACGCCGGCATTGACGATGAACTCCAGCGCCGGGGCGCGCCACATGCGGTAGGGCAGGCGCACCATCGGTATGCCGCCGAGGTCGAGCGACGCGTCCTTCTTTAGCATCCCGGCGCGGTTGCGGCGCTCCATCGCCAGTTCGACTGGCAGTTTGTCCTTCGACTCGACGGTCAGCATCGACACCGACGTGTCCGGCGTCAGGTCGAGCGCGAACCAGCGGGCGAGCGCCTTGCTGTCGACGCACCAGCCCTCCGGAACTTCGCGGATATCGGTTGTTGCGATTGATTCGCTTTTGCCATTGTGCGTGACTGTACGCGCCGCCGCGTCGATATTAAGGACATTGGCCTGCTTGAACGCCCAGCCGCTGGCTTTGTGCGTCTGGAGGTCGATCTTCATCGGCACGTCGAGCGCCTGAAGAAAGTCGCCGAAGACGATGCAGGTGCCTTCGGGCGTGCCATAAGCGCGGGCGCCGTCGCCAAGAGTCAGATGATGGATGTTGACGTCGAGCATATATTGCTCGTCGGGGTCGGCAACCCAGCGATCCCCGACCGGGGCGGAGGCCGACACGGCGGTGCCGGCGCCGAGCAGCGCCAGCACGGCAAGCGCCTTGCGCCACCTGCTGCGGATGGTCCGCATTGGCTGGTCCGCCCGCCCCCGAGCCCGCTTAGTTCAGGGTCGCGCTGGTTTCGGCCGCGAGAGTCGCGCCATTGTCGGTTACTTCATAATATTGGACCGTGACCGGCCCGGAGATCGCGCCCTTGTAGTCGGCGTCGACCGGGACGACGACCTTGCGGGTGGTCAGTTCCTTGTATACCGCGACGCCCTTCAGAAAGGCGACAGGCTGCTTGACGCCGGCCTTCATCACGCGGATCTCGCCATAGGTCGAGCGGGTGCCTGCGCGGGTCAGCTGCATGATCACGGCATTCTTGCCGTTGGCGGCGACGTGATGGACATCGGCGATGCCGGCCTTGGCCTCGAGGTTGCCGAGGCGGACGATGACCGGGATGGTCACGCCGTAAACCGGGATCAGCTTGAACGCCAGGCCGTGGCTTTCGGTCGGCGCGGTCACCGGCGTCGGGTCGGGGATGGCGCGGAACAGCAGATGGATTCGATATTCGCCATCCGGCGTGCCCTGCGGCGCCCGGGCCGACACCCGGACGGCTTGCGGCTGGTTGGGCGGCAGAGTCACCTTGCGCGGGGCGAACACGATCATGTCCTGCGCCGCTTTCTCTTCCGCCGAAGCATCCTTGACCTCGACCAACGTGCCGTCGGGGTTCATCCGGCGCAGTTCCGCCGAGACGCGGTAGGTCGCGGTTGCGCTGCCGATGTTCTTGAGGATCACCTCGGTTCCGCGGCCGCCGTTCAAGACGATGCGGGTCGGCGCGACGAGCAAGTCGCCGACGCCAGCGCTGAGGGGCGTCACCAGCACCAGGCTGGCGGCAAGGCCGGCAACGAGCCCGAGGGCACGGCGGACGAATGGCTTGGTCATGAAACTCTCCCAAATCGGCCGATCCATCGGCTTTGAAGAGAGATTGGTCGAAAATGGTTATTAACCTCCTAACCATCTCCGTTTTGGGATGAAAAAAGGGAGCGGCTGGCGCGTGCCGGCCGCTCCCTGTTCCGCCATCGGCGGCGCTGGAGGTCTACTGATAGTCGGCGGTGACGGTGAACGTCCCCGAATAGCTGCCGCCTTCGGTTACCTGGGTCACGGTCACGCTGCCACCGACCCAGAAGTCCTTGCCCGGGAACCCTGAGTTGGGCAGCTGCATGACATAGATGCCGGTGCCATTATTGGCCGAAATGCTGTTGGTTGTGGCCAACGTAATGGTCGGCGCCGCGCCGCCGCCGGCCCAGCTGGTGTTGGTCAGCGTCACGGTCAGCGGGATGGTCAGGTTCAACGGCGTGTTGTTTGTCCCCTGGAGGTTGAACATCGCCGCCGCGGGCGTGCCCGAGCAGGTGAAGCCGGTCTGGCAATAGGTCCCGGTCTGGGTCGCCGCGGGCAGGATGGTGAAGGTGTTGCTGAACGTCGCCGCGCTCGGCGTGATCAGGGTACCGAGCGCGATCGTGCCACCCCCGGTCATCACCAGCGGCTTGACGATCTTGGCGGTGACGGTGGCGTTGGCGGTGGCCGCCTGGGCCGCGCTCGGCGCCATCAGGATGAGGCCGATGGCGGAAGCGATCACGCCGAACTTGGTGAACTTGGTCATCACGGTCTGGTCTCCCGTCCCGTTCGCGCCCAGGGTGGTTCGCGAACAAGGTCACCACGCTGTTAACCCTGTCATCCTTTCCATCCACTTCGGACTTATGGTTAGCGGCGCGTTAACCTTTGCGCGGCGGGCAAGAAAAAGGGCGGGGTGCCGAAGCGCCCCGCCCGATCTCTGGTCAGGCCGTTGCCGGCCCTGGGTTACGCTTACTGATAGTCGGCGTTGACCGTGAAGGTGCCGGTATAGACACCGTCGCGGTCGGTCGACGAGACGCCGAGCGAGCCGCCGACATAGACGTCGGCAGTGCCGGCATTGAGGAACACGTCGGCCGTGCCGTCGCTGTTTGAATCGGCGGTCGCCGACAAAGCCAGCGTCAGCGGAACGGTATCGTCGACATCGCCCAATATGCCGCCGGCGCGGTTGAGATCGATCGTCCCGGCGCTGACCCACACGTTGACGCTCGAATCGACCGAGCCTGTGATGGTGTAGAGCGCACGGTGCGGCGTACCGCTGCAGGTCCAGTTGGAGGCACCGGTGCAGACGCTGCCCGCGGTCGGCGCCGAAGCGGCGTCGATCACGAAAGCATGGGTCGAACGGGCGGTGGCCCCGCCGAGCGTCCCAACCAGGATGCCGAAGTCGACGACCGAATTGGTCGCGTTGGCCGCGGCGATCGTCAGCGGCGAGAAGATCTTCACGGTCGCGGTGCCGTCAGCCGAAACGCTGGTCGGCGAAGCGAGGGCCGGAGTCGCGAAAGCGACAGCCGCTACCGCTGCGGCGAGCGCCGCCTTGTTGAAGTAATTGGTCATTGTCTAAATCCCCACAGGTTCCCAAAATCGAGCGGGCTTCGGGACTGGTCGGTCCGTCATCCGTATTACGGCATTAACCGCGACCGCTTACGGCTTTGCTCAGCATCGTGGTTACCGGAGCATTTACCTTCGCCGGTATCGCCGGAGACCATCAAAGGCAGCGTCAGAGGTAGTCGACGATGACGGGGACGTCGCCGCGAAAATCGCCGTCGACGTCCCCGGTGACGTGCAGGTCCCCGCCGATTCGGACCTTCAATTCACCGGCAGCGTCGAGCGCGGGGACGTCGGGCAGGTCGCTGACCAGGGATTCGATTCGCACCGATCCGCCGATCAGGCCGTACAGTTCGATCGACCGGGGCAGGTCGACCCGCACCGCCCGTCCAGGTTCGCCGTGAATGACCACCTCGGCAACGATCGCCCGGCCGCTCAGCGCGCCGATCGCGCCCAGCGACTGGCGGGTGCCGTCGGGACGAAGAATCGCCTGGCCGCTCCCGGACCCGGTCAGGATCAGCCGGTCGAAGTCGAGCGCGGTGCGCACTTCCAGCCGAATCGGCTTGGCCTCGCCGGCCTTCGCATCGGGCGTCGTGGTCGGCGCGGCACACAGCCGGCACTGCGCGACGCCGCGGCCGGACACGGCCAGGCCGGTCGCGGCAAGCACGACAAGTAGCGCGGGGAATGAAATCCGGCCCAACATGCCACCATCGCTATTGGGGAGGAATGAAAACAGGGTTAACGCGGCTTTCACCGTTGGACTTAAAAGGAAGGCGCCGAATGACCGCCAAGCGCAGCGACGCCGAATGGCGCGACAAGCTGACCCCCGAGCAATATCGCATCCTGCGCCAGGCGGGGACCGAGCCGCCGGGGAGCGGGCCGTTGCTTGGCAACAAGGCCGGCGGCACCTACCGCTGTGCTGGCTGCGGCGCCGAACTGTTCGAGAGCGACAGCAAATTCGACAGCGGCTGCGGCTGGCCGAGCTTCACCGCGCCGGCCGAAGGATCGAAGGTCGAGGAACGCGCCGACGCCAGCCACGGCATGGTCCGTACCGAAGTGCGCTGCGCCGCGTGCGAGGGGCACCTTGGCCACGTCTTCCCCGATGGGCCGGGACCCGCCGGCCTGCGCTATTGCATCAACTCGGCATCGCTGGCGTTCGAAGCGGCCGAGGACAAGGCCAAGGGCAAGAAGCGCGACCAAGCGGCCGGCGAGCCGGGCTGAACCGCATTCGCGCCTTGTTCGCCGGGCTTGTCGGCGGCCCCATGAGCGAATAACGCTCGGCGCCGATGGCCCGCACCCCCATGCCCGCCGCCCGTCGCGGCACTTTTGGATCGGCGATGCGCTGGCTGCTCGCCATTGCCGTGCTCGGACTTGTCCTGCTCGGGATTGCGGTCGCGGTGGCGATGGCCTCGCTGCCCGATTATGCCCAGCTGACCCGCCGCAACGACCTTGGCCAGATGATCCGCGTCCGCGCCGCCGATGGCAGCGTGCTGGTTTCGCTCGGCCCGAGCTTCGGCCGCTGGCTGCGCTATGACGAAATCCCGCCGACCATGCGCAGCGCCATGATCGCGGTCGAGGACAAGCGCTTCCGCAGCCACATCGGCGTCGACCCGATCGGCATCGCCCGCTCGCTGAAAGTCCGTCTGCAGACCGGCCATTTCACCCAGGGCGGCTCGACCATCACCCAGCAGCTGGCGCGCAACATCTTCCTGACCAACAACCGGACGTTCGGGCGCAAGATCAAGGAAGCGATTCTGTCGCTGGCGATCGAGCGCAAATTCTCCAAGGACCAGATCCTCGAACTCTATCTGAACCGGGTCTATTTCGGCGGCGGCGCCTATGGCATCGACGCCGCCAGCAGGACGTTCTTCGGCCACGGCGCCGATCGGCTCAGCCTGGGCGAGGCGGCGATCATCGCCGGCCTGGTCAAGGCGCCGTCCAACTATTCGCCGACGGCCGACGTCAACGCCGCCCGCGGCCGCGCCGGAGTGGTGCTCAATTCGATGGTCGAGAACGGCTTCATCAATGCTTCCGCCGCGGCGTCGGTCGATCCCGCGCAGATCAAAGTCCAGGCGTCGGCCAAGCAGAACAGCGTGCGCTATTTCACCGACTGGGCGCTGCCCCAGCTCGATACGCTGATCGACGTGACCAGCGATCCGATCGACGTGTGGACCACACTTGACCCGGGCATGCAGGCCGCCGCCGACCGCGCGATCAATGCCAATGCCCCGCCCGGGACGCAGGGCGCGCTGGTGTCGATCGACCGCGACGGTGCGGTGCGGGCGATGATCGGCGGGCGCGATTACGTCAGCTCTATCTATAACCGCGCGACCCAGGCGCAGCGCCAGCCGGGCTCGGCGTGGAAGCTGTTCGTATACCTTGCCGCGCTCGAAAGCGGGATGAAACCAACCGACACGATGGTCGACCATCCGGTCACGATCGACGGCTGGAGCCCGCGCAACTCGACCCGCGCGTTCGCCGGGACGGTCACGCTGCGTGAGGCGTTCGCGCGATCGATCAACACCATCAGCGCCCAGATCGGCGACCAGATCGGGTTCGGGACGATCGCCGACATGGGCCGCCGCTTCGGGATTTCGAGCAACATTTCGACCTATCCGTCGATGGTGCTGGGTACCAGTGACGTGCGGCTGATCGATATGACACGGGCCTTCGCCTCGGTCGGCAATGGCGGGGTCAGCGTGATGCCCTACGCCATCCGCAAAGTGGTCACCGCCGATGGCCGCTTGCTCTACACCCATGCGCCGGACGAGGCGCGGGTGCTGGTCGCGCCTTATGTCGCGGCGGGCATGACCGACCTGCTCCAGTCGGCGGTGATGAGCGGCACCGGCCGCGCCGCCCAGATCGGCCGCCCGGTGGCGGGCAAGACCGGCACCACGACATCGAACAAGGACGGCTGGTTCGTCGGCTTTTCGAGCGGGCTTACGACCGGCGTGTGGATGGGCCGCGACGATGCCCGCACCGTCCCCGGCCTGCAGGGCGGCACGGCGCCCGCCCGAGCGTTCCACGATTTCATGGTCGTCGCCGTCGCCAACCGCCCGGTCGAGCAATTCCAGACTTCGGTGCCGCTGCCCGACTGGCAGCTTGAGCCCGACGAGGAAGTGTGGGGCAATGCCGTCGACGAGGCGCCGTTGGTCGATGCCAACGGCAACCCGATCGGCCAGAACCAGCCGAGCGATCCGCTCGCCGCGCGACCCGACGGCGCGCCGCCGCCGGCCCCGGGCGACCAGGCGTGGGTCGACGATGTCCTCAACCGCCCGGCCCCGCCGCCGGGCCAGCAGGCCCAGCCGCAACCGCAGCCGCGCCAGCAACCGGTGCCCGACCCGCGCCTACCGCGGCAGGTCGATCCGCTTCAGCCCCGGCCCGACCCGGCGCAGCGCTAATCGCGCCGCCGCTACCGGACCGCCGAACAAGGCCGCCTCCAATGCATGGAACGCCGCGCCATGATCCATGTGGCGGCGATGGGCGACCTCGTGCGCGACGACATAGCGCCGCACCGCCGGCGGGGCGAGCAGCAGCCTGAGATTGTAGCGGATCCGACCGCTGGCCGAACAACTGCCCCAACGGCTCGACGCGTCGCCGACCGCGATGGCGCTGATCGTGACCCCGGCAAGCGCCGCCATCTCCGCCGTTTCGGCCGACAGGGTACGCAGCGCCTCGGCGCGTAGCCAGCGCGCGATGCGGCGTTCGAACCCGTCGCGCGGCCCGCCGCACCACAACAAGCCCGGCATGCGGCGGACAGTGCGCGATTCGCCGTCGCGCCATTCGATCCGGGTTTCCGCCCCTTCGAGGGGGATAGTCGCGCCCGGCGTCAAAGCGAGCGGATCGGCCAGGATGGTCAGCTGCGCCGCAACCCATTTCTCCTGCCGCCCGGCCCAGTCGAGCGCCGCCCGGCGGCTGGTTCGCGGCGGACATGTCAGGCGCAAGGTCCGCCGCCGCTCGTCGAGCCGCAGTCGCAGATTGCGCGCGCGGGGATGGACGACCAGTTCGACCGGCCAGGCTAGGCCGGCGACTTCGAGCGGCTCAGAGCGGACGATCGACAAGATGATATTCCAGCTCACCCGCTTCGGTCTCGCACACCGTCCAGCCGCGCGTCGACTGGCCCGCCTCGTGCACCGTCTCGCGGCTGCCCGAGATGAGGTAATGCCATTCGAGCAGTGGCTTGCCCTCCCACCGCAGGCGATAGGCGCAAGTCGACGGCAGCCACTCCAGCTCGTCGAGCCTGGCCGGGTCGAGCTTGACGCAGTCGGCGACCAGCGCCTTGCGGTGGGCATAGTCGCTGCACTGACCCGTGCGGCGGTCGAGCAGCTTGCACGCGACATTGGTCGGGTGCAGTTCGCCGGTGTCTTCATCCTCGAGCTTGTGGACACAGCAGCGGCCACAGCCGTCGCACAAGGCTTCCCATTCGCCGCGGTCCAGGGCGGCCAAGGGCTTTTCCCAAAAGGGTTTTGCGCTATTCATGGTAGCGCCAGCCTTGATCGGGCAAGGGCGGATGATCAAGTCCAATCGAAAACAGGATCGGGGCGGGCAATGCGGTTATGGATAGCGATGCTGGGGGCAATCCTGATCACCACCGCGCCGGCACATGCCCAATTCGCCAATGACAGCGAATTGCTGATCAAGGCGGTTCGCGAAAGCGATGGCGCCAAGGTCGAGAGCCTGATCGGCAACAGCCGGTCGGATTTGATCAACTTGCGGGCGTACGACGGCTCGACCCCTCTCACGATCGCGGTCGAGCAGCGCAACCAGAATTTCGTCAACTATTTGCTTGGCAAGGGCGCGGACCCCAACCTGGCCGGGCATGCCGGCACCACGCCGCTGGTGTCCGCCGCCCAGCTCGGCTGGTTCGACGGGGTCGACCTGTTGTTGAAGGCGGGCGCCAAGGTCGATGTCCCCAACCGCCAGGGTGAAACGGCGCTGATCGTCGCCGTCCAGGTGCGCAACCTGCCGATAGTCCGCCGGCTGCTTCAGGCTGGCGCAGACCCCGATCGCACCGATCATGCCGCCGGGATGAGCGCGCGCGAATATGCCCAGCGCGACAATCGCGTGCGCGATACGCTGCGCCTCATCGAAACCGTTCGGCCAACCAAGCCCGCGCATTAATCAGTTGTCGAAGCCCAGCGTGGGATCGATCTGCGCCGACAGCCGCCGCGCGGCGCGCCTGGCAAAGCGCAGCAGCTCGGCCTTGCGCCGCGCCGGGGCGAGCGGACGATGCGCGGCTTCGCGCACCACCGCCGCGTCATAGCGATCGGCGACCAGCAACCCGGCCGCGCCGGGCAGGAAGCGTTCCTCCTCAAGGATTGCCGCCAGCGCCGCCGGCACCGCCCAGAAAAAGCGATCGCAATAATCGAGATAGTCGGTCCACTTGCCGTCGCCAATCAAGTCGGCGCGGCTGACCTTGATCTCGACGATGGTCAATTGCCCGCGGGCGTCGATCGCCATCATGTCGGCGCGCCGGCCATTGGGCAGCGGCACTTCGCAGATTGCGAACAGATCCTGGCGGCAGAACAGCCGGGTGACCCCGCGCGCGACCTCGCCGGCGATCGGCGGCTGATCGACGAAACAGTCGGGAATCGGAGTCGCGGTCGAGGCCATGCCCCGGCCTAGCGCAGATTCCCGTTCGGAACAAAAGGGGTTCGCGCCAATCCGGGGGATCGGCGCCTCGCCGGACTAGCGGTAGAAGACGTGGTTGCCGATCGTGCCGAGCCGCGCCAGATGCCACGACGGCGACACGCTGCGCGCGTGGAAGAACAGCGCCCTGGGCATCGGCGCCGGTTGCAGACCCTGGTCGACGATCTTGGCGATCGCCACCGCATTCTTCCACTGCAGGCCCGAACGCGCGATCGGCGGCATACCGTGGCCGCGAACGAAACTGAACTGGCTGCGCTGATAGACCACGCCGCAATAGCTCGACGGGAAGCGGCCCGACTTGGCCCGGTTGGCGATGACATGGCCGACCGCCAGCTGACCCTTCAGCGGCTCGCTCTTCGATTCGAAATAAATGGCACCAGCGAGGCATTCGAGCTCGCGGCTGCCGGCCTCGGTGCCGCGCAGCTTGGCGACCATCGAGAACAGATCGCCGGTAACGGTTTCGGGTTCGACGACGTCGGGCACGGCGGCCAGCGGGTCGGCCTGAGGAACGGCTTCGGCAGGAAGGCGCGTTTCGGGCGTCAGGACGGCCGGCACGATCAGGGTCGGATTGACGTTCGCATTACTGGCCAGAAGCGGCTCCGACCCCGGAGCGACCTGGGCGGGAGCGACGCCGGAGGCGCTGAGCGCCGCCAGAACCAACAGGGTCGAACGAATGGACAAGTTCATGGAAATCCGAAACCGTGCGGTGAGCCCCCCGCGGCGCGCGACAAGGTGGATCCTCCACTCTGCCGGCCGAAAGTGCCCCCCGACTGCGTGGCCTTCACATCGGCGTGATTGCCGATGGAGAAAGCCCTCCGCTCTGTCGTTACGGTCGCGTTTTTCCTATCGGTTCCCTGCGGTCAACCTTCAACGGCCAATTCAGCGGTGAACCGTTGCGGGTTCGGGACGTCTAGCTCGATTAACCACGAATCCGGATCGAATCGCGCGCGCCTGGCAAGGAATTCCGCCACTTGCGCGGGAGTCGCGTCGGAGGGCGCCGCTGGACCCCAGCGATAATTCCCGCCCGGCTCGAGCAATCGCTCTAATATAGCATGATGCACCCCCCTGTGGTTGATCACCAGAATCAGGCTGCCACGATCGGGATCGCCGCGTCGCAGGACCATCGCGTTGCCGCCCGCTGCCTCGACCGCGCGGCGGATCGCCGACGCCTCGAGCGACGCGGGCAGCCGGGCATCGCTCATCCGCCCTGGCGGTAGCCGTCGAGCCCCGCGAGCGCGATGTGCGAGCGGAGGAACGTGCCGGTACCGCGAGCGCATTCCTCGCCGCTCGAATCGACGATCCGCGCTTCGGCCACGAACACCCGCCGCCGGCCCGAGATCCACCGCCCCTCGGCCCGCGCTTCGCCTGCCTTGAGCGGCTTGGTGAAGTGGAGGTTGAATGCGGTGGTCAGGAGGAAGCGGTCGGACACGATGCTGTTGGCGGCATAGAAAGCGGCATCGTCGAGCATTTTGAAATAGAGCGTGCCATGCGCCGCGCCGGCGGCGTGAAACAGCGTCGGTTCTACCGTGAAGACAATCTTGCTCCGCCCCGCCGTGGGCAGGGCCAATTGCGACTCAAATAGCGAATTGACCGGCGCCGAACGATACAAGGCCTCGAGCGCGCGCAGGTGCGCTAGCTCACCGCTGACTCCGTCCTGGGGTGGCGCGGCGTCAGGCGGCATCGCGCTCGTCGGCACCGAGCAGCACCGCCGCCAGCGCATCGCGCGACCGGGCGCCGCGCAGCTTCTCGACCGTCGCCGCGTGGCGCACCAGCCGGCTGACCGCGGCCAGCGCCTTCAGATGCTCGGCCCCCGCATCGGGCGGCGACAGCAGCAGGAATACGAGATCGACTTTCTCGCCGTCGATGGCCTTGTAATCGATCGGCTGGGCGAGCCGCGCGACCAAAGCGTAAATGCGATCGATCTGCGGCAGTTTGCCGTGGGGGATGGCGACTCCGCCGCCAAAGCCGGTCGAGCCGAGTCGCTCGCGTTCACCGATGGCGTCGGCGATCTGCGCCGGATCGACCCCCAGCCGCTGGGCCGCGATTTGCGACAGCATGTTGAGCAAATTGCGCTTGTTGCCCGACGACAGGTCGAGGCGGATCGAATCGAAATCGAGGAACTCGGATAACTGCATGGGATACGCATTTCTCAAAGGCGGGCGGCGCAGCGCGCGCCTCTAGCCAAACTGGACGATCTTGTCACTTGGCCGAAGGCTCGACCCAGCCGATCGTTCCATCGCCGCGGCGATAGACCATGTTGAACGCCCCCGTCGCGCTGTTGCGGAACATCAGCGCGTTGGTGTTCCTGAGGTCGAGCATCATCACCGCGTCGGACACGCTGGCGTCGGGTATGTCGACCCGGGTTTCGGCGATCACCGGCGGCGACGGGGGTGGCGGCGCTTCGCGGTCAGTTGGTTCGGCGAACACCGTGTAAGCGGCATCCTCGACCACCGCCGGGTCGGCCTCGGTCGCGCCGTTGCCCGCGCCGCGGCGCTCGCGCAGCCGATCGACATAGCGCTTCAACTGACGCTCGATCTTGTCGGCCGCGCCTTCGAAGGCGACATGGGCGTCGCCGGCCCGGTTCGACGCTTTCAACACCATGCCCTGCGCGACCGGTGCGACGATGTCACAGGTGAAATCGTCGTGGGGGCCGCGGCCGAACGTCACATTGGCCGCCACCGCGCGCGAGAAATAGCGGTCGGCAAGCGCGCCGATGCGGTCGTTGACCCGGCTGCGCAGCGATTCGCCGGTGGCAACCTGGTGGCCCGCGACTCGAACGTCCATGACTGGCCTCCTCGATGGGGCGCCGGGGACTGTCCTCGGCGCGGATGCGTCCGCCTAGGCGGCGTCGCGCGTGTCGCCGGCGCCGAGCAGCCGCGACCATAGCGGCTTGGCGATCCGGGCGATGAAGGCGCGGTGGCGCTCGACTTCGGCGGCGCTCGGCGCAAATGGCCGGGCCGGGCGAACGACGCGCTCGACCGGGGGCAGCGCGGCGGACGCGGCGGCGGCGAGCTGCGGCTCGGCGGCGAGGCCAAGCCCGATCTGCCGTCCACCGGTCAATTCGACATAGACCTGGACGAGCAATTGAGCGTCGAGCAGCGCGCCATGCTTGACCCGGTGCGAGCGATCGACCCCATAGCGTGTGCACAGCGCATCGAGGCTGTGCTTGGCGCCGGGGTGGCGCGAGCGGGCCAGGCTGAGCGTATCGACCATCCGCGAGAAGCAGACCGTCGTCCGGCCGCAGCGCGCGAGCTCATGATTGAGGAAACCGAAGTCGAAGCTGGCGTTGTGCGCGACCAGTGGCGAATCGCCGATGAATTCGAGCAATTCCTCGACCTTGTCGGAGAAAAACGGCTTGTCGGACAGGAAGGTGTCGCCGAGTCCGTGAATCGCCTCGGCCTCAGACGGCATCGGCCGCTCGGGGTTGAAATAACAATGATAGTGGCGGCCGGTCTCAACCCGGTTGAAGATTTCGACGCAGCCGATCTCGACCAGCCGGTCGCCGCCCGCCGGGCTCAAACCGGTGGTCTCCGTGTCGAAAACGATTTCGCGCATGACCGCGTTATTGACCCGTCGCGAGGTCAAGACAAGCAAGGATCGCATCCACCTGCGCCTGCGTCTCCACAAGGCTGCCGCTGGTATCGATGACGAAGTCGGCGCGCGCCTTCTTGTCGGCGTCGGGCAGCTGCCGGTCGAGGATCGAGTCGAGCTTGGCCGCGGTCATCCCCGGCCGGGCCATCACCCGCGCCCGCTGCACCTCGGCCGGGGCGGACACGACGATGACCTTGTCGAAGGTCGATTCGCCGTGGGTCTCGAACAACAAGGGAATGTCGAACAGCAGCGCCGGCGCATCGCCGTGGGCCATGATGAACCGTGTCCGCTCGTGATGGACCGCGGGATGGACCATCGCTTCGAGCACCGCCAGTTCGTCCTTGTCGCCGAGCACCTTCATGGCCAGCGCGTCGCGGTCGACCGCGCCGTCGCAGGTGGTGCCGGGCCAGCGCTGCTCTATGCGCTCGACCAGCAGCCCGCCCGGCCCCTGCAGCAGCCGCACGACCGCATCCGCGTCGAACAGCGGAATCCCGGCCGCCGCGAACATCCCGGCGACGGTCGACTTGCCCATGCCGATCGATCCGGTCAGCGCGAGGGTGATCATGGGTTGAGCCTTTGCATCAAGTCGGCGTCGCGGTCGCGCGGCGCGTCGGCGGCGAAGAATAGTTTGAAGCTCGCCGCGGCTTGCTCGACCAGCATCTCGAGTCCGGTGATGACCTTAAGTCCGCGCGCCCGGGCCATCCTGATCAAGGGCGTTTCGGCCGGCGCGCTGACCATGTCGAACACCAGCCCTGCGTCGGGCATCGCGGTCAGGTCGCAATTGAGGCACTCGCGTCCGTCCATGCCGAGCGGGGTGGCGTTGATCAACAATGCGCCCGCTGGAGGCTGGTCCATCCCGACCGGGCCGTCGGACAGGCCGAACTCGACCGCCAGCGCGGTCGCCGCCTGGAGGTCGCGGGCGTGAATCCGGATGTCACGGACATTGAGCAGCTTGAGCGCGGCCAGCGCCGCCCGGGCCGCGCCGCCGTTGCCGAACAGGGTGACGCTGGGTATCGCAGTCCCGGCCTGGCGAGCGCGGTCGATCAGCGCGGCGATCGCCCCGACGTCGGTGTTGGCGGCGACCAGTTTGCCGTCGCGCATGACCAATGTGTTGGCGGCCCCAGCGGCGAGCGCGCGGTCGGTCGGCTCGTCGGCCAGCGCCAGCGCGTCGAGCTTGAGCGGCATCGTCACGTTTGAGCCTTTCCAGCTGGCATCCGAGCGTCTTTCAACAAGGTAGGCGGGCAGGTCGGTACGCGTCACCTGCCGCCGGCGATAATCGGCATCGATTTTCAGCGCCGCGAGCCAGAAGCCGTGGATCATCGGCGACAGGCTATGGTCGATCGGGTCGCCGATGACCTCGGCATAAGGGCGCGCGGTTGACGTCATGCCGCCATCGCGCCTCTCGCGCGCAGCGCCCCGAGCAGCGGGATCAGGGGCATGCCGAGGATCGTGAAATGGCTGCCTTCGACACGGTCGAACAAGGTGACGCCGCGTCCCTCCATGCGGAACACCCCGACGCAGTGGCTAACCTCCGGCCATTCGGCATCGAGATAGCCGGCGATGAACGACTCCGGGAGGGTCCGCACGCTGAGCCTGGCAGTGTCGCTCATGCTCCATTCGACCGTGTTGGCCCGCGCCAAGGCAACCGCACTCGACAATAGCATCGTCCGGCCGGAAAAAGCCCGCAGATGCGCCGCAGCCTCGTCGCGGTCGCGGGGCTTGGAATAAAGGATGCCGTCGACGCTGACCGTGCTGTCGGCGCCAATCACCCAGTCTTCCGGGTCTGCGGTAACCGAGGCGGCCTTGAGCTCGGCCAGTCGCATCGCCAGCGTTTCGCCGTCGTCATCATGGTCCCGTTTGACCGCTCCTTCGTCGCAATCGGGTGCGCGCACCGTATAAATTACGCCCGCCTGGTCGAGCATCGTCCGGCGAATGCTGCTCGACGAGGCCAGAATCAACGTCATGGGAAAACCTTGTGGACAAGTCTGGGGGCCTGCCTAGCGCCAATCGGGGGATGACCCAACCACGGCGATCGTCCAGACTCCACCAATCATCGTTCGACCGGCCGTCCACAAGGGATAACCTTGATCCACAACCTGTGAATCCCGGGCATGGTAACCCGCGACTCGCGCTCTTGCCACGAGTCGCTCGCTTACCCGGCCTGTTGGCAAACCCGGGAGGCGCGCTTAAATCCCGCTGCCAAGCCGCCATCAATCACTTCAAAGATTCTTTAAATATATCTCTATCAAGAAGGAGAAGAGGGTGGCTTCGCGCCCGATCGATCCGCCGATGCCGCCTGCCGTCCCCGACCAGCCATTGCTCGCCGTGCTGCGCGGGGAGCGTCGCAACCCGGTGCCGATGTGGCTGATGCGCCAGGCCGGGCGCTACCTCCCCGAATATCGTGCCCTGCGCGCCGAAAAGGGCGGTTTTCTCGACATGGCTTATGATCCGCCGACCGCGGCGGAGATCACGCTCCAGCCATTGCGCCGGTTCCCGATGGATGGCGCGATCCTGTTTTCCGACATCCTCATCGTCCCCCACGCCATCGGCCAGCATTTGAGCTTCGTCGCCGGTGAGGGTCCTCGGCTCACGCCTCCGCTGTCCGAAGCCTCGCTGGACGGCCTGCAGCCGGTGCTGGAGCGCCTCCAGCCGATCTGGGCGACGGTGACCAGGGTCAAGGCCCAGCTGACGCCTGAGACGACTTTCCTGGGCTTTGCCGGGAGCCCGTGGACCGTTGCCACCTACATGGTCGCCGGGCAGGGCAGCCGCGAGCAGGCCGAGGCCCGCACGCTTGCCTATGCCGACCCCGGCAAGTTCCAGGCGATCATCGACCGGATCGAGGCGGTCACGCTCGATTATCTCACCGGCCAGGTCGATGCCGGGGTCGATTCGGTACAATTGTTCGACAGCTGGGCGGGCAGCCTTGCTCCGGCCGAGTTCGAGCGCTGGGTGATCGCCCCGACCGCGCGGCTGGTCGCGGCGTTTCGCGCGCGCCATCCCGCCGTTCCGGTGATCGGCTTCCCGAAGGGCGCCGGCGGCAAACTCGCCGCTTATGCCGAGGCGACCGGCATCCACGCAATCGGCCTCGACGAGACAGTCGACCCGGCGTGGGCCGATCGGGTGCTGCCCAAAGGCATGCCGGTGCAGGGCAACCTCGACCCGCTCGCGCTCATCGCCGGGGGCGATGCATTGAAGGGCGCGGTGGCACATATCCTTGACGCGCTCGGCGGGCGGCCCCACATCTTCAATCTGGGCCATGGCATCCAGCAGACCACGCCGATCGCCCATGTCGAGCAGCTGGTCGAGCTGGTAAAGGGCGCGCGGTGAACTTCCTCGACAATTATGTTGGATTCCTCGGCGCCGCCTATCTGTGGGTCAAGGCGGCGCACGTCACCTTCGTGATTTTCTGGATCGCGGGGCTGTTCATCGTCCCGCGCTACTATGTCCACCATCAGGCGACGACTCCCGGATCGGCCGAGGATCGCGCCTGGCTCGAGCGCGAGGATAGGGCGCGGACGATCATTCTGACCCCGGCCATGCTGATCACCTGGACGCTCGGGCTGATGCTTGCGGTTCATCTCGGCGCCTTCGGCGAGGCATGGTTTTCGGCCAAGCTGGCGCTGGTCGTCGCCCTGACCGGCTATCAGGGTTGGATCGGCGCCTATGGCCGCAAGCTTGCCAAGGGCCACCGCGCGCTCGAAGACAAGCAATTGAGGATCATGAACGAATTGCCCGGCATCCTCACCGCGCTGATCGTGGTTTTGGTAATCGTTCGACCTTTCTAGGCGTTGACTTCGTCCTGCTTCACGACCTAAGCGCTCAGCCAAGACGGCTGCACGGCCGCGGGTTCCCCCAATCGCCGCTGCATCCTTGCCGTCCTGTCCCCGGCGTCCTGCCGCGCGTGAACTTCTTTTCCTTTCGTTCGAGACCATCGATGCACCTCAAAGACCTCAAGCAGAAATCCCCCGTCGAACTGGTCGCGATGGCCGAGGAGATGGGCATCGAGGGCGCCTCGACGCTGCGCAAGCAGGACCTGATGTTCGGCATCCTCAAGGTTCGCGCCGAAAGCGGTGCCGAGATCATGGGCATGGGCACGATCGAGGTGTTGAACGACGGCTTCGGCTTCCTCCGCAGTCCCGAAGCCAATTATCTCGCCGGGCCCGACGACATCTATGTCCAGCCCAGCCTGGTCCGCAAATTCGGCCTGCGCACCGGCGACACCTGCGAGGGCGAGATCCGCGGGCCCAAGGACGGCGAGCGCTACTTCGCGTTGACCCGCATCACCCAGATCAATTTCGACGAGCCAGACGCCGTTCGTCACCGGGTCAATTTCGACAATTTGACCCCGCTCTACCCTGACAGCAAGCTGACCCTCGACAGCGCCGACCCGACCCAGAAGGACAAGTCGGCGCGGGTTATCGACATCGTCTCTCCGCAGGGCAAGGGCCAGCGCGCGCTGATCGTCGCCCCGCCGCGTACCGGCAAGACCGTGCTGCTGCAGAACATCGCCCGGGCGATCACCGACAACCACCCCGAGGTGTTCCTGATCGTGCTGCTGATCGACGAGCGGCCCGAGGAAGTCACCGACATGCAGCGCTCGGTCAAAGGTGAGGTCATCTCCTCGACCTTCGACGAGCCCGCCAGTCGCCACGTCCAGGTCGCCGAGATGGTCATCGAGAAAGCCAAGCGTCTGGTCGAGCACAAGAAGGATGTTGTTATCCTGCTGGATTCGATCACCCGCCTTGGCCGCGCCTACAACACCGTCGTGCCGAGCTCCGGCAAGGTGCTGACCGGCGGCGTCGACGCCAATGCGCTGCAGCGGCCGAAGCGCTTCTTCGGCGCCGCGCGCAATATCGAGGAAGGCGGATCCTTGTCGATCATCGCCACCGCCTTGATCGATACCGGCTCCAAGATGGACGAGGTCATTTTCGAAGAGTTCAAGGGCACCGGCAACAGCGAAATCGTGCTCGACCGCAAGGTCAGCGACAAGCGCATCTTCCCCTCGCTCGACGTCGGCAAGTCGGGCACGCGCAAGGAGGAATTGCTGGTCGATCCGGCGACCCTCAGCAAAATGTGGGTGCTGCGCCGCATCCTCATGCAGATGGGCACGATCGACGCGATGCAGTTCCTCCTCGACAAGATGAAGGACGCCAAGTCCAACGAGGATTTCTTCGCCAGCATGAACCAATAGCTGAGCCGGCAAATCCGCCACGTTTCAGGCGTGTCGGATCTGCCGCAACCGAGCGAGCAATCGGCCTTAGATGTTCAACTTCGCCGCCATTTTCACCCCCGCCGGCCTCGCCGGGCTCGGGCAGATCATCGTCGGCGACCTGACCATGGCCGGCGACAATGTCGTGATCATGGGCAGTCTCGCCTCGGGCCTGCCCGAAAGGGACCGCAAGAAGGTCCTGCTGTTCGGCGTCGGCATGGCGCTGGTGTTCCTGATCAGCTTCGCCGTCCTCGCGACGCAGCTGCT
The DNA here is from genome assembly GCA_031367995.1 of Sphingomonas sp. Lineage (GTDB taxonomy): Bacteria > Pseudomonadota > Alphaproteobacteria > Sphingomonadales > Sphingomonadaceae > Sphingomicrobium. The sequence continues at coordinate 29,747 of JANLQS010000132.1, forward strand.
CAAGATCACCGGACTGGTGTTCGCCGGCGGCCTGCTGTTGCTGTGGGTTGCCTACAACATGTTCCGCGAGATTCGCCCGTTCGCGACAATCGTCGCCGACGATCCCGACACGCCCGCGATCGAAGGGCCGCCGGCGTCCAAGACCCTGCTCCAGGCGGCCATCCAGATCACCATCGCCGATCTGTCGATGAGCCTCGACAATGTCCTGCTGGTCGCCTCGATCGCGCGCGAGAATCCGGCGCTGTTGTTCGTCGGCCTGACTGTTTCGGTGCTGATCATGGGTCTTGCCGCCAATTATGTCGCGCGGCTGATCCAGCGCTTCAACTGGATCAATTACATCGGCCTCGCCGTCATCCTCTACATCGCCGCGACGATGATTTACGAAGGCTGGATGGGCGGCGAGCATATCCTGGGGTTGAGGAGCGTCGTCGGACTCGGCTAGGGCGCGGGCATGGACCTTGCCTCGCTGCTCAGCCCCGACGCGATCGCGGCCTTTTTCGAAATTCTCGTGATCGACATTGTCCTGGCGGGCGATAATGCGATCGTCGTCGGCGCGCTCGCCGCTGGCCTTCCCGCCGACCAGCGCAAGAAAGTCATCCTCATCGGCGTCCTCGCCGCGCTGGTGCTGCGCATCGTCTTCGCCCTGGCCGTCAGCCAATTGCTTCAGCTCGTCGGGCTGATCCTCGCCGGTGGCATCCTGTTATTGTGGGTGGCGTGGAAAATGTGGCGCGAACTGCACCATCAGGGCGAGAGCAAGGGCAGCCCCGAACTCCTCGGCGACGAGCATAGCGGGCTCAGGCCCGCCAAGAGCTTCGCCGCCGCCGCCTGGGGTGTCGCCCTGGCCGACGTCAGCATGAGCCTCGACAATGTCCTCGCCGTCGCCGGGGCGGCCAAGGAGCATCCGCATATCCTCGTCTTCGGTCTGATCCTGTCGGTCGTGCTGATGGGGATCGCCGCCAATTTTATCGCCCGCTACATCGAGCGCTACCGCTGGATCGCCTATGTCGGGCTGGTGGTGATCGTGTGGGTCGCGGGCAAGATGATCTGGGAAGGCGGGCACGACGTCGCGCCGCTGATCGCGTGACGGCGGCCGAAACCATCGTCGCGCTGTCCAGCGGGCGGCCGCCGGCGGCGATCGCGGTCGTCCGGCTGAGCGGCCCGCACGCCGTCGCGGCGGCGTCGGCGCTGGCCATTTCCCTGCCGCCCCACCGTCACGCCGGGCTGCGCGACCTCGTCGACCCCGCCACCGGCGACATCCTCGACTCCGCGCTTGTGCTCCACTTCCCCGCCCCCGCCAGCGCCACCGGCGAAGACGTCGTCGAGCTGCATTGCCATGGCGGCCGGGCGGTGGTCGAGGCGGTGCTGCGCGTTTTACTCGCCGAGCCCGGCGTTCGTCTCGCCGACCCTGGCGAATTCACCCGCCGGGCGCTCGCCTCCGGACGGATCGACCTGACCGAGGCCGAAGGGCTCGCCGATTTGCTCGCCGCCGAGACCGAGCTTCAGCGCCGCGTCGCCCAGGCCCGCGCCGGCGGCGGGTTGCGCGACCTGCTCGCGGGCTGGCGCCTCCGCTTGCTCGACCTGTCGGCCGCGGCCGAGGTGGCGATCGACTATCCCGACGAGGAGGATGGCGTCATCGCCCCGTCCCTCGCCGACGACCTCGACAGCCTCGCCGACGAGGTCCGCGCGTTGCTCGCCTCGCCCCGGGTCGAGCCGTTGCGGGAGGGTGTCCGGGTGGTTTTCGCGGGTCCACCTAACACCGGAAAATCAAGCCTTCTCAATGTGTTGAGCAAGAGCGAACGGGCTATTGTGACGCCGATTCCCGGCACCACCCGCGATTCGATCGAGGTGCCGCTGGCGATCGACGGGCTACCGCTGTTGCTGGTCGATACCGCCGGTTTGCGCGACTCCGCCGACACGGTCGAGCAGCTCGGCATCGCGCGCGCCGAGCAAGAGGTCGTGCGCGCCGATGTATTGCTGTGGCTCGGTCCGCCCGACGCCGCGCCGATCCACCCCCGCCTCCTCCTGGTCCACGCCAAGGCCGATCTTGCGCCCGCATCCGATGCGCGCCAGCTTGCCGTCAGCGCACTCACCGGCGACGGCCTCGATCGGCTGACCCGGGAAATCGGCGCTGTCGCCGCGGCCCTGATCCCCTCTCCGCGCCAATTGAGCCTGACCGGGCGCGAGGCCGGGCTGCTCATGACTCTGCTATCGGCGTTGGAGGCAGCGCGGGCGCAGACCACCTCTCTGCACGCTGCCGAGGAACTTCGTTACGCCCGCGAAGCAATCGATCGGATTACCGGCCTGTCTTCGCTGGACGCCGTTCTCGACGCGTTGTTCGCGCGATTCTGCCTTGGCAAGTGATGTTCCACGTGGAACGTTTTGACGATTCGCCCTTGCTGCGGTAGCGCGCGCTGATGCTAGACGTGCTCGTCATCGGTGGAGGTCATAGCGGCGTCGAAGCGGAGTGCGCCGCCGCGCGCCGCGGCGCTCGGGTGGCGATCCTCACCTTCGCCGCTGCCGATATCGGGAAGATGTCGTGCAATCCCTCGGTCGGCGGGGTCGGCAAGGGCCATCTCGTTCGCGAAGTCGATGCACTGGGCGGTATCATGGCGCGCGCCGCCGATCGGGCCGCGATTCATCGCCGGATGCTCAACGCTACCAAGGGCGCGGCGGTGCGCGGTCCCCGGATTCAGGCCGATCGTCGTCGCTTCGCCGCCGCGATCCGGGCGGAAGTGGGGGCGGCGGATGTCGGCATCATCGAGGGCGAGGCCGCCGAACTCTGCCTTTTCAACGGACGCGTGTCGGGCGTAACCCTGGCCGACGGCGCAACCGTCCAGGCGAGCAGCGTCGTGCTTGCCACGGGCACATTTCTCGGCGCGATGCTGTACCGAGGCGAGGAGCGGTGGAGCGGTGGACGCGATGGCGCCTCGAGCGCCTCGCGCCTGGCGGATCAGCTGCGCGACGCGGGCCTTGCCGACGGCACGCTCAAGACCGGCACGCCGCCACGCCTGGACGGGCGGACGATCGACTGGTCTCGCCTTGCCCCTCAGCCGACCGATTCCCAGCCGTGGACGCTGGCGCTCGCCGCCAATTCCGCGCCTTTGCCGCAACTGGCCTGCGCCATCGCCCGCACCACGTCGGCGACCCATGACGTCATCCGTGCCGGCCTGTCGCGGTCGCCTTTGTTCGCTGGCGATATTGCCGGCCGCGGCCCGCGCTATTGCCCGTCGATCGAGGACAAGGTGATCCGCTTCGGCGACCGCGACGGTCACCAGATCTTCCTCGAACCCGAAGGGCTCGATGACGCCACAATCTACCCCAACGGCATTTCCACCTCGCTGCCGACCGACGTCCAGCAGGCGATGATGGCGACGATTGCCGGCCTCGAACGCGTTCGCATCACCCGGCCCGGTTACGCCGTCGAATATGCCTATGCCGACCCGCGGCGATTGCGTTCGTCGCTTGAGCATCGCGACATCGCCGGCCTGTTCCTCGCCGGGCAGGTCAATGGCACCACCGGCTATGAGGAGGCCGCCGCGCAGGGTCTGCTGGCCGGCGCCAACGCCGCCGCGCAGGCGCTCGGCATTGAGCCGCTCGAGGTCGATCGGGCGACCAGCTATCTCGGTGTGCTGGTCGACGACCTCACGCTGCAGGGCGTCAGCGAACCCTACCGAATGCTGACTGCGCGGGCCGAGCACCGGCTCTATCTCCGCGCCGACAATGCCATCGCTCGTCTCGCTCCCGACGCGATCCGGCTTGGCCTGCTCGACGAAGAACAGCAGGCGCGGACGGACGCGCATCTCGAAGCCCTCGGCCGGGCCGGCAGCGAATTGAGGCGGGTCATGACGGCCGCGACGCTTGGCACTATAGGGCCGTCTCGCCCCTTGGCGGAGTGGCTGCTTCAGCCAGGCCTGACCGCGGCCGTCCGGTCTCAGCTGCTGACTGGCGCCGCTACCGATGAAGCCATCGAGAATGCGCAATACGCGCCATACGTGGCGCGGCAGCAGGCCGAGATTGCTCGGAGAGAAAAGGATCGCCGGTTGCACTTGCCCGCGAACACAAACTTCGCGCGGGTTCCGGGCTTGTCGCTCGAAATGATCGAGCGGCTGTCCGCCGCATCGCCCGAGACACTCGATCAGGCATCGCGGATTCCGGGCGTCACTCCGGCCGCGTTGGCCGCGCTTCACTTCTCGGTCGCACGGCTGGGATGTCCGTGATTTCCACTGATGTTCCACGTGAAACATCTCCTCGCCTCGACCAATTCGTGGCGATGGTCGTAGCGGAAAATCAGCAGCAAAATCTCGTGGCGCCCGCGTCGATCGGCGACATCTGGTCGCGACACGTCGACGACAGCGCGCAGTTGTTCCGGTTCCGCGACAAGCCGGGTCGGTGGCTCGACATCGGCTCGGGGGCGGGCTTTCCGGGGATTGTTCTCGCCCTCCTCAGCGACGATCCGATCACTCTCGCCGAGCCGCGCCGCCTGCGCGCCGACTTCCTTGAGACGGTGAAAGGGGCGCTGGATCTCGCGCACGTCACGATTGTCCGCTCGAAGGCGGCGCTCCTGACGGGCCGTTTCGATTATGTCACGGCGCGGGCGGTGGCCCCGGCGGGCCAATTGTTCGCCATGACTGAGCAGCTGGTTCACGACGGGACGCTTTTCATCCTCCCCAAGGGCCGCAGCGCGCAAACAGAACTGGCAGCGGCGCGAGCGTCGTGGCAGGGTGCGTTTCGGCTGGAGCAAAGTCTGACCAGTGACGAGGCGGCGATCATCGTCGCCCAGCGTGTCAGGCGGAGGGGAAACAGATGATCCGCGTCGCCATCGCCAACCAGAAGGGGGGAGTCGGCAAGACCACGACAGCGATCAACCTCGCCACGGCGTTGGCCGCCATTGGCTGGCGCGTGCTGCTCATCGACCTCGATCCGCAGGGCAATGCCTCGACCGGCCTCGGGGTCGGGCAGGCCGATCGCAAATGGTCGAGCTATGATGTGCTGCTTGGTGCCGTCGCGCTCGGCGAGGCCGCGGTCGCCACCCGCGTTCCCGGGCTCGATATCGTCCCCGCCACCGTCGACCTGTCGGGCGCCGAGGTCGAGATGGTCGGGCTCGACGACCGTACCCACCGGCTGATCCAGGCGTTCGATGAGGGGCCGCAGGGCCGTTGGGACGTGTGCTTGCTCGATTGCCCGCCGTCGCTCGGCCTGCTGACCGTCAATGCCTTGGTCGCCTCGCGCCATTTGCTGGTGCCGCTGCAGTGCGAATTCTTCGCCCTAGAAGGATTGAGCCAGCTGCTCCAGACGGTCGAGCGCATCCGCGTCGCGTTCAACCCGGAACTATCGATCCTCGGTGTTGCGCTGACGATGTTCGATCGCCGCAATAACCTGTCGCAGCAGGTCGCCGCCGATGTTCGCGCCTGCCTCGGTCGGGCGGTGTTCGACACCGTTGTGCCGCGCAACGTCCGCCTGTCCGAAGCGCCCAGCCATGGGCTGCCGGCGCTGATCTACGACCTCAAATGCTCGGGCTCCGAGGCCTATATTCGCCTTGCGAGGGAAATCGTCGGGCGGCTGCCCAAGCTGACCACGGCGGAGGCGGCATGAAGAAGCCCACCGGACTCGGTCGCGGCCTCAGCGCTCTGATCGACGAGGCGGTCAAGCCGCGCGGCGATGCCCAGGCGGCGGCGGGCGGCGTGCGCGAGATCGAGGTCGGGCGGATCCGCGCCAACCCGGCTCAGCCGCGCCAACGCTTCGACGAGGCGTCGCTGGCCGAACTCGCCAGCTCGATCGCGGAACGCGGGCTGCTCCAGCCCATCCTGCTGCGTGTATCGGGTGACGGATTCGAGATCGTCGCCGGCGAACGGCGCTGGCGCGCCGCCCAGCGCGCCCAGCTTCACCGCATCCCGGCGATTGTTCGCGACCTCGATGATGAGGCGACGGCCGAAATTGCTCTGATCGAAAATATCCAGCGCGAGGATCTGAATGCGATCGAGGAAGCCGACGGCTATCGCCAGCTGATCCAGCGTTTCGGGCATAGTCAGGAACTGGTCGCGAAACTGGTTGGCAAGTCCCGCAGCCACGTCACCAACCTGCTCCGCTTGCTCGATCTCCCCACCGCCGTGCGGGAAATGCTATTGCGAGGCGAGATCAGCATGGGTCATGCCCGCGCCATCGCCACCGCCCCAGATCCGGAGGCTCTGGCCAGGCAAATTGTCGCCGAAGGTCTGAGCGTCCGCCAGACCGAGGCCCGGGCCCGCGAGTCAAAGCCGAAGAAAGCCGGGGTGCGCGGCGCCCAACGCCCCGTCGACGCGGATCTCGCCGCGCTCGAGCGCCAGCTTGGCGACATGCTCGGACTGCGCGTGAAAGTCGCGCATGGCCGCGGCGGCGGGACGGTCGTGCTCCGCTACGGCAGCCTCGATCAGCTCGACATGATCTGCCAACGGCTCAGCGGCGAGCCGATCTAGTCTATCGGCCCCGCCCGGCGGCGCGGGCCAGCGTGCTCAGCGCCTCGCCGAGAGCGGCGCCGGCGGGCGCACCGCTCAGCATCACTTGCGTCTCCAACCCCGAGGCGCGCTCCGCGGCCTCCGCCAGGCGCGCCGCCGACCAGTTTGTCAGCAGTCGCTCGATCAGAGATTTATCCTTCCAGAACAAAGCTTTGCCCATCGACGCCATGACGCCATCGACGCGCTCGCCGCGCTCGATCCGGGCGCGCAGCGGCGCCAGCATGACCAGCCGCCGTTGCAAGGCGCGGACCACCGGAACCGCCTCCGATCCGCCGTTCGGCAGCCGCGCCAGTGCCTCGGTCAACTCGCCCATCCGACCCGCCAGCGCCAGATCGCCGAGCTTGAGTCCGTCGCCTTCTGAACTGTCGGCGCCGAGCTGATCGATCGTTTCAGGGTCGAGCGCGCGCGGTTGCTCCGGCGCCGCCCCGAGATAGGTGGCGAATTTGGCGATCTCCGATGCAGCGATCGCCTGGTTCATACCGCTCGAAACCGAAATCCGCTGCGCCAAGTCGGGCGCGATCGTCAGCCCGGCGGCGCGGCCAAGGTCGATCACCAGCCGTTCCATGTCGCGTCCCTCGGGGACGTAGGAGCAATGCGACCAGGCTCTCGGATGACTCTCGGCCAGCTTCAACAGCGCCGAGGTCTTGCGCAACACTCCAGCCACCGCGATCACCGCGCTTTCGCTCGCCGCGGCGTCGAGCAGCGCTGCCGCACCGTCGGCAATGTCGTCGCCGGCCGGCTCGATCCAGATCGCCCGCGGTCCGCCGAACAGCGCCAGCGCCCCGGCCTCGTCGCCGAGGATTGCCGGATCGCTTTTGATCGACTGGCCCAGGACGATGAATTTCTCGGCATCGCCGAGACCCTTGAGCAGCTTCAGCGCGAGCGCGCGGCTGCCGGCGTCGTCGGGTCCGTGGAACAGGTAGAAGCGCGTCGCCCGATCGGGCGCGCCGAGCGCCCGGCTGATCTGGCCCTTGACCGATTTCACCGCGCCGCCGCCGCCTCGGGTTTCCCGAGGCGCGAGACGTAAAGCCCAAGGCGGGCGACAATCTGCTCGGCGAGCACCTGGGCTAAGCGCTCAGAGGCGGTCTGCTCGGCCGCGACCGTGGCATATTCGCTGCTCACCACGTCGATCCCGGAGTCCGCCCCGGCGGTGGCGTCGAGCAATGTCTCGCCGGTGCTGATCGCAACCAGCCGAAAGCGCGCGCGCAACGTCCGCCGTTCGCGCGTAATGGCGCTGTCACCGCGGATGCCGAAGCCCGAAATATTATCGTCGAGTTCGACCTCCAGCCGGTAGGTCGCGGCGCCCGCCTTGCGCTCTCCGCCGATCCGCTCGAGCAGGGCGTTGCGGACCAGCCAGCCGGCGCGGTCGGGGATCGGCGCGACGGTAATTGACGAAAGTCGGCTGGCAACCGGCCCCGATTCACCACCGGCATAAAGCGGATGGAGGCCACAGCCGGGCAGCATCAGCGCGGCGGCAAGGAGCAAGGCGGGCCTGAATATCATGCGACGATATTGACCAACCGGTCGGGCACCACAATGACTTTGCGCGGGACAACTCCGCCGAGTTGCGCCTGAACCTTGGCCGAGCCGAGCGCCAGCGCCTCCGCCGCTTCCTTGGCCAACCCGCGCGGTGCGGTCAGCGTGTCGCGCAGCTTGCCGTTAACCTGGATCGCTAGCGTCACTTCATCGTCGACCAGCAGCGCTGGATCATGCGTCGGCCACGCGGCGTCGACGATCATGCCCGACCCGCCCCGCGCCGCCCAGGCCTCCTCCGCCAGATGCGGTGCCATTGGCGCGGCCAGCAGCAACAGTCCCTCGATCGCCTGGTCGCGCGCTGCCGACGGCGTCGCTTTCTCGATCGCGCTGGTCAGTTCGTAGAGCGCGGCGATGGCCTTGTTGAACTGCAGTCCGTCGATCGCCTCGCCGACCCCGGCGATGGCGCGGTGCAGCTTGCGCGTCAGCCCCACATCGTCGCCGCCTTCGGTGGTCGCAGCCTTGGCCAGCCGCCACACCCGCTGGACGAACCGCGCCGCGCCCTCGATCCCGCCGATTGACCATTCGAGGTCGCGCTCGGGCGGCGAATCCGACAACATGAACCAGCGCACGGCGTCGGCGCCATAGCGGTCGAGGATCGGCTCGGGCTCGATGGTGTTCTTCTTCGACTTGGACATTTTCTCGGTGCGCCCGCGCATCGCCCCGCTGCCGGTCGCGCGCTCGATCGTCGCCCCGCCTTCGCCGATCACGACCTCGTCGGGCGACAACCAGCGACCGTCGAGGCTCTGGTAGGTCTCGTGGGTCACCATCCCTTGCGTGAACAGCCCCTTGAACGGCTCCGTGATGCCGATCTTGCCGATCCGCTCGAGCGCGCGGGTCCAGAAGCGCGCGTAGAGCAAGTGGAGAATGGCATGCTCGACCCCGCCGATATACTGGCCGACCGGGAGCCATTGCTCGGCCTCGGCGCGATCGAACGGCCGGTCCTTGGGCTGGCTGGCGAAGCGGATGAAATACCAGCTCGAATCGACGAACGTATCCAGCGTGTCGGTCTCGCGCCGCGCCTGGCCGCCGCAGTTCGGGCAGGCGACCAGCCGCCAGCCGTCGTGCCGGTCGAGCGGGTTGCCGGGCAGCTCGAAACTGACATCCTCGGGCAGCACGACCGGCAATTGGTCGCGCGGCACGCCGACCGGGCCGCATGTATCGCAATGGATGATCGGGATCGGCGTGCCCCAGTAACGCTGGCGCGAAACGCCCCAATCGCGCAGCCGGTACTGGGTCTTGCCCTCGCCCCAGCCGGCGGTCTCGGCGCGCTTGATCACTTCGGCTGAGGCATCGGCGCTGGTCAGCCCGTCGAGGAACTGCGAATTGACGGCGATGCCGTCGCCGGTCTCGGCTTCGACCACGCTGTCCCCGGCCTGGCCCTCGCTCTCGGCGACGACGCGGCGGATCGGCAGGCGATATTTGGTCGCGAATTCGAAGTCGCGGACATCGTGCGCCGGCACCCCGAATAGCGCGCCCGAGCCATAGTCCGCCAGCACGAAATTGGCGATCCACACCGGCAGCCGGCGCTCCGGATCGAGCGGATGGATGACCTCCAGCCCGGTGTCATGCCCCAATTTCTCGGCGGTCTCGATCTCGGCCGCGGTGGTGCCCCCCAAGCGGGCCTTGGCGATAAACGCGGCGACCTCAGGATCCTGCGCCGCCAGCGCCTCGGCTAGCGGATGTCCGGGCGACAGCGCGACAAAGCTGGCGCCGAAGATGGTGTCGGGACGAGTCGAGAAAACCTCGACGCTGTCGATCTTCCCAAGGGGCGACGAAAGGCGGAAACGAAACTGCAGCCCGCGGCTCTTGCCGATCCAATTCTCCTGCATCAGCCGGACCTTGTCGGGCCATTGGTCGAGCGTCGCGAGTCCGTCGATCAATTCCTCGGCGAAGTCGGTGATCTTGAGGAACCACTGGCTCAGTTTCTTGCGTTCGACCGGCGCGCCCGATCGCCAGCCCTTGCCGTCGATAACCTGCTCGTTGGCCAGCACGGTCATGTCGACCGGATCCCAATTGACCTCGCTTTCCTTGCGGAACACCAGGCCGGCTTCCATCAGGTCGAGGAACAGCGCCTGTTCGTGGCCGTAATAATCGGGTTCGCAGGTGGCCAGTTCGCGGCTCCAGTCGATGGCGAAGCCGATCCGCTTCAACTGTCCGCGCATCGCCGCGATGTTCTGCCGCGTCCAGTCGCCGGGATGGACCTTCTTTTCCATCGCCGCATTTTCGGCCGGCATGCCGAACGCGTCCCAGCCCATTGGGTGCAGCACCTCGAAACCCTGCATGCGGCGAAATCGCGCCAGCACGTCACCCATCGTATAGTTGCGGACATGGCCCATATGGATGCGCCCCGACGGATAGGGGAACATCTCCAGCACATAGGCTTTCGGCTTGGGGCTGGCGCTGTCGGCGCGGAAGCTGTCCGCTTCGGCCCACCGCGCCTGCCACCTGGAATCGGCGCGCGCCGGGTCGAAACGGTCGGTCATGGAGTCGCCGTTCGCGCTTCGGCCTAGCCGGCCAGGGACGTGCGGCGAAGGTCGCGGGCGCGGGTCAGGATGATGTCCTCAAGCTTTTGCACCGTGGCCGCGGCGACCGGCGCGTCGACCCACACCCCGCCCTGGTTGATTTGGCGGCTGGCGGACACCCGAAGGGCGTCGGCGCGCAGCTCCTGGTCGAGGATCGAGACCGTGAGCTTGACCCGCTCGCCGGGGTTCTTGGGGCTGACATACCAGTCGGTGATGATCACGCCGCCGTTGGAATCGGCGGTCAGCAGCGGCGCGAACGACAAAGTGTCGATCGCCGCGCGCCACAGGTAGCTATTGACCCCGATCGCGGTCATCCGGGCGGGGGCTAGCGTGTTCGGCAGGTCGCGATGCCGGGCACAGCCGCCGAGCGCGAGGCCGGCGACGGCGAGGACGGCGAGAGAACGAAATAGGCGGGACATGGCGGTTTCCTGCAAGGGCGGTTCGACGCGCGTTATAAATGGCTGGCGGGTGGCGGCAAGCGGCTATCCACAGGTGCCGCGAAGGAACGCCGGGACCGCGTCTGTGGATTTCGGGACACAGGCGCTCGATGAATCGACGCGGAGTCATGGAACTGACAGGTTCGTGAAGCTATATCCCTTGGCGATAAAGGAGTCGTACGCGTGGCGCATGCGAAACAGGGGCTGGGTGGAAAGGTGGTAACCGCGCTTGCGGTGGCCAGTGTCGCCCTGCTGCCCGCGCTCGCCGCCGCCGCCGTCAGCAAGGCGCGTCCGCCTGCCATTTCCCTCAGCTTCGACCGCATTTCGGCGTTCACCCCGGCTGGGGCCGATCCCCGGCTGGCGGCGACATTCGCGTCGCGCGCGCCGTCGTTCAGCGATTTCAAGTTCACGCCCGCCGCCGCCAGGGGCCGGCCGGCGCAGATCCGAGTCGCGGTCCGCGCCGGCAGCGCCGCCGCCCAGTCGCGCGGCATGACGATGGCCTCCATCCCGGCGACCGCTTTGACTCCGACCACCTATAATCTCGGCGTCGCCGTCGGCTGGAAGCGCTTCGCCGTTTCCGGCGATGTCGCGACCACGAGCAATCCGGATTCGGCGATCGGCAAGCGCGAAAGCGCCTTGGTCGGGGTCAGCTACAATCTCAAGAAGTTCACCGGCCGGATCGCGGTCGGCGCCGAGCGCGGCGATGGCCGCGTTCCCGCGCTCGCCCAGCCCGACCGCTATTCGCTTGACGTCGGCGGGGCCTACAGCCTCAGCCGCCGCATCGCCTTGACCGGCGGCGTCCGCTACCGCGTCGACCAGGATCATGTCAGCCCGGTCACCGACCAGCGCCGCGACAGCCAGGCCGTCTACGTCGGCACCGCCTTCAAATTCTGATCGGGGCGGTTCGCCCGCCTAGCCGCGCCGCGGTGCCTTACCTATAGCGCCTGCCATGGCTTCCCCCAGCGACCGCCTTGCCCTCGTCCACCAGCAGGTCGAGCGCGCGTGCAATACAGCGCGGCGCTCATCTTCGTCGGTTGAGACCATCGCAGTGTCCAAGACCCGCTCCGTCGAAGAGATCGAACCGCTGATCGCCGCCGGCCAGCGCGCGTTCGGCGAAAGCCGGGTCCAGGAAGCGCAAGGCAAATGGTCCGCGCTTCGCCTGCGCTATCCCGATCTCACCCTCCACATGATCGGTCGGCTGCAATCGAACAAGGCGGCCGACGCCGTCGCTTTGTTCGATGTCCTCCATTCGCTCGACCGGCCGTCTCTGCTCGACGAACTCACCGCCGCCGCCGCCTCGGCCGGGCGTTTCCCGGCCTGCTTCGTCCAGGTCAACATCGGCGCCGAAGCGCAGAAGGGCGGCGTCGCGATTGCCGAGCTCGGCCCCTTCATCGCCCGTGTCCGCGCCTCGCCGCTGCCGCTCGCCGGGCTGATGTGCATTCCCCCGGCGGGGGCGGAGCCGGCGCCTTATTTCGCGCTGTGTCATGAATTGGCGATGCAGCAAGGGCTGAGCGGCCTGTCGATGGGCATGTCGGCCGATTATCCGACCGCGGTTCTGCTTGGCGCCACCGTCATCCGCGTCGGTGCGGCATTGTTCGAGGATTGATGCGCTTTTCCGCCCTGATCTTCGACTTTGACGGCGTGCTGATCGAAAGCGAATGGGCGGGCAACGCGCAGATCGCCGACTATCTCACCGCGCGCGGCTTCCCGACCAGCACGCGCCAGTCGATGGACCAGTTCATGGGCCTCGCCGGCGCCGATTTCCGCGCCGCCGTCGAACGCTGGATCGGTGGGCCGCTTCCCGACGATTTTCAGGCCGAACGAACCGGCGCCGACGCGCGGATGATCGCCGACGGCATCGCCGAAGTGGCCGGCGCGGTGCGCTTCGTCCGCTCGCTCGATCCGACGCTGCCGAAAGCCGTCGCTTCCTCCTCGTCGCTCGAATGGATCGAGCGTCACCTCGATCATCTCGGCCTGCGCGACGCGTTCGGCGACAATTTATTCAGCGGGCGGACGCACGTCACCCGCGGCAAGCCCGCGCCCGACCTCTACTGGCACGCCGCCGACGCGCTCCAAGTGTCCATCGCTGAGACCGTGATCATCGAAGATTCGCCGGTCGGCGTCACCGGCGCGGTGGCATCGGGGGCGAAGGTCATCGGCCTGGTCGCGGGGCAGCATTGCGGCGACGATCATGGTCAGCGGCTGCGGGCGCTCGGCGCGCATCACATCGCCCGCGACTTCGACGAGGTCGCCGCTTTGTTCGCTTAGGGAAGGTGCCCGCTCTTGGCTTGCTTGGTGGCGATATAATCGGCGTTGTGCGGGTTGACCGGCATGTGGTGGGCGACCCGCTCGACAACCTCTATTCCCGCCGCGCCGAGGCCGGCGACCTTGGCGGGGTTGTTGGTCAGCAATCGAACCCGGTCGATGCCGAGCGCGCGCAGCATCGCCGCCGCCAGCCCATAGTCGCGCTCGTCGTCGGCAAAGCCGAGCCGCCGGTTGGCCTCGACCGTATCGAGTCCGCGGTCCTGCAGTTCGTACGCGCGCAGCTTGTTGGCGAGGCCGATGCCGCGGCCCTCCTGGCGAAGGTAGAGCAAGACGCCGCCGCCGGCATCGCCGATGATCCGCAGCGCTTCCTTCAGCTGCGGGCCGCAGTCGCATTTGAGGCTTCCGAACACGTCGCCGGTCAGGCATTCGCTGTGCAGCCGGACGAGCGGCGGCTGGCCGCCGAACGCGCCGATCAGCAACGCGACATGCTCTTCCCCCGTGGCGGCCTCGCGGAACGACACCATCTGGGATGGCGGAAGGCCGTCGATTGGCAGCTTCGCGCGCGCGACGATCGAGGTGACCGGCGTCCGGGCTGCGGCAGCGACCTCGTCGATTGAGATCGTTGCGGCGGCCTGGCCATCGACCAGCCATAACGCCGGCAGGACTCCGGCGAGGCGGGCGAGGGTGAGCGCGGCGGCGGCCTCGGCCGGGCAGCTCACGGCCTGGGCGCCGAGCGGGCCGATCGGACCGCGGCCGAAATCCAGGGCGGGGTCGGCGAGCGCCAGGGCCGCCGCGTGGTCGAGCCAGTCGCAGCGATTGACCTGGACCGGGCCGGCGAGGTCGCCGGCCTCGCGTTCGTTGCCGAGGCCGAGCGCGGCGGCGCGTTGCCCGCTGAGCAGGATCGGTGCGGCTGCCGCGGGGCCGATCAGATCAAGCATCGCCGGCGTCGCGGTCTCGACCGCCAGGACGGTTGCGTCGCCGACCCGGACCGGCCGTCCCGCCCGCAAGGCGGCGATTGCCCGCTCGAGCCGGCCGGGCTCGCTCACAGCGTCAGCTCGACGACCAGCGGTACATGGTCCGACGGACGCTGCCAGCTGCGACATGGCTCGTGAACCTGGTGCGCGGTCGCCTGCGCGGCCAAGGACGGAGACGCCCACATATGGTCGAGCCGCCGGCCGCGGTCGTTGGCCGTGTGGTCGGGCGAGCGATAGCTCCACCAGGTGAAATTGCGCTCCGGCGCGGGGATGAACTGCCGCCCGAGGTCGACCCAGCCGTGCGCCGCCTGCAACCGGCCAAGCGCCGCCACCTCGACCGGTGTGTGGCTGACCACGTCGATCAGCGCCTTGTGGCTCCACACGTCGCAGTCCAGCGGGGCGACGTTGAAATCGCCGACGATCAGGGTCGGCTCGGCCAGCTCTTCGGACCAGCGGGTCATGCGTTCGATGAAGTCGAGCTTCTGCCCGAACTTGGGGTTGAGCGCGCGGTCGGGGATGTCGCCGCCGGCCGGGATGTAAACATTTTCAATGCGGATGCCGCAGTCGAGCCGGGCGCCGATGTGGCGCGCCTCTCTGTTGTCCTGCCAGTCGTGGCGACCCGAATCGTGCAGCGCGACGCGGCTGAGGATCGCGACGCCATGGTGCATCTTCTGCCCGTTGAGTTCGTGATGGTGATAGCCGCGGCCGTGGAACAGGTCGGCGGGGAAGGCCGCGTCCATCGCCTTGGTTTCCTGGAGGCACAAGATGTCGGGCTGTTCCTCGTCAAGGAACCGGCCGACGATCTCGGCGCGGGCGCGCACCGAGTTGATGTTCCAGCTGGCGATCTTGAGCTTGGTCACGGGCTGAGCGGCAAGCCTGCAAGGGGTGGTCGGGAGGGCCTTTTAGCCGCCTCCCCCCGCCAGGCAACTAAAAGGCCCTCGTCCCGGGGGCATGGGACGAGGGCCAACCCAGCGTTCGTCACGCAAGGCGATCTCGGCGACCCCGGGTAACAGGGGGAAACCCCGGGCATTTTGCCTCGATCGGCACGAGAATTGCGCTTCGCCACCTGTCGCGGAGCTTAACGCGTTGCGATTTCGAACCAAAAATATCCGACCGGTTGAGAAGGCTTGTCAACAGTGTGTAATGTTGTAACATTATGTCGTTGGACAAGGAGGCCTGTGATGCTTGCCTATACCGCCGATCGCCGCCCCGCCGGGCCGTCCGTTTCACCCCGCACTTTGGTCCTTGTCGTCGCCGGTCACGCCGCGCTGCTCGGCCTGGTGATGACCGCGAGGGGCGACCTGCCGCTGCCCCGCCAGTTCGATCCGACTCAGGTCATCTTTGTCGACCCGATCAAGCCGCCCCCGCCCGAACCGCAGCCTCAGCCGCAACCGAAGCGCGACCCGGTCCGCTCGGTCATCGCCCGGCCGACGGCCATCGCGCCCTTGCCGCTGCCGACCCCGGTGCCGCTCGACACATCCCCGCATCCGGCGCTGCCGCCGACGCCCTTCGTCGGCACTGGCGACGCCGTGCCTCAGCCACAGCCGCCAATCCCGGGAGTCGGCCGCAAGGCGCCGCGCTTCGCCACCCCGCCCGACTCGGTTCGCCCGCCCTATCCGGAGGAGAAGCGGCGGCTCGAGCAAGAGGCCGACCTCCATCTTTCGCTGCGGATCGACCCGCGCGGTCGCGTCGTCGCGGTCGACCCGGTCGGACCCGCCGATCCTGTGTTCCTGGCTGCGGCGCGGCGACACATTCTCAGGGCCTGGCGCTACCAGCCCGCCATGGAGGGCGGTCAGCCGGTCGCATCGCGGGTCACCATCACGCTCAGTTTCCGCCTCGACGAATGACTGGCCCTCGGGCGCGGGGCGGCTTATCGTAACGCGATGGCCGTCTTCCCCCCCGTGTCCAGCCCGCGCGCCGCCGTGCGCGATTTTCTTGCCGTCTTCCGCCACGGCGACAATCGCGACCGCGTGCTCGGCCTCACCCTGGCGGTGCTGATCACGATCATCATTCTCATCATCTTCTTCGTCGATTCGAGCATCAACACCGCGCCGCCGCAGCAGATCGTCTATGTCGAGACCTACAAGCCCGGCCGGACCGATGCCGATATCAAGGCCGACCAGAAGAAGGATCAGGCCGAACGCGTGGCTTTTGCGAAGGCCAAGCAGCGCCAGTTCCAGAAGCTCGAGAAGCAACTCGGCATTGAGTGACGCCGCATTCATGGCGGAAGCGATTGCGCTGGGCGACGCCGCGCGTGGCCGTACCGCGCCCAACCCCAATGTCGGTTGCGTGATCGTCAAGGATGGCCAGGTCATCGGCCGCGGCGCCACCCACCCCGGTGGCCGGCCCCACGCCGAAGCCGTCGCGCTGAGCGAGGCGGGCAAGGCGGCCAAAAGCGCGACGCTCTACACCAGCCTCGAACCCTGCGCCCACGTCAGCGATCGCGGCCCGGCCTGCAGCGACCTCATCGTCGAGTCCGGCGTGGCGCGCGTCGTCGCCGCGCTCGAGGATCCCGACCCGCGCACATCCGGGCAGGGGTTCGCCCGCCTGCGCGAAGCCGGCATCGCGGTCGATGTCGGCGAGGGCGCCGACGCCGCTCGACGCTCGCTGGCCGGCTTCCTCACCCGCCTCGCGCTCGGCCGCCCGCGGATCACTTTGAAGCTGGCGCTATCGATCGACGGCAAGGTCGCGCTGCCGTCGGGCGAATCGAAGTGGATCACGGGTGAGGACGCCCGCGCCCATGTCCATCTCGAGCGCGCCCACAGCGACATGATCCTGGTCGGCCGCGGCACCTATCTGGCCGACTCGCCCAAGCTCGACGTCCGCCTGCCGGGCCTCGAAGAGTTGAGCCCGCGCCGCGCCCTGCTGACCCGCGGCGACGCGGTCGAGGGGTGGGAAACCCTGTCTTCCCCGCAGGATGTCTATCGGCTTCATGACGTCAACGAGCTGCTGGTCGAGGGCGGCTCCGCGACCGCCACCGCTTTCCTCGCCGCCGATCTCGTCGACTGCATCCTCATCTACCGCGCCCCGATTTTGGTCGGCGAGGGCAAGTCGTCGGTCGGATACATCGGCCTCGACGCCATCGCCGATGCTCACGGCCGCTGGCGTGCCAGCGACGGCGCCCACCTTGGCATCGACCGACTCGAAGTCTACGAGCGCGTCCGCGGTCAGGAGTAATCATGTTCACCGGGATCATCACCGACATCGGCACCGTCCGCAGCGCCGAGCAGCGCGGCGACCTGCGCCTGACCATCGCCACGGCTTATGATCTGGCGAGCGTCGATCTCGGCGCCTCGATCGCCTGCTCGGGCGCCTGCCTGACCGTGGTCGACAAGGGTGACGACTGGTTCGCCGTCGATGTTTCCGCGGAGACGGCCGACTGCACCGCGCCGCGCTGGACTGAAGGGGCAAAGCTCAACCTCGAGCGCGCGCTGCGTATGGGCGACGAGCTTGGCGGCCATTTCGTCACCGGCCATGTCGATGCGCTCGGCGATGTCGTCCGAACAACGCCCGACGGCGATTCGACCCGGCTCGTCATCCGCGTTCCCGCCGCGCTCGGCCCGATGATCGCCGCCAAGGGCTCGATCACCCTCGATGGCGCATCGCTGACGGTCAACGCGGTTACGGACGGCGACGACGGCACCGATGTCGAGGTTAACATCATCCCCCACACCGCCGCCCACACCACGCTGGGCGCGCTCGCCGCAGGATTCACGGTGAATGTCGAAATCGATGTGATCTCGCGCTACCTGCAACGCATGGCAGCCGCCAGAATGTGAAAACACGGTTGATAAATCACACTGTCGTGTGATAATCGCCCGAAATGTCCACCAATCTCATCGACCGAATCACATCGCTGGTAACCGCCGGCGAAACCAGCCGCAGCGGCCTTGCCCGCGCCGCCGGCCTCCATCCCAACAGCTTGCGCAAGCTCGGGGCGCCCGACTGGAACCCTACCGCCGACACGCTCGGGCGCTTGGAAAAGCTGCTCGACGGCGGGGTTCAGGACGTGCTCGTCGGCCCCGAAGCGATCATCGACGAGGCGCGCAACGGGCGAATGTTCATCCTCGTCGACGACGACGACCGGGAGAATGAGGGCGACCTGGTCATCCCGGCGCAGATGGCGACGCCTGACGCGATCAACTTCATGGCCCGCCACGGCCGCGGGCTGATCTGCCTCGCGCTCGGCAAGGAACGGGTCGACGCGCTCGGGCTGGAGCCGATGGCGCGGCGCAACGGCACTCCGCTCGAAACCGCCTTCACCGTCTCGATCGAGGCGCGCGACGGGGTCACCACCGGCATCTCCGCCGCCGACCGTGCGCGCACCATCGCGGTGGCCATCGACAGCGCCAACGGCCCCGACGCCATCGTCTCGCCCGGCCATGTCTTCCCGCTCGTCGCCCGGCCCGGCGGCGTACTCGTCCGCGCCGGCCATACCGAGGCGGCGGTCGACGTGTCGCGGCTTGCCGGGCTCAACCCGTCGGGCGTGATCTGCGAGATCATGCGCGAGGACGGGACCATGGCCCGGCTCGACGATCTGATGGACTTCGCGCGCACCCACGGGCTCAAAATCGGCACCATCCGCGACCTCATCGCCTACCGCCTGAAGAAGGATCATATGGTCGAGCGGGTCGCTGAGACGCGCTTCACCAGCCGCTCGGGCGGGCACTGGATCGCGCAGGTGTTCCGCGACAAGGCCAGCGGCGAGGAGCAATTGGCGCTGGTCCACGGCGCGATCGACCCGGCCTCGCCGACGCTGGTGCGGATGCACTCGATCGACTTGTTCGCCGACCTCCTCGGCGAAGCCTCGCCGCGCTCGGGGCTGCTCGACGGGGCGATGGCGATGATCGAGGGCGAGGGCTCGGGGGTGGTCGTCGCGCTCCACGCCGCCGCGCCGGGTTCGCTCAGCCGCGCCACCGATCATCGGTCGGGCAAGCTCGGCGAAAGCGGCACGGCGCTGCGAGGTTATGGCATCGGCGCGCAGATTCTCGCCGCGCTCGGCATCCACGACATGATCCTCCTGACCAACACCCGCCACGCCCCGGTCGGCCTCAGCGCCTACGGTCTGGCGATCGTCGAGGAGCGCTGCATCGATCGGCCCGCTATGTTTTCGACGGCAAGCTGATGGCCCACGTCTTGATCGCCGAGGCGCGATTCTACGCGCATCTCAATGACATGCTCCTCGCAGGTGCCCGCGCCGCTATCGATGCTGGCGGCCACAGCCACGACACGGTCACCGTTCCGGGCGCGCTCGAGCTGCCCGCCGCGATCAGCCTCGCCGCCGACGTCGGCACCTATGACGCCTTTGTCGCGCTCGGCATCGTCATCCGCGGCGAAACGTTTCATTTCGAGATTGTCGCCGGCGAAAGCGCGCGCGGGCTGATGGCGTTGACGCTCGACGGGCTGGCCGTCGGCAACGGTATCCTGACGGTCGAAAACGAAGCCCAGGCCGTCGTCCGCGCCGACCCCAGCCAAGCCGACAAGGGTGGCGATGCGGCCAAAGCGGCGCTGGCGTTGCTCGCCCTGAAAGGCCGCTTCGCCCCCTAATCCAGCGCCAGCCATACCTCGTTCCGGCGCAGCGGCCCGGGGATTATCGGCGAATTGTAGAAGGCATATTCGGGCTCGGCGTTGCTGGTCTCTCCGGCCCGCGCCAGCCAGCCGCGCAATTTGTCTTCCTGCGCCGCCAGGTCGCGGTCGTCGGGGCGCCCGGGAAAACTGATCACCGCCACCCGCCGCGACGGCAGTTCGACCAGGTCGATGCCGTCGGGGGGTTCGGGCAAATCGTCGGCGCCGCGCCCGTCGGGCATCACGAACCGGGTCCGCCAGCCGCCCTCGATCATGTCGTCGTCGAACAATGGCGGGTCGCTTGCCATCGGGTCGCCCGGGTCCTGCATCACCGGCACCGTCATCGCCAGCGGCTCGCCATCGCGCGACTTGGCGAAAAGGTAATCGGCGAGGAGGCGGAAGCCGTCGCCCAGTGCCCGCCGCCGCGGCCCGTGGACCACCGTCTCGGCGACGGTCATCGCCGGATAGTCGCGGATCTGAAACTCGCCGTCGCTCTTGAGCGCGCGATAGTCGGGCTCCTCGGTCTGTTTTTCGCGCCACACATAGATCGCCCCGCCGATCAGCGCGGCGCCGGCCGCGGCGGCCCCGGCCAGCAAGGTGCGTTGCAGCGATTTGTCCATGACCCGTCTCCTTACCGGCAAGAACCGCTTCAGGCCGCCGCCTGTTCCTTCGCCGTCGGATAGTCGGTGTAGCCCGCCGCGCCTTGGCTGTAGAACGTCGCGCTGTCCCAGCGGTTGAGCGCCGCCCCGTTCCGAAGCCGATCGACGAGATCGGGGTTGGCAAGGAATGGCCGGCCAAAGCTGATCGCATCCGCGGCCCCTTGCTCGATCCGGTCCGCCGCGCTGTCGGCGCGATAGTCGCTGTTGAGCACCAGCTTGCCGCCGAATATTTTGCGGATAGCCGGGCTGACCGGAGGCTCGTCGGTCGGGCGAAAGGTCGATTGCGGCCCGGGCTCGCGCAATTCGAGCCACGGCAGGCCGATCGCCTCCATCGCTCCCCCGGCGGCGGTGAACAGCGCTTGCCCGTCGCTGTCCTCGACCCCGTTGACGGCTCCGTTGGGCGACAGGCGCAGCCCGGTACGGGCGATGCCGGCTTCGGCCGCGACCGCCTCGACCACTTCGCCAAGGAAACGGATGCGGTTGGTGATCGGCCCGCCATAATCATCGTCGCGCACATTGCTGCTGTCGCGCAGGAATTGGTCGATCAGATAGCCGTTGGCGCCGTGCACCTGGACCCCGTCGAACCCCGCCGCGATGGCGCGGCGGGCGGCCCCGGCATAGTCGCCCAGGATCCGCGCGATGTCGTCTTTGGTCGCCGCCCGCGCTTCGACATAGTCCTGGTTGCCGTCATAGGTGTGGGCATGGCCCGGCGCTTTTGTGGCCGACGCGCTGACCGGCTGCCCGCCGCTCAGGCTGGGGTGAACCACCCGCCCCATATGCCACAGCTGGGCGACGATCCGCCCGCCGGCGCGGTGCACCGTCTCGACCACCGGCTTCCATCCCTCGCCTTGCGCGTCGGTCCATAGGCCCGGCGCGAATGGCCAGCCCAAACCTTCTCGGCTGATTCCGGTGGCTTCGCTGATGATCAGTCCGGCGGCGGCGCGCTGCGCATAATAATCCGCCATGATCGCCGTCGGCACACCCGCGCGGGTCGCCCGGCCGCGGGTCAGCGGGGCCATGATGATGCGGTTGGGTAGGGTGACCGCCCCCATCTCGACCGGATCGAACAGCGTCGGCATAAGCGGGTCTCATTCAAACGGGCGGG
This sequence comes from Sphingomonas sp., assembly GCA_031367995.1. Classification (GTDB taxonomy): domain Bacteria; phylum Pseudomonadota; class Alphaproteobacteria; order Sphingomonadales; family Sphingomonadaceae; genus Sphingomicrobium. The sequence goes on from JANLQS010000132.1 coordinate 51,301, forward strand.
CCGGGCAAGATAGTGGCGAACAGCAATCGAACAAGTTCGCACCGCTTCGCCTTCGCGGCGTTGCTCGTCGGCAATGTCGCGCTGGCGATGGGACCGTTCCTCGTCCGCCATTCGGGCGTCGGGCCGGTCGCCGCCGGCTTCTGGCGGATGGCGCTGGCGCTGCCGTTGCTGTGGCTGGTCGCGGCGTTGCTGCGCCAGCCGGTCCATCTCCCGCGCCGCGCGCTCAGCCTGGCGATCCTTGGCGCCGCTTTCTTCTTCGCCGCCGATCTTGGCGCGTGGCACGCCGGTATCCTCCTGACCAAGCTCGGCAATGCCACTTTGTTCGGCAATTTCTCCAGCTTTCTGTTCGCCGCCTGGGGGCTGTGGCTGGCGCGGCGCTGGCCGTCCTGGCTGCAGGCGCTCGCCTTGCTGCTGGCGGCGGCGGGTTGCGCGATGCTGATGGCCGGCAGTCTCGAACTCGGCCCCGCCCACCTTCATGGCGACCTGCTCGCGCTCGCTGCCGGGCTGCTTTACACCGGCTATCTGATCCTCGTCGAACGCACCCGCGGCGCGCTTCAACCTTTGCCCTTGCTGTTCCTGGCCAGCCTGTTCGGCGCGGCCATGCTGCTCCCCGCCGCGCTCGTGCTTGGCGAGCGAATCATCCCGGCCGACTGGACCGCTTTGTTCGCGCTGGCGCTGTGCAGCCAGGTCGTCGGCCAGGGGCTGCTGGTCTATGCTCTCGGCCATGTTCCGCCGCTGATCGTCGGGGTGGCGATGCTGACCCAGCCGGCGCTGTCGGCGTTGCTCGGCTGGCTCTATTACGATGAGACGCTGACCGCGCTCGACTGGCTCGGCGCGGTGGCGATCGTCACCGCGCTGGTGCTGGTGCGCTTGCGCGATCGGCCGCGCGCGATCAATTAGGCGGCCATGACCGACCCCACCCCGCTCCAGGCCCTGCGCCGCCGTCTCGCCCTCGCCGTCGGCGACAATGCGGTGTTCGACGGCTGGACCGACAAGGCTGTAGTCAGCGCCGCCACCTCGCTCGGCGTCGATCCCGCCACCGCCCGGCTGGCTTTTCCCAAGACCCCGGCAGCGATGGTCGATGCGTGGATCGACGGCGTCGACGCGGCGATGGAAGCGCACTTCACGCCCGATGTCCTGGCCCCCATGAAGGTCACGCAACGCATCCGCGCAATGATCTGGTTCCGGCTCGAAACCACCGGCGCGGCGCGCGAGGCGGTGCGCAGCGCGCTGGCGATTCTCGCCATGCCGCAGAACGTCCCGCTGGCGCTGAAGGTCGGGTGGCGCTCGGCCGATCGCATGTGGCGCCTCGCCGGCGATACCGCGACCGATTACAACCATTACACCAAGCGGTTGATCCTGTCGGGCGTCTACACCGCCACCCTGCTCGCCTGGCTCGACGATCAGTCCGAGGGATGGAGCGCGACCGCCGCCTTCCTCGACCGCCGCCTCGCCGGTGTCGGCAAGTTCGAAAAAGCCAAAGCGAAGTGGACCGCCAACGCCATTCGCCGCCCCAGCCTCGCCCGCTTCCTCGGCCGCCTCCGCTACCCGCCGCATTAGGCCGCGCTCAAGACGTTATTGATAATCATTCTCACTATGCTATGGGGTCGCCATGGCATCGCTTCTATTTTTCCGCCCGCTCCGCGCGTTGTTTCTCCTTGTGCTGGGGATCGCGGCGATGGCCGCCAGCCCACCGGCGCGCGCCACCAACGCCGCTCAGGAAGTACAGACCAGCTGGCGGCTGCTTGATTATATCGCGGTCGATTATGGTGGAGCGGTCGCCGGCGGACGGGTGATCAATCCCGCCGAGTATCAGGAGATGAACGAATTCTCCGCCTCGGTCGGCGAACGGCTGACCGCGCTGCCCGATCGGCCGCAGCGCGCGGTGTTGCTGGCCGACGCCACCGGCCTGCGCAATGCGATCGCGGCAAAGGCCGAACCTCGCGTCATCGCGGCGCGCGCCCGCAAGCTCGGTGCCGCGCTGCTCGTCGCTTATCCCGTGCCGCTCGCGCCCGCTCGCGTTCCGGACCTGGCTCGTGGCGCGGCGCTTTACGCCGAAAATTGCGCTTCCTGTCACGGTGCCAGGGGTGAAGGCCCGAGCGGCGCCATCGCCAAACTCGACCCGCCGCCGATCGCTTTCGCCGACGCCGATCGCGCCCGTAACCGCAGCGTCTTTGGCCTGTACCAGGTGATTTCGCAGGGGCTGGAAGGCACCGCGATGCAGAGCTTCGCGGCGCTGCCCGACGAAGATCGCTGGGCCCTCGCCTTCCATGTCGGCGGCCTCGCCTGGCGCGACATCGCTAGCGGCGAGCGGATCTGGCGCCAAGATGCGTCGCTCCGCGCGCTCGTTCCCAATATGGCGGCGCTCGCCGCGCTAACCCCGGCCGACCTCGGAGCGCGAATCGGGCGGGACAAGGCCGACGCAGTGGTCGCCTATCTGCGTGCCAATCCGGGAGCCTTGACCGCGCAGCGGCCCGCCTCGCTGCAACTTGCCCGCGACCGTCTTCGCCAAAGCCTCGCCGCTTATTCGGCCGGGAACCGCAAGCAGGCCGAGGAGCTCGCTTTGTCCGCCTATCTCGACGGGTTCGAGCCGGTCGAAGCGGTACTCGCGACGCGCGACGGGGCCCTGATGCACCAGGTTGAGGCGTCGATGGGTGCCTTTCGCGTGGCGATTACGCGCGGCGGAAGCGACCAGGCTCTGGGCCAGCGGCTGAGCGCGACCGAGCGCTTGCTCGGCCAGGCCGAGGAGGCGCTGGCCCCCGAGGCGGCAAGCAGTTTGTCGACCTTCCTTGGCGCCTTCGCCATCCTCCTCCGCGAAGGGCTCGAAGCCCTGCTGGTGGTGATCGCGATGATCGCTTTCCTGCGCAAGGCGGAGCGCCCGGAGGCTCTTCCCTATGTCCACGGCGGCTGGATCGGCGCGCTGATCGCTGGGGGAGCGACCTGGGCTGTCGCCACCTATGCCCTCGAGCTGAGCGGCGCCAGCCGCGAACTGACCGAAGGGTTCGGCTCACTGCTCGCCGCCGTGATCCTGCTGTCGGTCGGCATCTGGATGCACGGCAAGAGCCAGGCCGAGGAATGGCGCCGCTACATTGCCGAGAAGATGGAAGGCGCCCTGTCGCGCGGCTCGGCCTGGTTCCTGTTCGGCCTCGCCTTCATCGTCGTTTATCGCGAAGTGTTCGAGACGATCCTGTTCTACGCCGCCCTCTGGACCGCCGACAACGGTCTGACGATCCTCGCCGGGGCTTTGTCGGCAATCGCGCTGCTGGGGCTGATCGCCTGGCTCATGTTGAGCTACAGCCGAAAGCTGCCGATCACCCAATTCTTCAAATATAGCGCGATTCTCATTGCGGTGCTCGCCGTGGTCCTCGCCGGCAAGGGCGTCGGCGCGCTGCAGGAAGCAGGCATTGTGCCGGTGACGCCGCTTGCCGGCGTGCCGCGGATCACGGTCCTAGGGTTGTTCCCGACGGCAGAGGCGATCGGCGCTCAGCTCGTGGCGTTGGCGGTGGTCGTCCTCGGCTTCCGCTGGGCGAATCGAGGCCACGGCCACCCGCTGCCCGTCGGATAAGAGGCGCTTGGCTTTCGCCGCGGTGATGGCTTAGGTGACGCCAGCAACAGGAGAAGCATTGATGGCGGGCGTGAACAAGGTGATTTTGGTCGGAAACCTCGGCGCCGACCCCGAGGCGCGCAGCCTCAACAACGGCGGAGAGGTGGTCAATCTGCGAGTCGCCACGTCCGAATCGTGGAAGGACAAGGACGGCAACCGCCAGGAACGCACCGAATGGCACCAGGTGGTGATCTTCAACGAGAATCTCGGCCGCGTCGCCAAGAGCTACCTCAAGAAGGGCTCGAAGGTTTATCTCGAAGGCCAGATCCAGACCCGCAAATGGACCGACCAGTCGGGCGCCGACCGTTACTCGACCGAGGTCGTGCTGCAGCGCTTCCGCGGCGAACTGGTCCTGCTCGACAGCCGTGAAAGCGGCGGCTCAAGTGGCGGTTACGGCGGCGGCGGCGCGTCGAGCTTCGACGATGGCGGCAGCGGCAGCGGCGGCGGCGGCGCCTCGCGCCAGCCCCGTCCGCAACCGGCGGCGTTCGACACCGACCTCGACGATGATGTCCCGTTCTAAGCAGTGCGAGGCACTGCTTAAACAAGGGACACCGCCCTCGGGCGACTACTCCCCGGTCATCTTGCCCTTGAGCGCGGCCAGCGCGGCGAACGGGCCGGCTTCCTCCTCGCCGATCACCCCGGCCGCTTTCAGCGCAGCCTCCGCCGCCGGGCTGCGCGGGTAGGGGTCGAGCGCCAGCGCCAGCGAATCCGCCACCGCTGCGCCCAGGTCGATCGTGCGGCCGTCGTGGAACATGGTGTCGAGTTCGTCTCCGCTCAGCTCGATCTCGGCATCGGGCTGCCCGGTATTCGGCGCGGGAACGAAAATCACCTCGAACGGCTCGTCGAGGCGGCAGCGCACGGGCTCGCCCGTGGCGACGCAGGCCTGGTCGAGCACCGCCTTCAATCGCCCGCACGCGCGGACCCGCTCGCCTTCGCGGGTCAGCACGACATGGGCATCGAGCCGCTCGAGCGACAGCAGGCTGAGTCGGGCGGCGAGTTCGGCCCGTTCGGACTCGTCGGCGACAATCTCGATCCGGTCGCCGCCGCGAACCTGGTCGAGCGGCAGGCAGTGGGCCAATCCGCTCACCGCCACCGGCCCTGCATCACCGCCGCGTCGTCGGCGCCGTCGAGAGTCTCGTGCAGCCGGCGCATCGATTCGGCGGCGAAGGTCCGCGCCGATTCGTCGGTTACCGCGCCGCGATGGATGGTCGCCGCCACGCTGTCGTCCCACCCGGCATCGTCGGCCAGCGTCTGCCGCCAGCGATCGACCCGGTTGGCCAGCGCGCCGACCATGTGGCGCACCTGTTTGCCCAGCGACGGGTCGCCGAAGCCCTCCTGACGCATCTGCGAATCCATGTCGGCAATGAACGCCTCGGTCAGCGCGACGCTTGCCCGGGCGGCCTCCTCGCCCCCGGTTTCCAGCCGCAAGATGCCCAGCGCAACGACGCTCGACAGCACCGCGAACCGCCCGTCCTGATCGTCGGTCACGCCACCGGAAAGGAACCATCCGGGGGCGCGCGCCTCGGCCACCAGCGCGGCATAAAGTGCGGCGGCATCGGGGCGCTTTGGGCGTACCATGGCCATGATCGATCGCATGTCTTTCTCCTCGATCGCACAGGGGAACGCCGCCAACGGCTTGCGCCCTTTGGCTTTTACCGCATATTGGGTGCCGCGGCAGCGGGCAAGGCGCGCGCCGGCTAATTGGAGAATGGTGAATGACGATGCGGGTAGCCAGACTGGCGGTAACGTTCCTCGGGCTGGGCCTGGTGGCGGGCTGCACCAGCATTCGCGAGACTCACGGCTTCATCCTCGACGAACAATTGAGCAAGGCGGTTCAGGTTGGCGTCGATAACAAGGATTCGGTCGCCAAGTCGCTCGGCCGGCCAACCTTCACCGGCACGTTCAGCGAAAACGACTGGTATTACATCTCGCAGAACACGCGCCAGGTCGCCTTTGGCACGCCGTCGATCAAGAAGGAAACCGTGCTCCACATCCGGTTCGATCCGGCGGGCAACGTCACCGGCGTCGAAACCACCGACGAGAAAAAGATCGCCTCGGTCGATCCGATGGGCGGCAAGACCCCGACGCTCGGCCACAAGAAGAGCCTGATCGACGAAATCTTCGGTAACATCAGCTCGATCTCGCAGCCCGGCCTGCCCGGCGCCAACCCGCAATAGCGATCGGCGGCGGTGCTATCCGCCGCCCGCTTGTCGCCCGGCCCTCTTTCGGCCTAAGCCCTCGGCCATGACCGCGACACCCGCTGGCATGACCTATGCCGATTATCTCGACCTCGACGGCCTGCTGTCGGCCCAGCGCCCGCGCTCCGATCTGCATGACGAGATGCTGTTCATCATTATCCACCAGACCAAGGAATTGTGGCTCAAGCAGATGCTGCATGAGGTCGGGCTGGCCTGCGCTTTGGTCCGCGCCGACAAGTTCGCCGAAGCTTATAAGGCGCTGTCGCGAGTCAGCCGCATCCAGTCGGTGATGACCCTGTCGTGGGACGTGCTGGCGACTCTCACCCCGGTCGACTACAGCGCCTTCCGCCACGTGCTCGGCACCTCGTCGGGGTTCCAGTCTGGGCAGTTCCGCGAACTCGAATATCGGCTCGGCATCAAGGATCCCAGGTTCCTCGATTATTACGAAGGCGGCACCGCCGGCCGCGCCCGGCTGGAGGCGGCGCTGGCCGATCCGTCGCTGTGGGATGAAGCCAATGCCGCCCTCGCCCGCGCCGGCTTCGACAGCGGCTCGGAGGAGGCGATCGGCGCCTCCTGGCTCGAGGTCTACCGACAGGCGGACACCTATTTCGGGCTGTACCAGCTGGCTGAGAAGCTGGTCGATATCGACGACGCGCTGGCCCAGTGGCGGCACAAGCATCTGCTGACGGTCGAACGGATCATCGGCATGAAGCCCGGCACCGGCGGCTCGGCCGGGGCGGCCTATCTCGCCTCGACGCTGGCCAAGCGCGCCTTCCCCCAATTATGGTCGCTGCGCACCGCGCTGTGAGCTTCAAGCCCCTCTTCTCGCGCAGTCTCGCCGCCGCGCCCGGTCGGCTGCACTTCGCCGCGCACAGCCATCATCTGTGGCCCGACGCCAGTTTCGACGGGCAGGTCGAATGCTGGCAGGACGCCGCCACATTCGCCGACCCCAAATGGGACAAGGTGATGGGCGAGGTCTGGCCCAGGGCGCAGGCCGAGGTCGCCGGCGAACTGGGCAGCGGCGACCCGTCGGCCATCGTCTTCGCCACCAACACCCACGATTTTCTCATCCGCCTCGTGGCCGCCTGCCCGCGCGCCGACCCGCGCCGCTTGCGCGTCCTTACCAGCGACGGCGAATTCCATTCGGCCCGCCGCCAGTTCGCGCGCTGGGCGGAGGATGGCTGGTTTGCGCTCGACACCGTGCCACTCGGCGATCTCCTCGCCACCGCAAGGCGCGGGAACCACGACCTGATCCTCGTCAGTCAGATCCTCTTCGGCAGCGGCGAAATATTTCATCAAGTCAAAGACTTGGCCGACCTCGCCCGGCGCGACGGGCCGTGGGTGGTGATCGACGGCTACCACAGCTTCATGGCGCTCGAGACACCGTTTTTGGAAACCGTCGCTAAGTCCGCCTTCTTCCTCGCCGGCGGCTATAAATATGCCATGGCGGGGGAGGGCATGGGGCTGATGCACTGCCCGCCTGGCTTCGGTCCGCGCCCGCCCGTCACCGGCTGGTACGCCGAGTTCGAGGACTTGACCCTCGCCCCCGGCAAGACCGGCTACGCGCCCGACGCGATGCGCTTCATGGGCGCGACGTTCGATCCTTCCGCGCTCTACCGCTTCCTCCACATCCGCCGGATGCTCGCCGCCGAGGGGCTGACGACTGCGGTCATCTCGGCCCACGTCGCTTCGCTCCACGCCGAGCTGCTCAGCGCACTGGCCGGAACGCCGCTGGCCGAGGCGGAGCTGCTCAACCCGCTCGACGGTGGACCACACGCCCGCTTCCTCGCGCTGCGCCACCTCGATGCGGCCCGATGGTGCGATACGCTGATGCGCCAAGGTGTCGTCACGGATGTCCGCGGCGATGTGCTGCGGCTCGGCCTCGGTCTCTACCACGACCACGACGACGTCGCGGCCTTCGCGCGGATTGCCCAGGCGCTCGGCTAGGGTTACGACATTTCGCATCAGGCCAGGCATGGAGCCCGTATGAGTTCGCACACCGGCACCGTCGCTCGCCTCAATCGCCCGCTGATCATGACGATGCTGGTGCTGGCCTACACGCTCAACTTCGTCGATCGGCAGATCATCGGCATCCTCGCCGGGCCGATCAAGGCCGACCTCCATTTAACCGACACCCAGTTGGGCTGGATGGGCGGCACCGCCTTTGCCTTGTTCTACACTGCGCTGGCCATTCCGTTGGCGATGCTCGCCGACCGCCGCGACCGCAGCTGGATCGTCGCCATCGGCCTGACCCTGTGGAGCGCGGCGACCGCGGTGTGCGGGCTGGCGATGACCTTCTGGCAATTGTTCGCGGCGCGGATGAGCGTCGGCATCGGCGAAGCAGCCGGGGTGGCGCCGGCTTATTCGTTGATCAGCGATCTTTACCCCGCGGAACAGCGAGCCCGTGCCCTGGCCATCTTTTCGCTCGGCATCCCGCTGGGCAGCGCGTTCGGCGTTTTGTTCGGCGGGCTGGTCGCGGCCAGCGTCGACTGGCGCTTCGCCTTCCTCGCCATTGGCGTTGTCGGCATCCTGTTCGCGCCCGTGTTCAAATGGGCGGTGCGCGATCCCGGGCACGGCCGCGCCGGCGAAGGCCAGCGCGTGGCGGCGCCGTCGTTCGGCACCGTGTTCCGGGCAGTCGCCTCGAAGCCGTCCTTCTGGCTGCTCGGGTTCGGCGCCGGCACCGCCAGCCTGGTCTCTTACGGTCTGGCCTTCTGGATCCCCAGCTTCCTAGAGCGCAGCTACGGCCTTGGCCTGGTCGACCGCTCGCTCATTTTTGGCGCGGTTTTGCTGGTCGGCGGTTGCACCGGCATCTGGTTCGGCGGGGTCGCCGGCGACCGGCTCGGTTCGGCCCACCCGCGCGGCTATGCTTTGGTGCCCGCGGTGGCCTTCGCCATCACCCTGCCGGCCTACCTGCTGGCCTTTTCCAGCACCTCGCTGGTCGCGGCATCCTTGCTGTTCCTGATCCCCGGCGCGCTCGGGCTGACTTGGCTCGGGCCGGTCGTCACCGCGGTCACCAAACTGGTCCCGCCGGAAATGCGCGCGACCGCCGCGGCGATGTTCCTGTTCATCAACAATCTGATCGGGCTCGGCGCCGGATCGACGGTCATCGGCGCCATCTCCGAAGCCCTCACCGTTCGCTACGGGCAGGAGGCACTGCGTTACTCGGCGATGGCCACGACCACCCTCTACGCGCTCGCCGCATTGCTCATGCTGCTCGCCGCGCGGCGCCTGTCGCGCGACGTTGTGGCGGAGCCGGCGACGGCCTGAAAACGGAACCCTGCCTCTCCGTGAGCCGTTTAGTCGGGTTCAAAGGAGAGTTTCGATGACCAAGTTCCTTCTCGCCGCCGGCGTTGCCGCGCTGGCGATCTCCGCGCCGGCCCTGGCTGGCCCTGGTGGCGGCCACGGTGGCGGCCAGGGCGGTGGCGGTGACCATGGCGGTGGCCATGGCGCGATGGCGATGGGCGGCCCCGGCGGTCATGGTGGCGGCCACGGCGGTGGCGGCGACAAGCATGGCGGCGCGATGATGCGCATGGATCGTGGCGGCGGGATGAAGCAGGCGATGCGGGCCGAACACCGCCACATGGCGATGCGTCGTAGCGTCGAGCATGGTCGAATGAACGGCGATCGCGTCCGCATGGCCTCGCGCCATGACGTAGGTCACGCCGCCAGCCGCATGAACGATGGCGTGCGTGTGCGTGACCTTGCCAACGCCGGCGACCGCCGCGGCTACCAGTCGGGCTACGGCCTCGACGGCCGCTCGCTCGGCCTGGTCGACGGCTGCCCCCCGGGCCTAGCCGCCAAGCATAACGGCTGCCTGCCCCCGGGCCAGGCCAGGAAATTGGTCGGCGCTGCGCTGCCCAGCGCTTATGCCCGCTCGATGCTGTCGGGCCCGTACAGCAATTGGTACCGCGACGATCAGCGTTACCAGTACCGCATGGGCGACGATTACATCTATCGCGTCGACCGCAGCAACAATCTCGTCAACGCCCTGATTCCGTACGTCTCGCGGGATTACGGTTATTATCCCGTGGGTCAGATGTACCCGTCGGACTTCAACTATTACAACGTGCCCAACCAATATCAGTCTTATTACCCCGACGGCGGGCAATATGACTATCGCTACGGCAACAACGCCATCTACAGCCTCGACCCGAAGACGCAGGCGATTCAGTCGATCGTCGCGTTGCTCGCCGGGGATCTCGGCGTCGGCCAGCAGCTGCCGCAGAATTACGGCGTCTACAACGTGCCGCTGCAGTACCGCGATCGCTATGCCGACAGCGCCACCGATATGTACCGCTACAATGACGGCTACATCTACCGCGCCGATCCGACCTCGCGCCTGATCACCGCGGTCATTAGCGCCCTCGGCTAACAACAGACACCGGTCCCGCGGCCTTCGGGCCGCGGGCCTCCTATGGGAGAAGATCGTGAAGTTTCGCACCCAATTCGCCGCCGCCACGGCGGTCACGCTGTTGCTTGTCAGCGCTTGCGGCAAGCCCGGCGACAAAGCCGCCACGCCGACCGAAACCGCGACCAAGGCAGCCGGCGGCGACACCATCGCCAGCGGGCTTGGCGACGCCACCAAATTCTCGGCCGCGGCCAAGGCCGTCGGGCTCGACGCGACGCTCGCCGGTCCGGGCCCCTACACCGTGCTGGTTCCGACCGACGCGGCTTTCGGCAAGCTTCCGGCCGGCGCGCTCGACACGCTGATGAAGCCCGAATCCCGCGCCAGCCTGACCGGCATTCTCAGCTATCACATCCTGCCCGGGACGATGCTGGCGGCGGATATTGCCAAGGCGATCGACGCTGGCGGTGGCAAGACCGAAATCGCGACGATGGGCGGCGGCAACCTGGTCGCCACCAGGGACGGCGACAAGATCGTCTTTACCGACAGCGCCGGAACCAAGGCGGTCGTGACCGCCGCTGACGAAAAACGGTCGAACGGCGTCGTCCATATGGTCGATTCGGTCCTGATGCCGTCGAAAAAATGACCTTCGCGGGGACTCGCTAGGCGAAACGGCATCCGCCCGTTCGCCTGGCGCGCCTTTCCTCTGGCAAGCTCGATTGGCCTCGCTATAACGAGGGCCGGCACGCGACACAGGGGCAAGGCAAGGCAATGCAGGCGACGATCGAACGGGCGACCCTTCTCAAGAGCCTGGGCCATGTCCAGTCGGTGGTTGAGCGGCGCAACACCATCCCCATCCTGTCCAACGTCATGATCGACGCGCAGGGCGACGGCTCGATCCGGCTGATGGCCACGGATCTCGACCTTCAGGTCGACGAGAGCGTTCCCGCGCAGGTCAGTCAACCGGGGGCGACGACCGTTTCCGCCCACACCTTTTTCGACATCGTCCGCAAGCTGCCTGAGGGTAGCCAGGTCGAACTCAGCGCCGCCGACGGCAAGATGCAGGTCGTCGCCGGGCGCGCCCGCTTCAACTTGTCGACCCTGCCGCGCGACGATTTTCCGGTGATCGCCGAGGGTGAGCTCCCGACCCGTTTCGAACTGCCCGCCGCGACCCTCCGCCAGATCATCGACAAGACCAAGTTTGCCATCTCCAGCGAAGAAACGCGTTACTATCTGATGGGCATCTTCCTCCATGTCGCCGACGACAAGATGAAGGCCGCGGCGACCGACGGCCATCGGCTGGCGCGGGTCACGGTCGACAAGCCCGAGGGCGCCGACGGCATGCCCGACATCATCATCCCCAAGAAATGCGTCAACGAATTGCGCAAATTGCTCGACGAGCTCGAAGGCACGGTCGAAGTGTCGCTGTCGCCGACGAAAATACGCTTCGGCCTGGGCAGCGCGGTGCTGACCTCGAAGCTGATCGACGGCACTTTCCCCGACTATAACCGGGTCATCCCGACCGGCAACGACAAGCTATTGAAGCTCGATCCGAAGAGCTTCATGGCCGGGGTCGACCGCGTCGCCACCATCGCCAGCGAGAAGACCCGCGCGGTCAAGATGGCGGTCGACCGCGACAAGGTGACGTTGAGCGTGACCAGCCCCGAAAACGGCCTGGCGGTCGAGGAAATCGCCGCCGATTACGGCAGCGACGGGCTCGAGATAGGCTTCAACGCCCGCTATCTGATGGACATTCTCGCCCAGATCGATGGCGACAGCGTCGAGGTCCATCTGGCCGACGCCGCGGCCCCGACCCTGCTGCGCGAGAATGACAAATCGAACGCGCTCTACGTGCTCATGCCGATGCGGGTCTAGCGCGCGCCGCAACCAAGGACGCGACAACGGATGACCGCACTCACCCGGCTCGCGCTCTCCAACTTTCGCAACCACGCCGATGCGATAATCGAGCCGGGATCCGGATTCGTGCTGCTATCCGGCCCCAACGGGGCGGGCAAAACCAATATTCTCGAAGCGGTGTCGCTGCTGACTCCAGGCCGCGGGCTTCGGCAAGTGCCGCTGTCCGACATGGCAAAGGCCGATGGGGCCGGCGGGTTCGCCGTCTCCGCGCGGCTTGGCACTTCGGTCGAACTCGGCATCGGCACCCTCGCCACCGCCCCGGAACGGCGCCAGGTCCGCATCAACGGCGCCCCGGCCAGCGTCAACTCGCTATCCGAATGGCTAAGCGTCTTGTGGCTGACGCCCGCGATGGACCGCCTGTTTACCGACAGCGCCGGAGGTCGCCGGCGCTTTCTCGACCGCCTGACGCTGGCGCTCGAACCCGGTCACGCGACCCATGCCGCGCGCTACGAAGCGGCGATGCGCGCGCGCAACAAATTGCTCGCAGAGCCCGACGGCGCCGACCCGCAATGGCTCGCCGCGCTCGAGCTTGGGATGGCCGAGCATGGCGCGGCGCTCGCCGGGGCACGGGCGCGGGCAGTGGCCGCGCTGAGCGAAACGATCGCCACGCTGGCCAACGACGACTTCCCCCGCGCCGGCTTGGCGCTGGAAGGCTGGGACGGCGACGATCTTGGCGCGGCGCTGAAGGCCAGCCGCGGGCGCGACGCCGCCGCCGGGCGGGCAACCGCCGGCCCTCACCGGCAGGATCTCGGCGTCACCCACGTGGCCAAGGGCCAACCGGCGGCGCGTGGCTCGACCGGCGAGCAGAAGGCACTCCTTATCGGGCTGGTACTGGCCCACGCCGAATTGGTCGCCAGCCGCCGCGGGGCACCGCCGATCCTGTTGCTCGATGAGGTCGCCGCCCACCTTGATCCGCAGCGCCGGGCCGCGCTGTTCGATCGGCTTGCGGGTCGCGGTCAAGTGTGGCTGACGGCGACCGAGCCGGAGCTGTTCGCGACCATCGGCGAGGCGACGCGTTTCCGTATCGCCAGCGGAACAATCGGCCCGGGCTAAGACAAAACTGGACATTCGGCAAAAACACCCTATATCGCACTGCAACACGAGACGCCCAGCAAGCGGCGTGATCGGCCCGACTTTCACAGGAAGCCCAGTCTTCCAGCGAAAATGGGACCCGGCCCGCGTCTCGACCCAGCTTCAAACGCTCTCCATTTCACGCGGGGTGCTCAACCAACCCCCGGTCGAGCCGCGCCTCTGTGCGCGGTCGATCGTTTTGCATATTGGACTTTTAGTGACCAAATTTACCGACCTTGGGCTCTCGCAGCCCCTCCTCGACGCGCTTGCGACGAAGAATTATTCGCAGCCGACGCCGATCCAGGTGCAGGCCATCCCGACCGTCCTCACCGGACGCGATCTGCTCGGCATCGCCCAGACCGGCACCGGCAAGACCGCGGCGTTCATGCTGCCGTCGCTCGACCGGCTGGCCAATCCGCGCGTACATCCGATCGCCAAGCGCGCCCGGATGCTGGTGCTCGCCCCGACCCGTGAGCTCGCCTCGCAGATCGCCGAGAGCGCCCGCACCTACGCCAGGAACATCAACCTCACCGTCGGCGTCGTGTTCGGCGGGACCGCGCCCAACAAGAGCGTGCGCGATGTCGCCCGCGGGCTCGACGTTCTCGTCGCCACCCCGGGCCGCCTGCTCGACCTCGTCGACCAGCGCGCGCTCGATCTGTCGCGGCTCGAAATCCTCGTCCTCGACGAGGCCGACCAGATGCTGGATCTCGGCTTCATCCACGCGCTCAAGCGGATCGTTCAACTGGTGCCCAAGCAGCGCCAGACTCTGTTCTTCTCGGCCACCATGCCGAAGGCGATCAAGCAATTGGCCGACGCCTATCTGACCAACCCGGCCGAAGTGTCGGTGACCCCGTCGGCGACCACGGTCGAGCGGATCTCGCAGACCGTGACCTTCGTCAACCAGGCGGAGAAAGCGGCGCTGCTGTGTCTCACCTTGCAGTCGGCCGAGGTCGAGCGCGCGCTGGTGTTTAGCCGCACCAAGCACGGCGCCGACAAGATCGTCCGTCAGCTTGCGGCGTCGGGCATCGAGGCCTCGGCGATCCACGGCAACAAATCGCAGCCGCAGCGCGAGCGCGCCATCGCGGCGTTCAAGTCGGGCCACACCAAGGTGCTGATCGCGACCGACATCGCCGCCCGCGGGATCGACATCCCGGGTGTCAGCCACGTCGTCAACTTCGACCTGCCCGACGTGCCCGAACAATATGTCCACCGCATTGGCCGCACCGCGCGCGCGGGCGCCGATGGCATCGCGGTCGCCTTCTGCTCGCCCGACGAGAAGATCAATTTGCGCGATATCGAGAAACTGACTCGCCTGAAGGTCGACACCAAGCCGCTGCCGGAAGGCTTCATGGCCGCCGTGTCGGCGCTCAAGGCCCTTAAGCTCCCGGCGCAGCGCGAGGAGCGCGACCCCCGCGCCAGCGGCCGCGGCGGCAATGGCGCCAAGGGCGGCGCCCGCCCCCAGCGCAGCGGCGAGCGGCGTGAGTATCACGGCCGGCGCGACACGCGCACGGCGGAAATTCGCCCGGTCGGCGAACGCGCTGAGCGCCAGCCGCGGCGTGGCGAGGCCCGTCCTCATTCCGCTCCGCGGCCCGCCCGCCCCGATCAGGGCCAGCGCAATGACGGCCCGCGCACCTTCAACCAGTTCGGCCAGCGCGCCGATGGTTCCTCGACGGCGCATGGCCCGCGCGGCGATGGCCAGCGTCATCCCCAGCGCACCGGCGGACACCCGGCGCATCGCCCCGAAGGCGGCGCCGGTCGCCGTCCCGGCGGGGGTGGCCGTGGCCGCCCCGGCGGTGGCCGCCCCAACCGCGCCCAGGGCTAAACCCGGCGGCTTCGGCCGCGTCTGATCGGCCCATCCGAATCCACTCATCAGCCCCCCGAAAAGCTTGGCTTTCCGGGGGGCTTCGCTTATGGTCGGAGCCATGATTTTTCGCGCTTCCTGGGCTGTCTCCGGCCCGGCCACGATCGCTTTGTATCGCTGACCCGCGCGTCCCCTTTTTGAAGTAGATGTTGATGGCCTCCGACCCTAACCAGAACGATTACGGCGCCGACCAGATCAAGGTCCTCAAGGGCCTCGACGCGGTGCGCAAGCGGCCCGGCATGTACATCGGCGATACCGACGACGGGTCGGGCCTCCACCACATGGTGTTCGAGGTCAGCGACAATGCCATTGACGAGGCGCTGGCCGGCCATTGCGACCGCATCCTCATCCAATTGAATCCCGACGGCTCGGTCACGGTCGAGGACAATGGCCGCGGCATCCCGACCGGCATCCATGCCGAGGAAGGCGTTTCGGCGGCCGAGGTCATCATGACCCAGCTCCACGCCGGCGGTAAGTTCGAGAACACCAGCGACGACAATGCCTACAAGGTGTCGGGCGGCCTCCACGGTGTCGGCGTCAGCGTCGTCAACGCGCTTAGCGAATGGCTCGACCTGACCATCTGGCGCGACGGGGAGGAGCATAATATGCGCTTCGCCTACGGCGATGCCGTCGCCCCATTGAAGGTCGTCGGCCCGGCGCCAGAGGGCAAGAAGGGCACCCGGGTCACCTTCCTGCCCAGCCCGGCGACGTTCAAGATCATCGAATTCGACTTCGACAACCTTGAGCACCGCTTTCGCGAACTCGCGTTTCTCAACTCCGGCGTGCGCCTGATTCTCGCCGATGCGCGCCACGAGGAACGGGTCGAGCATGAGCTTTACTACGAGGGCGGGATCGCCGCCTTCGTCAAATATCTCGACCGCGCCAAGACCCCCTTGTTCCCCGATCCGATCGCCATTTCGGCGGTCCGCGACGGCATCGGCATCGACGTCGCGCTCGAATGGAACGACTCTTATTATGAAAACGTCCTGCCGTTCACCAACAACATCCCGCAGCGCGACGGCGGCACCCACATGGCCGCGTTCCGCGCCGCGCTGACCCGCGTCCTCAACAATTACGCCGACAAGTCGGGGATGCTGAAGAAGGAGAAGGTCACGCTGACC
>JANLQS010000020.1:0-41822 GCA_031367995.1 Sphingomonas sp.
AAGGGCAGATTCCCACGCGTTACGCACCCGTGCGCCACTAGACCCGAAGGTCTCGTTCGACTTGCATGTGTTAGGCATGCCGCCAGCGTTCGTTCTGAGCCAGAATCAAACTCTCAAGTTGATGACCGACAAGCCAGGCGGAATAAGCCTGGCAGGCCGGTATCTCCGGGAGCCGTTCCTGCACAAATATACAAACTGGTGTGTTTGCGTATGAGGACATTTGCTTCCTCCACCCCGGCAAGCCGCGGTGAAAGTCACATTAAGGAACGGCATAAATTTACCGATCGTCCGATACCCAGAGGCTATCGAAGACCGGGCCGCCGCCCACATGTCCCTTCATCTAGACCAACAATGTCAAAGAGCCGACGCGTCTCTACCCCCGGTTCGTTAGGTTCCGGGTGTCGGTGTGCCGACTTGGAGAGGCGCGAAACGGAAGCGGTCCAAGAAGGCCGCCGCCGCTGCTGTGAGGGGGCATATATGGAGAGAGGCCCCATGCGTCAACGGGTTTTTTGATTTATCCCGGAACGCCGCCGATTGTCCTGGCGGAAATGACGGAATTGCTTGACCGATGAAGGGCTTAGGCGCGCTGGATATAGTCGCGCAGCGCCGCCGCTTCGGCCTCGATCCGCTCGATACGATATTTGACCAGGTCGCCAATCGAGACGATTCCCCGAATCTCCCCCGATTCCACCACCGGCAGGTGGCGGATGCGGCGCTGGGTCATCGTCCCCAGCGCAGCGAGGATCGGCGTGGCCATGCTGACGGTGACTGCCGGCGCACTCATCACCCGGTCGACCGGCCAGTCGAGCGCCTCGGCGCCATGGCTGCCGAGGCACCCGACGAGGTCGCGTTCCGAAAAGATGCCGGCGATGCCGCCCTCGCCGCCGATCACCGGCACGGCGCCGATGTGCCGCTCCGCGAGCAACGCCACCGCTTCGCGCACCGAACTACCCGAAGGCAAGGTCGCGACATCGCTGCCCTTGCCCGACAGGATTGCAGAAATGGTCATGGCCGCATGCTCCCTCGCGTCGCCGGAGTCGCGTGAAGGATTGAACCTGTCACGCTCGCGCGGCAAAGGGAAGCATGCCACGCCCTGATCCCGTTCTCGACGCCGAGCGGCCGCCCATCGGCCCGCGCGTCCGCTGCACGTTGCGCTGGCTGGCGGCGTTCTCCGCCGCGGTCGGCGCGCTGGCGGTGGCGCTGGTGCATCTTGGCGACCGCGAAGTGCACATCCACATGCTCGTCGCCACCTTCCTCGGCGTCAGCCTGACCCTGCTGCTCGGCATGGGGCTGATGAGCCTGGTCTTCTTCAGCAACCGCAGCGGTCACGACGAACGCGCCGCCGATCATCAGGATATTGCATGACCGACGACCATAATGTTCCCGTCCTCCGCGTGGTGCCCGGGCCGAGCGACATCAACGCCAATGGCCATATCTTTGGCGGTTGGGTGCTGAGCCAGATGGACATCGCCGCGGGTATCGTCGCCTCGCGCCGGGCCAACGGGGCAGTGGCGACGGTAGCGATCGAACGCATGGAGTTCATCGCGCCAATCCACTTGCGCGACCTGATCTCGGTCTATGCCCAGGTCGAGCGGATCGGACGGACGTCGATGCAGATCAAAATCGAGGTGGTCGCCACGCGCGACCGCGGCGAGACCGACGTCAAGGTCACCGAAGGCCTGTTTACCTTCGTCGCGATCGACGAGGCCGGCCACCCGCGGGCGGTCGACCAAGCCTAACGTCAAGGCCCCCCGCCTTGCGGCGGAGGGCCTTGGTTACGCGGGACGGAGATCCCTAAAAGTCGAACTGGGCGCGCACCGCGGCGGTGTCGGCGTTGAAGGTCGGCCCGGTCGCCGCCGTCACGCGTGGACCGCCTTTGACGTGGACGCGGCCGTACTGAGCCATGAAGCGGACATAGTCGGTCGGGTTCCAGATGATGCTGGTCTGAAGGCCGAGCTGCTTGCCGCCATTGACGTAGAACGGCGCGGCGAGCGAAGCGCTGGAGCCGCTGAGGTCATCCGTCAGGTTCACGTAGTCGGCGCGCGCGTTGATCTGTAGCGCGCCCCAGCCGCCTTCGCCGAACGGATGCTTAACCTTGGTCCGATCCCACTTGCCACCCTTGTAACCGCGGGTCTCTCCGGTGAAGAAATAGCCGACTTCGGCATAACCGCCCCAGAAACTCGGGTTGCCATTGAGGAAGGCGCCGCCGCCGGTGCCGTCGTTGGCGCCGAACACCGCGCCCGGTCGATAGGCGTTGACCCAGGTCTTCTGCGCTTCGGCCGCGAAGTGGAAGCTCTTCATGATCGCGCCGAATTCGACGCCAGCGATATTGTCGCTATTCGCGGCAATCGCCCCGGTATCGACGAACCGCTGGTCGGTGATCTGGGTCAGCGGGCGGCTGCGCAGGCGATCGTTCTGCGCATCTCGCTGATTCTCGCGGTGGTGCAAGCTGGCGCCGAGGTGAAGCTTGGTCGATCCCAGCATCGGCGAATAAGTGGCACGGAAGGCCGCTTCCCAACCGGTACGATTATAGTTGGGGGTGGTACTGTTGCTGCCGACGAAATCGTTGATCGGCTGGCTGAAGAAGCCACCCGAAACGGTATATTTGTCCGCCTTCGTGTCGAGCAGCTGGACGCCGATGCCGAGCCGGCGATTGAGGCCGAAGGCGTCGGTAAACGACGCACGTTCCATCATCGAGGTGAACTTCGAGCTGGTCATCGTCTCAAGGCTTGAGAAGGGATAAAAATTGCCCAGCGTGACCTTCAGCGGGCTGTTCTTGCGCTGGTAGGTGAGGACGACATCCTCATAATCCACCGTGCCCTGGGCCAGGTTGAATTCGACGTTGTAGCCGAAGCCGCCCGGGAGCGACCCTTCGGCGCCGATAATCGCGCGGCGGAAGCGAGTGTTGAAGCCAAGGTTGTTGTAGTTGAGGCCGTTGATCGTCCCCGGCAAGCGGTTGCCGTCGGGATAGCCGACAAGGCCCGCATCATACTGGATCGTGCCCTTCGGTTTGAACGTGAACCCGGATTCCTTGTCGGCATATTCCGGCGCGCCTTTCCAGGTTGGCGCGGTCTTGGCCATATTGGCCTGGATCTGGGTGAGCGATTCCTGGAGCGCCTCGACCTGCGCCTGGAGCAATGCAATCTTGGCCTGGGCGTCGTCGACCGGCGTGGCGGCGGCAATCGCCGCATCGGCGGTGGCGTCGGACGGATCGGGCGTAGCGTCCTGAGCGAACGCCGGCGCGGCCATCGACAAAGCGCTTCCTGCGAGAAGCGCGCGGAATAGTAAGTTGCGAGTCATTGAAGTCCCTTTCCCCGCTTCCGCGCCATTCGCGGAAGCCCTGATGGGGCACCGGCCGTCGGCCGATGCCCCGTGGAATTACTTGAGCGAGCCGAGGTTGAGCGGCGTCAGCGACCGGGCCGCCTGCTGCGACCGGGCACGGATATTGTTCGGCGCCGCGACTAGGCCGCCAGACAGCAGATAACCGCGCGGGCCGAACGCGCTTTCCTTGGTGAATTCGGCGACGAACGCACGCACCGCGGGGATCGCCGCAACATGAGCGTTCTTGACGTAGACATAAAGCGGCCTCGCGCCCGGATAGGCGAACGAGCTGATCGTCTGATAGGTCGGCGAAACACCGTTGATGGTCACGCCCTTGAGCTTGGCGGCATTCTCTTCGAGGAAGCTGTAGCCGAAGATGCCGAGCGTGCCCGGGTTGGCTTCCAGCTTCTGGACGATGAGATTGTCGTTCTCGCCGGCTTCGATGTAAGCGCCGTCGGTGCGGATGCCGGTGCAGATCGCCTTGAAGCGCGCCTCGTCAGACTTCTTCATCGCCGCCATGCCGGCATTGGCTTCGCACGGCGGGGTCATCAGCAATTCGCCGAGCGCGTCGCGGGTGCCCGAGGTCGTCGGCGGGCCGTAGACGCGGATCGGCAGCGCCGGCAACCTGGCATTGACGTCCTTCCAGGTCTTTGCCCGGTTGGGCTTGCCGAACGGGGTCTTGGCCAGCGCGAGATAGATGTCGCGCTGGGTCACGCCGGACAGCGGCGTCGAACGCGAAGTCGCCAGCGCGACGCCGTCGAGCCCGACCTGGATTTCGGTGATCTGGGAGACGCCGTTCGACGCGCACAGCTTGGCTTCGGACGCCTTCATCCGACGCGAGGCGTTCTCGACATCCGGGAAGCGCTCGCCGACTCCGGCGCAGAACAATTTCATGCCGCCGCCGGTGCCGGTCGATTCGATGATCGGCGTACCCAGCCGCGGATTGGCGCGGGCGACATGCTCGGCGACCATCTTGGCGAACGGGTAAACGGTCGACGAGCCGACCGCGCGCATCGAGCGCGCGTCGGCGATGGCCGGCACGGCCAGCGCCGCGGCCGCCGTGGCGGCGAGGGCGAAACTTTTGACGTTCATGTGCAATATTCCCCTTAAGCGGCCAGTCAGCGCCGCCGATGGGGATGCACTAGGAAATGGTGGCGACGGGCGTGTGACTCGATTGTTGCGGTTCGATGACGTGACATTGTGGTCACAGCGAAACGCACGAAAAAGGGCAGCGGCCGAAGCTGCTGCCCTGTGATCGTTGCAGGCGCTTACCGGCCCTCAGGCAGCGGGGACAATGCCCCCGTCGTCCTCATCGCGCGGCTTGCGCACCCGGCGGCGCGGGCGCGGTTCGGCCGGCGCGTCGTCGTCGCTTTCGCCACCGATGGCCGGCGGCAGCACGGCCGCGGCGATGCGTTCGTCGTTATCGGCCAGGCGCTCGTCGCGGCCATTGGGGCGATCGCGGCGAGGCCGCTCCGGGCGGTCGTCGCGCGGGCGCGGCTGCGAAGGCTGCGGTTGCGGTTGTTGCCGGCGAGGCTGAGGACGCGCATCGCCATCGTCGTCGCCCAGGTCGGCGTCATAATCGTCGCCGTCATCGTCATCCTCGTCGTCGCGACCGCGGCCACGCTGCTGCTGAGGCTGCTGATCCTCGAACCGCGAGCGGCCTTCCTCAAGCACGCGGAAATAATGGTCCGCGAACTGCAGATAATATTCGGTGAGGACACGGTCCCCCGCAAGCTGCGCGTCGCGCGCCATGCTCTTGTATTTCTCAAGCAGCTGAGCGGCGTTGCCGCGCTGCCGATTGTCGCGGGCATTGTTACCGGAATTGCCGGTCACGCCCTGAGGGCGCTGCCCACCGCGGCCGCGACGGCGGCCACCCTGACGATTGTTGATCAAGCGCTAGTTTCCCTGTCGCACTGGCGCCCGTACTTGGGGGCCATCATCTGTCCTTCACTCGGAAGTCTTCGTCCCGGCGAACAAGTCGGCCAGCGCCTTGCGAGCGGTGGCCGCCCCTCCCTTGCCATGAGCAGCGCCATCAAGCGCTCGACACAGCCATCGTCGTCGGGGGTTGGCGGCGGGGGCGTCCTGGCTTGTCGAGCACGGCCCCGTCCCTGGCTCGCGATATATAGGGCAAGAGCCGGAACTCCAAGCCTTTTCGTGCCTAGCCGCGAATGAGCAGCGCGCGCGGCCTTGCGGCGAGATCGCGGGCCAGTGCCGAATCGAGCCCGACCGCGGCGAACAACGCCGCGACGCTGTCCGCCTGGTCGAAGCCGATCTCGATCGCCGCCAGCCCGCCCGGCGCCAGCAGACGGCCCAGTTCGGGCGCGAGCCGGCGATAGTCGTCGAGCCCGTCGGCACCGGCGAACAGCGCCTCGGCCGGCTCGAAGGCGGCGACGCCGGGCCCGGTCTGGGCATCGTCGGCAACATAAGGCGGATTGCATAATATCAGGTCGAAGCGCTCGCCGATGCCCGCCGCCCAGTCGCCGTTGGCAAAGGTCGCCCGGTCGGCGAGGCCGAGGCGGGCGGCGTTGCGATGGGCATAGGCCAGCGCCCCGAGCGAGACATCGACGCCGAGCCCGGTCGCCTGGGGCCACTCGTCGAGGGCGGCGAGGAGCAATGTCCCTGGCCCGGTGCCGAGATCGAGAATGCGGGCGGGGCCGCGGGTGCCGGCGAAATGTTCGACCGCAGCGACAATCAGAGTTTCGCTGTCGGGCCGCGGGATCAGGGCGCCGGGGCCAACCTCGAGATCGATGGTCCAGAAGGCGCGCTGGCCGGTGATGTAGGCGACCGGTTCACCGGCGCCGCGCCGTTCGACCATGTCGAGGAAAGCGGCGGGCAGGGCAAGATTGGGCGGATCGAGGATCAGCCGGTCGCGACCGATGCCGAGCGCCGCGGCCATCAGCAATTCCGCGTCGAGGCGAGGCGTATCGCTGGTTGCGCCGAGGCGCTGAGTGGCGCGGCTCAGCGCCCGGGCGATGACGGTCACAGTTCGTCGAGGCTCGCCAGCCGCGCGGCCTCGTCCTCCGACACCAATGCATCGACCAGTTCGGCAAGGCCCGGGCCTTCGAGGATGGCGTCCAATTTGTGCAGGGTCAGATTGATGCGGTGATCGGTGACGCGGCCCTGCGGAAAATTATAGGTGCGGATGCGCTCCGACCGGTCGCCCGAGCCGACCATCGAGCGACGCGTGCCGGCGCGCTCGTCGGCAAGGCGGCTGCGCTCGAGCTCATAAAGCCGCGTGCGCAACACCTTGAGCGCCTTGGCCTTGTTCTTGTGCTGCGATTTTTCGTCCTGCTGGATGACCACCAAGCCGGTCGGCAGATGGGTGATGCGCACCGCCGAATCGGTGGTGTTGACCGACTGGCCGCCGGGGCCCGACGAGCGATATACGTCGATGCGCAGGTCGCCATCGTTGATCTGGACGTCGACCTCCTCCGCCTCAGGCAGCACGGCGACGGTCGCGGCGGAGGTGTGGATGCGCCCGCCGCTTTCGGTCGCCGGGACGCGCTGGACGCGGTGGACCCCGCTTTCGAATTTCAACCGGGCGAATACGCCCGTGCCGGCGATCGAGGCGACCGCTTCCTTGTAGCCGCCGACGTCGGACGCCGAGGCATTGATCAGTTCGAACCGCCAGCCCTGCTCCTCGGCGAAATGCTGATACATGCGCAGCAGATCGCCGGCGAACAATGCCGCTTCGTCGCCGCCGGTGCCGGCGCGCACTTCGAGCATCGCGGCGCGATCGTCGGCGCTGTCCTTGGGCAGCAGGCGGACGGCGAGGGCGCGCTCGGCGAGCGGCAGCTTGATACGGATGTCGGCGGCCTCATGTTCGGCGAGCTCGCGCAGCTCGGCTTCGGCGGCGGTGTCGGCGGCGAGGCCGATCAGCACCTCGAGTTCGGCGCGCAGGCGGCGAACTTCGCGCGCGGCGGCGGCGACCGGCTCGACCTGGGCATATTCCTTCGACAGGCGGACGAAGACCTCGGGCGCGAGATCGGGCGCCGCCATCGCTGCCGCGAGGTCATGCTTCTTGGCCTCGATCGAGACGATCTTGTCGAGCGAGATTCCGGTCATGCGTCGATGCCGCTCACCATGAAGCGGGCGCCCAGCGCGTCGCTGACTTTCCGGGACAAAGCGCGCAATACTGCATCGTCCTTGCCGGTATAGCTGAAGTAGAACTCGCCCATCGCGTCGTCGGCGGCGCGCACGTAAAGGATCGATTGCGCACCGCTCTTGCGGGCCAGTTCCGAGCGGCGCTTGGCATTGCCGCGCAGCGCGATTTCCGTTGCGATTCCCGCGCGCCGCAGCATCGCGACGGCTTCATTCGCTTTGCCTTCGACCGATTCGAGAGTGGGGATGACGGCGATGTCGGCGCCGCGTTCCGGCGGCGCGTCGATCAGCATGCCGAGCCGTTCGATCCCGGCCGCCCAGCCGACCGCCGGGGTGTGCGGGCCGCCGAGTTGTTCGATCAGCCCGTCGTAGCGGCCGCCGGCGATGACCGCGCCCTGCGCGCCGAGGCTGTCGGTGACGAATTCGAACGCAGTATGGCGGTAGTAATCAAGCCCGCGCACCAGCCGCGGGGCGCGTTCCCACGAAACCCCGGCGGCATCGAGCCCGGCGGTGACGGCGGCGAAATAATCGCTCGCTTCGGCGGTCAGGAAATCGTCGATCGCCGGAGCGCTGTCGGCGATCGGCCAGTCCGAATGCGCCTTGCTGTCGAGGATGCGCAGCGGATTGCGGTCGAGCCGGTCGCGGCTTTCCTCGCTCAGGTCCGCGCGGCGGGCCGAGAAATGGGCGTGGAGCGCATCGCGCCACGCCGCGCGCGTATCGCCGTCGCCAAGCGTGTTGAGTTTGAGGATCACGCCGCCGATGCCGAGTTCGGCGAGCAGTTGCGCAGCGAAAGCGAGGAGTTCGACGTCTGCTTGTGGTTCGGCGGCGCCGATGATCTCCGCGTCCAACTGGTGGAACTGGCGGAAGCGGCCTTTCTGCGGGCGTTCGTAGCGGAAGGCGGGGCCGTGAGTGGCGACCTTAAGCGGTGCATATTGCTGCCAGCCTTCGGACAGATAGGCGCGCGCGATGCCGGCGGTGAATTCGGGGCGCAGCGTGACCTGGTCGCCCGAGCGATCTTCGAACGAATACATTTCCTTCGACACGACATCGGTCGTCTCGCCCATCGTCCGGGCGAACACCGCGGTCGGCTCCAGCACCGGCACTTCGATGCGGCGGAAGCCGTAGAGGCGGCGCACGCGGTCGAACGCGGCGACGACCGCGTGAAAGCGGTCGGCCTCCTCGCCGAGCAGGCTATGCATTCCGCGCACGGGCTGGGGGGTCTGGATTTTCGACATACGGATGTCCTTGCCCCTAGCGACCGCACGCGGACGACGCTAGCCTCCCGCCCCATGACCAGCCCTTATCGTGCCTACGCACTCGCCCTCGCCCTTCCCTTCATCGCCTCCACCGTCCCGGGCACGGCGCTGGCCCAGAACAGCGCGCCGGTCGCCGTGACGCAGCCCGACATGATCCCGGCGGCGCGCGACGTGCCTTACCCGGGGACGATCCAGCTGAACGTCGACGCCACCGACATCGAACGGGCGATCTTCACTGTGCGCGAAACCATTCCGGTGGCGCAGGCCGGGCGACTGACATTGATGCTGCCCAAGTGGCTGCCGGGGCATCATGGCCCCGACGGCGAGCCCGACAAAGTCGCCGGGATCGAGTTTCGCGCCAACGGCCAGGCGTTGACGTGGATGCGCGATCCGATCGAGGGCACCGCTTATCATGTCGACGTGCCGCCCGGCGCGACGTCGGTCGAGGCGCGTTTCTCCTTCCTGTCGGCGCTGTCCCCGCGCCAGGGGCGGGTCGTGGTGACGCCCAACATACTCAACCTCGAATGGGAATCGGTGTCGCTCTATCCGGCCGGTTATTACACCCGGCAAATCCCGGTGTTGGCGAGCGTCACCTTGCCCGCCGGGTGGCAGGCGGCGACGGCGCTGCGCCCGACCGCGACGGCCGGCAACCGCATCACCTATGGCGTGGTCGATTACGAAACGCTCCAGGATTCGCCGATCATGGCCGGGCGCTATGTCCGCAAGGAAGATCTGGGCCACGGCGTGACGCTCAACAATATCGCCGAAGAGCCCAAGGAGCTGGCCGTGCCGGCCGTCGTGCTGGCCAAATATCGCAATATGGTCGATCAGGCGGTCAAGACATTCGGCGCGCGCCATTTCGACCATTATGACTTCCTCAACGCCATTTCCGACAAGCTTGGCGGGATCGGTCTTGAGCATCATCGCAGCACCGAGATTTCGACGTCGCCGGGGGCGCTGATCGATTACGACAACCATTTGGGCGACCGCGACGTCTTCCCCCACGAATTCACCCATAGCTGGGACGGCAAGTTCCGCCGCCCGGCCGGCCAGACGGTGGCCGATTTCCGCACGCCGCTGAACAATGACCTGTTGTGGGTCTATGAAGGCCAGACGCAATTCTGGGGCTGGGTGCTCGAGGCGCGGTCGGGGATGAGCCCCAAGCAGCACGTCCTCGACACCATCGCGCTGTTCGCCGCGATCGAGCAGGAAAGCCGCGGCCGCGACTGGCGCCCGCTGCTCGACACCACCAACGACCCGATCATCCAGAACCGCCGGCCCCAGCCGTGGGGCAGCTATCAGCGGGGCGAGGATTATTACATCGAAGGCCTGATGATCTGGACCGAGGTCGACGCCATCATCCGCCGCGGCACCGCCAACCGCAAAGGCATCGACGATTTCGCCCGCGCCTTCTTTGGCGTCCGCGACGGCGACTGGGGGACCCTGCCCTATACC
This sequence comes from Sphingomonas sp., assembly GCA_031367995.1. Lineage (GTDB taxonomy): Bacteria > Pseudomonadota > Alphaproteobacteria > Sphingomonadales > Sphingomonadaceae > Sphingomicrobium. The sequence continues at coordinate 10,134 of JANLQS010000020.1, forward strand.
CGCGGCGAGCTGATCGCGACGCTCAACCAGGTCTATCCCTACGACTGGGCGACCTTCCTCCACGAGCGGGTCGATTTGGTCAGGCCGCAGGCGCCGCTCACCGGCTTTGCGCTGTCGGGCTATGAGCTCAGGTTCACCGACCAGCCCAATGGCGCCGCCACGGCCTATGCCAAGGAGCGCGGCGGCGGCGGCGATTTCGCTTACTCGCTGGGCTTCGGGGTCGACAAGGAACGCCAGCTGACCGGCCTGCGCTGGGCCTCGCCGGCGTTCGCCGCTGCGCTTCGTCCCGGCGACGAGATCATCGCCGTCGGCGAGCGCGCCTATAGCGAGGACGCACTCAAAGACGCGATCAAGGCGGCGAAGGCGAGCAAGCAGCCGATCCGCCTGACCGTCAAACGCGACGACGCCGTCAGGGTCTACGCGATCGCCTATAGCGGCGGGCTGCGCTATCCCCACCTCGTCAAGACCGGCAAGGGTGACGGCCCGCTCGACCTGCTGCTGAAGCCGCGCTGAGGCTCGCCTTGCCGCGCCGGGGGTTGCCCTTGGCGCGGCAAGGGCTAAGGCGCGTCACCCATGAACATCGACCTGATTCCGGCGGGCGAAAACCCGCCGCACAGCATCAACGTGCTGATCGAGGTGCCGATCGGGGGCGAGCCGGTCAAATATGAATTCGACAAGGCGTCGGGGGCGATTTTCGTCGACCGCATCCTCCACACGCCGATGCGCTATCCGGCCAATTACGGCTTCATCCCGCAGACCTTGTGCGGCGACGGCGACCCGCTCGACTGCCTGGTGATGACGCGCTGGCCGCTGATCCCCGGGTCGGTGATCCGCGCGCGGCCGGTAGCGGTCTTGTTCCTTGAGGACGAAGCCGGCGGCGACGAGAAATTGCTGGCCGTGCCCGAGACCGCGACCAGCCCTTATTATGCCGACGTCATGGAAGGCAGCGACCTGCCGGCGATCGTCCTCCAGCAGATCGAGCATTTCTTTACGCACTACAAGGATCTGGAGCCCGAGAAATGGGTAAGGGTGGGCAAGTGGGGCGATGCCACCGCGGCACAGAAAGTGGTCATGGAGTCGATCGCCAAGGCGAGCGCCGAAGACTAGTCGCCACCCCTGGACCGGCCGGCGCCGCCGCCCGCCCCGCCGCCGAAGCGGGCGAAGCGCGACGGCAGAAACAGCTTGCGGAAGCTGATGCCGACGGTGCGACCGACCGGCTCGAGCCGATCGGGCTGATAAGCGAACGGAATGCTGCCGTCGCCGCCGCGCACGTCGGGCCGCGCGTTGAAGACGTTCTTGACGTCGAGACGGAGCGAGCTGCCGCGCATGAACGGGTGCGCGGCGACCAGATCCAGGCGTTCGCCGAGGTTGGCGAACAGGCGCAAGTCGAGCGTCGCATAATCGCCGAACCGCAGCGAGTCGCCCGAAGCGCCGCCGTCGACCCGGGTCGCGCTCCGCCAGTCGGCGCCGAGCCGGACGCCCAACCCATTGTTGGCCCAGCCGGCTTGCGCCTCGACCAGATGCCGCGGCTGGCCCCCGTTCGCGCCGTTAGCCTCGCCGTGGAGATAGTCGAGATCGGGAAGATCGGACGCGATCGTCAGCCGGTCGGTGAGGGTCACCGTGTCGGTCAGCGAGAATGTCAGGCGGCCGCCGCTGCGCCCGCCTCCTGGGCCTCCGCCACCCAAACGGCCGAAGCCGCGGCCACCGCCATCGCCGTCGGGACGGCCGGCCGCGCCGCCAGCGGGAGAAGCGGCGCCGCCTGCCGCTGACCCGACCTGCGCGGCGGCGAAGCGCGTGCGCAGCGCGGCAATCGTGGCGGCCGAGGGCGGCGTGGATTTGAGCGGCTTGGTGAAATCGAAGCCGACGCGCAGCGTATCCCGCCGCGAGTGGAGGCCGTTGACGGGGCGAAAATCGACGCTGACCAATCGCCCGCTGCCGTCGCGCACGAAGCGGTCGGGAAAGGCGGCCTCAAGCGCCGCGGTGGCGGCGGGGAAGGCGATCTGCGGCTGGTCGATCGCTTCGTGGACGAAGTCGGCCCGCAGGCGCAGGTCGAGCTTTTCCGACGGCTGCCAGTTGCCGCCAAGCTTCCACACGGTCCGGCGATCGGCGTTGAGCGCCGGATTGCCGCCGGTAATCGCGGTGACCGTGACACTGGTCCCGGAGACCGCGTCGAAAAAAGGCACGTTGGCGGTCGATATAATTGGGTCGCCCAGCGCCTGGAGCGTCGGGGCGCCCTCTTCGCGGGTCATGCTGCCGGTGAGGTTGAGCCGGGTCGCCGGCACCCAATTGAGGCCCGCGCCAAGACTCGTCAGCGTGCCGAAGTCGCTCAATTGCTGGACGCCGCCGTTGACGTTGGCCGACAGGCGGCCGATCGGCGAGCCGCGTTTGGTGACGGGCAGATCAAGGCTGACCGAGCCTTCGCCGATGGTCCGGCCGAGGTTGGTGAACGTGTCCACGTCGGCCCTGTGGGCGCGGCCGTCGAGGTCCAGCCGCGACACGCCAACCCTGAATGTCGCCGTCGCGTGCCCGGCGGGCAGCGCCAGCAAGGGGCCGCTGGCGGTGGCATCAAGGTCGAACGAACGGCGGTTCGAGCGGCTGCTATCGCCGGTGAGCGCGGTCGGCAGGGTGCGATCCGAATCGCCGGTGGTGCGGTCGATTTGCGCGTTGCCGGTGCTCGACAGGTACCATTTGCCGCGCTGCGTGTTGAGCGCGATGCCGAGCCCGGCGCTGTCGGTCGTGGACGAACGCGTCAGGGGATCGCTCACAGCGAACGGGTCGATGCCGAAACGGCTGCGATTGTGAGTGTGGTCGAGTTCCGAGGTGACGGTCGCACTGATGTCCTTGCCGATGGTTCGGTTCAGGGTTCCGGTCAGGCGTGCTGACTGTCCCGCGCCGACCAGAGTGCGATAGGCGCGCGGATCGGGACCGCTCGCCGAATCGAAGGCGATGCTCCGCTCGCTTTCGTAGAGAGGGTTATTGCCGTCGAGGTGGAGATTGAGGGACGTGCGCTTGCCATCGGCGATGACCAGCGAGGTGCCGTCGGCCTTGGCCGCGGCGTAGCCGCCATCGGTGGCGAGACTTCCACCGGCCTCAAGCGACGTCGAGTTGAAGCGGCGACGAAGGACGATGTTGACCACGCGGTTGTCGGCCGAATAGCCATATTTGAGGGCGACTTCTTCGGGCAGGATCTCCATCCGCTCGATCGCTTCGGGCGGCAAATCGCGAAGCTCGCGGAAGCCCGAGATGCGCTGTCCGTTGAGAAGGAGGATCGGGCGGCCGCTGCTGCGCCCGCGCGCGCTGCCGGTCTGCGCCGAGACGGCGTCGAGCAATTCCGAAATGCTGGTCGCGCCGGTGGCGCGGATATCGCGCGACGTAAGCACGTTTTCTGGCGGAATATCGCCGACCACGGAGCCGCGCGGTTTCTGGCCGGTGACGACGATCGTGCCCTCGTCATCTTCGGTCGCGGTGTTATCAACGGCAGCCGCCGCGCCCGGAGCCGCCGCTGGCGGTTGCGGTTGCGGCGCGGGTTGCGAGTCCTGGCGCGCTAAAGCCGGCGCGCCCGCACACAAGGCGCTTGTTGCAAGAAGAAAGGCGAGACGATTGGTCACGAGATGCAAACCTCCCAATGCGGCAATGCCGCGGGCTGTTCCCGACCAAGTGAACCTGCCATGACTTTGGCGGGCTTCTTCGACGAACGGGAGAATGAGCATGATCAATAGCGGGAAGCGATTCGTCGGGCTTGTGGCCTGCGTACTGGCCGGTGGCTGCACGGTGGCCACCGGTCCGGGACAGGGTCACCCGGGCCTGGTGCTGTCATCCAACGCAGGACCGGCCGAGCGCGCCGTTGCGGCCGCCACGGCACGCGCGGCGGCGATCGACGGACGACTGCATTCGATCATCGCGATCGACCCGACGGCGATGGCGCAGGCGCGGGCGATCGATGCTTCCGGGCGGACGGGGCCGCTGGTTGGGCAGCCGGTGTTGCTGAAGGACAATATCGAGGCCGCCGGACCGCTGCCGACGACCGCCGGAAGCCTGGCGCTGAAGGATAATGTGACCGGCCGCGATGCCCCGCTGGTGGCGCGCTTACGCGCCGCCGGGGCGATCATCCTGGGCAAGACCAACCTCAGCGAATGGGCCAACATCCGCTCCGCCAAGTCGATTTCCGGATGGAGCGCGATCGGCGGCCAGACCCGCAATCCCTACGCGCTCGATCGCAACACCTGCGGCTCATCGTCCGGATCGGGCGCGGCGGTGGCGGCGGGAATCGTCGAGTATGCCATCGGCACCGAGACCGACGGCTCAGTCACCTGCCCGGCGTCCTTGAACGGGGTCGTCGGGCTGAAACCGACCGTGGGTCTGGTCAGCCGCACCCACATCGTGCCGATCAGCGCCAGCCAGGACACCGCCGGGCCGATGACCCGCACGGTGCGCCAGGCGGCCGAATTGCTGTCGATCATCGCGGGGAGCGACCCGGCCGACCCGGCGACACGCGAAGCCGACAAGCGCAAGAGCAATTATGCCGCGACGCTCGACGCCGGGTCGCTCAAGGGCAAAAGGATCGGCGTGATGCGCTTCGCGTCGGGCTTCGGCACCGACGATGTATTCGAGCCCGCGCTGGCCCTGTTGAAGGCCCGGGGGGCGACGCTGGTCGAGATCAAAAAGTTCGATGACAAAGCGATCGGCGACAATGAGTTCGCCGTGTTGATGAGCGAATTGAAGACCGGCATGAACGCCTATCTGGCGACCACGCCGGCGGCGGTGAGCAGCCGCACGCTGGCCGACCTGATCGCCTTTGACAAGGCCCATGCCGCCGAGGAAATGGGCCTGTTCGGGCAGGACGAATTCGACAAGGCCGAAGCGACCAAGGGGCTCAACGAACCCGCCTACAAGAAAGCGCGGCGGGTGAGCTTCGAGGCGGCGGGGCCGAACGGCATCGACAAGATGCTCAGCGCCAACCGGCTCGATGCGCTGGTCGGCCCGACGATGCCGGCGGCGTGGCTGATCGACGCCGTCCACGGCGACCAGATCAGCGGCGGCGGGGCGAGCAGCCTGGCGGCGGTCGCCGGCTATCCGCACCTCACCGTGCCGATGGGCCTGGTCAAGGGATTGCCGGTCGGCCTGAGTTTCATCGGCCCGAAATGGTCGGAGGCGCTGCTGCTCAGTTTGGGCTACGCCTATGAGCAGGCGCGAGGGCCGTTCCCGGCGCCACGCTTCCTGCCGTCGATCGAAGCCAGCCCGGAAATCGCCCCGCTGCTGGAGCCGGCGCGGCGTTAGCCGGTCACCCGGAGCGCGGCGATACAGCCGACGATGGCGGCAATCAGTAGCAGGCGCAGGCTACCGCCGGGTTCGTCGAACAAGGCGATTCCGACGAGCACCGTGCCGACCGCGCCGATGCCGCCCCACACAGCGTAAGCGGTGCCCATCGGGATGGTCCGCGCGGCGCGCTCCAGCAGGCCCATGCTGATCGCCACCGAGACGAGGAAGGCGAAAGTCCAAGGCAGGTTGCGAAAACCGTCGACGAACCGCAAGGATGTGGTGAAGCCGACTTCGAACAGCCCGCCGACGATAAGGAAAAGCCATGCCATATTCCGTCCCCGCAACCATCCCCGCATCAGGCGGTTGAGCGGGAATGGCAAAGCGTTCCTCGATAGGCAACCGGATCGCGCCGGCGCGGTTCGTGGTTTTCTTCGCGATGCTGTTCGTGTCGGTCGGCGTGGCAACGATCATCGCGCCGTGGTGGCGCTCGGTCATGCTGGGGTTCGACCTGTCGGCGGTGGTCTTCATGGGTTCGTGCATCAAGCTTTATGACGACGAGGCCGGCGAAATGCGAGAGGTGGCCGAGGTTAACGACGCCAACCGCGCGGTGCTGCTGTTCCTGGCCTTTGCGCTCGGCATCGTCATTTTGGTTGCGGTCGGCAGCGAAATGTCCTCGGCCAAGTCGACCGGGCCGGTCGATATCGCGATCACCATTACGACGCTGCTGATCGCCTGGTTCTTCGGCAACACCGTCTACGCGCTTCACTATGCGCATTTGTTCTACACCGCCGACGACGGCGGCAAGGACCACGCCGGGATCGTTTTCCCCGGCACCAGCAAGACTCCAGCGTTCAGCGATTTCGTCTATTTCGCCTTTACCATCGGCGCGGCGCTGTCGACATCGGACACCAACATCACCTCGCCGCACATCCGCAAGGTCGCGACCGCGCACAGCATTGTTGCGTTCATCTTCAACGTCGGCGTGTTCGCGCTGACGGTCAACATGCTCGCCGGCAGGGGTTAGGCCGAGCCTTCGAGCGCCGGGTGCGGCGGAGTGCGGGCGGCGGCGATGCAGCCGGCGACGATCAGCACCGCGCCAGCCAAGGTGAAGCCCGACACCGGCTCGCCGAAGCGCAGCCAGCCCAAGGCCATCGCCCACAGGAAGCTCGAATATTCGGTGCTCGACAGATAAGCGGCGCCGGCACGGGCATAGCCCCAGGCGAGCAGCAAGATCGAGGCCATGCCGAGCAATGCGGCGAGCCCTGCCTCGAGCCAGTGACCATCGGGCAGCGCCGGCAAGCCCGCGAACGGCGCGGCGATCAGCAACACGCTGGCCACGGTGGCGCTCTGGAAGAAGGCGATCTCGATCGGCCGGGCGGCGAGCGCCTGCTGCCGCATAAGCACGATATTGTAAGCATAGATCAAAGCCGAGACGAGGATCGCGGCCGACCCGGCGAGGGCCACGGGACCGAGGTCGGCGCGGACCTGGCCGACGAAGATCACCACGACACCGGCAAAAGCGGCGATCGAGCCCCCGAGGATCCGGCCGCTAATCGGCTCGCCCAAGACAAGCGCCGCGAGGTAGATGGAGAGCAACGGCGCGATGAAGCTCAGCGCCACCGCCTGCGCCATCGGCACCCGCGCCAATCCCCAGAAGAACAATAGCGCCATGCCGCTGGTGATGACCCCGCGGAGAATGTGCAGGCGCAGTGTCGCGGCGTCGGGCCACGGCGCGCGGCGGGCGAGGAACAGCAGCCCCGCCAACGCAACCGCGATCAGCGAGCGCCACAGCATCGTCGGGAAGATGCCGATCGCCAGCACCAGCCCCTTCATCACCATGTCCATGATCGAAAACAGCCCAATGCCGGTCAACGCCACGGTGTAGGCAGGGAGGGTCGAGGTCGCGCGCGTGGTCATCCGTCGGCCTCTAGCCGAAATGGGCGACTAGCGAAGCACCATCGAGTCGCCGCGCATTTCGACTCCGCCGAGACGGCCGAGCACCGACTGGCCGAGGAGGTTGGTGCCGAGCCCTTCGAGGACGAGCGCATCGACTCCCTCCAAGCGTCGGCCGCCGATGTCGATCCGATCAAGCTTGACCCGCTGCCCCCGTACCGTGCCGGACGCGCTGATCGCGACCGGCTCGAACGCGGTCGGATCGACGTAGAGGCCGGCCCGACGCGCCGCTTCGACGGTCAGCGCGACCTGATCGGCACCGGTATCGACGAGGAACGGCAAGGTCTGGCCGTTGACCGCGACGTCGACCTGGAACCGGCCCGAGCCGTCGCGGGCCAGGGTCAACTCCTGACCGACTCCGGTGAGCGCCGGAGCGGAGGCGGCGAGCGGGGGCGCGATGAGCGTGGATTGCGGCGCGGCCGGTGGCGATGGCGCAACGACATGGGCCATCGCCAGCGACAGAGCGACCGCGGCGACGATCGTGACGAGGGCCAAGCGCAACATTCCGCTATCCTAGCGCGGCGCGGTTACCCAATTGCGAATGCGCGCTTTAGCCGGCTTCGGCGAGGGCGGCTTCGGCGGTGCGCTCGGCTTCGAGTTCGGCGGCCTTGGCCTCGACCAGCCTGACGATATGGTCGATCATGTCGGCGTCCTGGACATGGTGGTCGGTGACGCCCGACAGATAGACCATATGCTTGCCGTTGCCGCCGCCGGTCAGGCCGATGTCGGTCTCGCGTGCTTCGCCGGGACCGTTGACGACGCAACCCAACACGCTGAGCGACATCGGCGTGCGGATATGCTGGAGCCGCTGCTCCAATGCCTCGACTGTGCGGATGACGTCGAACCCCTGGCGGGCGCAACTTGGACAGGAGACGACGCGGATGCCGCGATTGCGGATGCCGAGGCTTTTGAGGATTTCGTAGCCGACGCGAACCTCCTCCTCGGGCTCGGCCGAGAGGGAGACGCGGATGGTGTCGCCGATGCCGGCCCACAGCAACGCGCCGATGCCGATCGACGACTTGACCGTCCCGCCGATCAACCCGCCGGCTTCGGTAATGCCGAGGTGGAGCGGGCAATCGACCTGATCGGCGAGCTGCTGGTAAGCGGCAACGGCGAGGAAGGTGTCGCTGGCCTTGACCGCCACCTTGTAGTTGCGGAAGTCGTGGTCCTCGAGGATGCAGATATGGTCCAATGCGCTTTCGACCAAAGCCTCGGGACAGGGCTCGCCATATTTTTCGAGCAGGTCGCGCTCCAGGCTGCCGGCGTTGACGCCGATGCGGATGGCGCAGCCGTTGGCCTTGGCCGCGTTGACGACTTCGCGCACGCGCTCGGCCGAGCCGATATTGCCGGGGTTGATGCGCAGGCAGGCGGCGCCGGCGTCGGCCGCTTCCAAGGCGCGCTTATAGTGGAAGTGGATATCGGCGACGATTGGCACGGCGGCGGCGCGGACAATCTGTTTCAGCGCGGCGGTCGATTCGACGTCGGGGCAGGACACGCGAATGATGTCGACCCCGGCCTCCTCGCAGCGGCGGATCTGGTCGATCGTCGCCTTGGCATCGGACGTCGGCGTGTTGGTCATCGTCTGGACGGTGACCGGCGCATCGCCGCCGACGGCGACGTTGCCGACCATGATCTGGCGCGAGGGACGGCGCGCGATCGTGCGCCACGGACGAAGGGAGGACATGGCCCCTGATATAGGCGCCGAGCCGTCCCGCGCCAAGTAACCATGCCGACTGCTTCGCCCGCCTCCCGAATCATGTTAACGTGGGTCAATCGTTGGAGGGGCCTCAATGTCGGAGGACAGCGTTCTCAGCCGGCCCACGTCTGCCCGGGCCGCCCGGTCCGGCGATCGTCCCCGCGTTGCCCAGCGCTATTGGGCGTTCCTCAGCTACAGCCATCGCGACTCGGAGCTGGCCGATTGGCTGCATGATTCGCTGGAGCAATTCCGGGTTCCGCCGGCGCTGGTCGGGCGGCTGACGGAGATGGGGCCGGTGCCCAAGCGGCTGACCCCGATCTTCCGCGACCGCCACGAACTTGCCGCCGCCGGCGACCTCAGCGACGAGATCTCGGAAGCTCTGTCGGGGTCGCGCTTTCTCATCGTCCTGTGCTCCCCCGCCGCAGCCACGTCGCGTTGGACCAATACGGAAATAGACCGGTTCAAGCGGCTTCACGGCGATGGCTGCGTGCTGGCCGCGATCGTCGACGGCGAACCCTTCGCCAGCGAAATGCCGGGCCGCGAGGCGGAGGAATGCTTCCCCGCGGCGCTGCGTGTCCGCTACGACCGGCGCGGGCGGGCAACCGACAAGCGCGCCGAACCGATGGCGGCCGATTTGCGGGAGGGCGCCGACGGCCGGCGGCTGGGATTGCTCAAGATTATCGCCGGCATGCTCGGGCTGGGTCTTGACGACCTCGTCCAGCGCGAAAGCCACCGCCGCCAGCGACGCCAGGCGATCCTGACCGGGGCATCGCTGTTCGGCATGCTGGTGTCGGCCGGGCTGGCGCTGACCGCGATCGAAGCGCGCAACGCGGCGCGCGACCAAAGGCGGGAGGCCGAAGGGCTGATCGGGTTCATGCTCGGCGACCTGCGCGACAAGCTCCAACCGCTGGGCCGGCTCGACGTGCTGGATTCGGTCGGCGTCCGGGCGCTCCAATATTACGCCAAGCAGGACAAGGCCGACCTTAGCGACCTGGCCCTGGCCCAGCGGTCCAAGGCGCTGACGCTGATGGGGGAGATCGCCTTCGCCCGCGGCGACCTGGAAGGAGCGATGGCCCGGTACCGCGAGGCGATGGCGACCACGTCAGAAGCCGCGCGGCGCACGCCCGACAATCCGCAAGCGCTGTTCGATCACGCGCAGAATGTTTTCTGGGTCGGTTATATCGACTGGCAGCGCGGTCATATCGACCGGGCCGCCGAAGCCTATCGCGACTATCGCCGGCTGGCCGACCGGATGATCGCGCTGGCGCCGGGCAATGCCAAGTACCGGCTGGAACGGATTTACGCCGACACCAACCTTGGCGCCGTGCTGATCGAGGAGCGCAAATATGGCGCGGCGGCGGACGCCTATCAGACATCGCTCGACGCGACCGAACGGCTGGCCACCACGGCGCCGGCCAATCTCGACTATCAGAAGCAATTATCGGAAATGCTCGCCTATCTCGCCGACGCGCGCGAGGACACGGGGCAGCTTGATGACGCGATGGCGCTGCGACAGCGCCAGCTCGACCTGCTCGCCAGGCTGTGGCCGGCGAGCAAGGGCGACATGCTGATCAAGCGCCAGGAGCTTGCCGCGCGCCGCGCGATGAGCCGCCTGCTGGCCTCGCGCGGCGATGTCGGCACGGCGCTCGGCCAGGCGCGGGCCGCCTCCGCCGTCCTCGCCTTCCTGAGCAAAACCGAACCGGCCAATACCGAATGGCTCAACCACGGCGTCTCGGCCGCCTTCGAGGAGGGCGAACTCGAATTGGCCGCGGGACGAACCGCCGAAGCCGCGGCAACGGCGCGCCAGGCGTGCGATTCGGCCGACAGCCTGTTCCGCCGCGATCCCAGCGTCGCCGACTGGCGAACCACATTCCGCCGCCGATGCCTGACGTTGCGGGCGCGACTGGCCCTGGCCGGACCTGCACCGGCGGACGCCCTTCCGCTAGCTCAGCAGGCGCTGACGATCGCCCGCCAGGAAGGCGACGCGATCGACCGCGGCTTCGCCGTCGCCACGAGCGAAACGGTGCTGAGCGATGCCCTACGCGCGGTCGGCCAGCAGGATGCGGCGCGCGGCGCGCTTCAGGCGGCGTTGGCGGCCTGGCCCAAGGGCGTCGAGGAAAAGCCGCGCGAGTTGGCCGACCACGCCGCACTGCTGACGCGGCTCGGCCAGGACGCATCGGTCTATTCCCGGCGGCTCACCGCCATGGGTTATCGACACCCCGCCTATCTACGCGCAACCAAGCAAGGAGCATGATGATGAGCACGAGAATGCCTGAACCGCAGCAAAACCGCGTGGCCAGCCAGGTCGATGTGACGGTCACCGCCGATCCCGGGACCGAGGGCCGCCTGGTGGACTGGAGCTACAGCGCCGACTTTCATCCCGGATCGAGCGGGTCGAACAGCAAGAATGTGATGAAATTCCCGTTCGGTTCGGGTGCCCATCGCGTCGAGTTCGCGCTGACCGACAATACCGGTTTCGGCCTCAGCTTCTACACCGAACCCACGGACGCGATGTGGGCCGTGAAGGGAACCGCCTGCCCGACGGGCGCCGGCGACGCCGGCGGTGAAATCCAATATCTGAACGTGCAGAAAGGCGTTCTTGCCGTGATCAACAAGAACAAGGACACGGGGGACCTCTGCTACGCGCTGCGGTTCGACGGCAAGGCGCAGCAATCCGTCCGGCCCTATGTCTACGATCCGATCATGAGCAACGGTGGCGGTGGCAGATAGGCCGGCGGCCGAGGCGGGCGGCGAGACTGGCCCGCGGTCACCGCCGCGGGTCCCGTTTGCACTGACGCTGGGGGTTACCGGGCACCGGGCGGCCGCGATCCCGGCGGCGGCGCTGCCCAGATTGCGCGAACGGGTTGCCGCGGTGATCGCCGAACTCGAGGGTGCGGCGAGGTCGTTGGCGGCGCTTGAAGCGGCGCATTTCGCCGATTGCCCGCCGAGCTTCACGATCGTCTCGCCCCTGGCCGACGGCGCCGACCAGATCGCCACCGAAGCGGCGCTGGCGCGCGGCTTCGCGCTGCAGGCGGTGCTGCCGTTCGCCAATGGAGACAATCGCGGCGACTTCGCCGATGCCGCGGCGCTGGCGGAATATGACGCGCTGCTGGCCCGCGCCACGTCAGTGCTCGAGCTGCCCGGCGAGCGGGCCGAGAGCCTGGATGCCTATGTCATGGCGGGGCGCGCGACGGTGGCGCATTGCGATATTCTGCTCGCGGTGTGGGACGGCCTGCCCCAGCGCGGGCGCGGCGGCACCGGCGAGATCATCGAGCTGGCGATGGCGCGCGGAACGCCGGTCATCCACGTGCCGGTCGATGATCGCGCGCCGCTGACGCTGATGTGGAGCGCGTTCGACCCGGCGGTCCTGACCCAGCGCAGCGAGCCAACCGCGAGCCGGCCATTCGACGCCGCGGAGATGGCGCGATTGCTGGCCGCGCTGATCGCGCCGCCATCCGACCCGCGCGAACGCGCGTTTCTGGATTCGTTCGTCGGCGAACGGCAGCGGCGCTTCCGGGGGCGGTTCGAATATCCGCTGCTGCTGGCGATCGCCGGGGTGACGCCGATCGGCGCCAAGGACTGGCAGGACGAACGCTGCGCGACGGCCGCGAGCGAGGAATGGCGGCGCTATCGCGGAGCCTGCGCCGGGCCGCACGGCATCCAGGCTGCGCTCGACCTGCTCGAGGGTGCCTATATCTGGAGCGACCGGCTCGCCAACCGCTACGCGCAAACCTATCGCAGCGGGCACGTCTTCAATTTCCTGCTGGCGGCGATTGCCGCGGTGATCGGCCTGTCGGGGCTGGTCGTCCCGTCCGGCAGACTGTTGCTGCCGATCATCGAATTCGGAGTGGTGCTGGCGATCATCCTCAACACCAAGGTGGGATTGAGCCGCGAATGGCACCGGCGATGGCTCGACTATCGCCAGCTCGCCGAGCGGCTGCGCCCGATGCGTAGCCTCAAACTGCTTGGCGTGGCCGCGCCCGACGCGCCGGGGAGCGCGGCCAACCCGGTCGCGCGGCGCTGGATCGACTGGTATGCGGCGGCGGTGTGGCGCGCGCTCGCCTGCCCCGACGGCCGGATCGACCGCAACGGAGCCACCGCGCTGGCGCGATCGATCGCGGTCCACGAACTGGCTCCGCAGATCGACTATCACCGCGGCGGTGCAGAGCGGATGGAGCGGTTCGACGGGCGGCTGGAGCGGATCGGCACCGGCCTGTTCGTCCTGACGATTGTCGGCTGCGTCGTCAGCCTCGCTCTTGCCGGCTTCGACCCCGCCTTGTCCGCAAGGATGGGCAACTGGATGACATTTTTCTCGGCAGGCCTGCCGGCGCTTGGCGGCGCGCTGTTCGGCATCCGGGTGCAGGGCGATTTTCACGGCAGCGCGGCGCGCTCGCTGGCGACGGCGCAACTCCTCGCGCAGATCGAGCATGAAATGATCGGCGACCGGACGAGACTCAATCGCGCCGCCGACCTTGTCGAGCAAGCGGCACGGGCGATGTTCTCCGACCTTGGCGAGTGGCAGCTGATCAACGCCCAGCATGACCTGGCGGCGGGGTGATTCTGTCAGCGCTTACGCTTGACGAATTCGGCAATCGCGGTGGCCATTGCCGGGCCGATCGCCACCCGGCTCATTCGCCGTCTTCTCCCCAACGCCAGCGCCAGCCGCCCCGGGTGGTCCGGGCCGCGATCAGGACATAGACAAATATCGCCGGAACAACGATCGCCAGCGCACGCAAGTCATTGTTGCCGAACAGATAATAGGCCAGCCCGAGCAACGCGATGAGCGCCAGGCTGAGAGCCCATCCTTGCCAGGCGATCGGCATGCCGGTGCCCAGCCCATAGCGGCGCTGGGCGAACCATTCGGGACGATCACTCATCGTTCGACTCCTTTGGCGGACGCCCGCGCTTCACCGGAGCCGGCGCCGACAGCTTGATTCCGCGGGCCTTCAAGGCTTCGCGCAACAGGCATTCCATCTGGGCATTGGCCGATCGCAAATCTGTCGCCGCCAGCCGCTCGACCGCCGCCCACAGGGCGGGGTCGATGCGGAGCGGGAATGCCTTTCGCGCGTCGACCATTGCCGTCGCTTACTGGTAGAGGCTGCCGGTGTTGACGACGGGCTGGGTGTCGCGTTCGGACACCAGTACGACCATCAGGTTCGACACCATCGCCGCGCGGCGCTCGTCATCCAACTCGACGACGTTCTTTTCGCTGAGCATGGTGAGCGCCATTTCGACCATCCCGACCGCGCCCTCGACCAACGTCTTGCGCGCGGCGACCACCGCCTGCGCCTGCTGACGGCGGAGCATCGCCCCGGCGATTTCCTGGGCGTAGGCGAGATGGGTGAAGCCGCATTCGTCGACGGTGATGCCGGCGACCGCCAGGCGGGCCTGAAGTTCGGTGCGCAGTTCGCCGCCGACCTGGTCGTGATTGCCGCGCAGGGTCACTTCGAGATGTTCGAAATCGTCGTAAGGATAGCGCGAGCCGATGGTCCGGACGGCCGCTTCGACCTGGACCGTGACGAAGGTGCGATAGTCGTCGACGTCGAACAACGCCTGGGCAGTATCGACCACGCGCCACACGATCTGCGCCGCCATCTCGATCGGGTTGCCGCGCAGGTCGTTGACCTTGATCCGTTCCGAGATGAAGTTGTTGGCGCGGACCGACACCTTCTTGCGCATCAGCCACGGCAGCACCCAGCGCAGCCCGGTTGCGCGATCGCTGCCCTTGTACGCGCCGAACAGGGTGATCGCCGCCGCCTGGTTGGGCTGGAGCATGTAGAAGCCGGGCGCGATCAGGATCAGCATTAGCGGCCCGACGATCACCGCGAGGATCGGCAACCAGCCGCCATTGTCATTGGCAAGATTGAAGATGCCATAAACCTGGACGAACACCGCCGCTACCAGCAGCAGCAGCATGGCATAGCCATCCATCGTCGCCGCCAGCCGCTCTCGGCTGGATGTCAGTGCAATCACTTTCGAGTCGGCCATCGGACCCTCCCTTTAATCTGATATCTAATTTATATCGAATATTATCGCTGTCAACTGGAATCGCCGGGCCGACCGGGCTAGGGCCAAGCCATGAGCTGGAAATTGATGATCCACGGCGGCTGCGGCGCGATGCGCCCCGACCGGGTATCGAAGGCGCAGGAAGACCTGGCGCGGGCCGGGCTGTCCGCGGCGCTCGATGCCGGGCAAGCGGTCCTTGCGGCAGGCGGTCATGCGCTCGACGCGGCCGAGGCCGCCGCCCGCGTGCTTGAAGAAAATCCGGGGTTCAACGCCGGGCGCGGCAGCGTGCTCAGCGCCGAAGGACGAGCGGAACTCGACGCCGCGATCATGGACGGCAAGGACCGCCGCGCCGGGGCGGTCGCGGGGATGACCTCCACGCGCGCCCCGATCAGCGCGGCGCGGGCGGTGATGGAGGTTAGCCCGCACGTCCTCCTGACCTACGACGGCGCCGACCGCTTCGCCCGCGAACAGGGCTTGGAGCAGGTCGCCAACGACTGGTTCGTCATTCCCGAACGGCGGGCCCAGCTCGATAAGGTGATGGCAGCCGGAGGCGCGTTCGACGCCGACATAAAATATGGCACGATCGGCGCGGTCGCGCTCGACGTGCATGGTCACGTCGCCGCTGCGACTTCGACCGGAGGACTGACCGCAAAGCGCTGGGGCCGGATCGGCGATTCGCCGCTAATCGGCGCGGGCACCTATGCCGACGACCGCTCGGCCGCGGTCAGTGCCACCGGGCTCGGCGAACTGTTCATCCGCGCTGCCGCCGCGCACGAGCTCTGTGCGCGGGTGCGGATCGGCGGCGAGCCGCTGCAAAGCGCGCTCGACGGCGTGCTCGACGAGATCAGGGCGCTCGGCGGCAATGGCGGGCTGATCGCCATCGCCCCGTCGGGCGAAGCGGCGTGGGGATTCACCACGCCGGGCATGTACCGCGGCTTCGCTGGCGACGGCGCGCCCCGCCAGGTCGCGGTCTATGACGAGGCGTTGGAGCGATAGGGCAGCGCGCCCTGCGCCCACGCCAGCTCCATCGCCACCGCCTCGCGTTCGCGGACGAGGAAGTCGGCGACCGCATTGTGGAAGCCCGGGTCGGGGATCAGATGGGCGGAAAATGTTGTGACGGGCTCATAGCCGCGCGCCAGCTTATGCTCGCCCTGGGCGCCGGCCTGGACGGTACGCAGCCCATGCGCGATCGCCCACTCGATCGCGCGGTAATAGCTCAGTTCGAAATGGAGGAAGGGCAGTTCCTCCACCGCTCCCCAGTAGCGGCCGTATAGCGCGTCGCCGCCGATGAAGTTGAGCGCCCCGGCGACAGGCTCGCCGTCCTTGAGCGCGAGGAACATCAGGTTTGCGTCGCCCATCGCTGCGCCGGCCTGATCGAAGAAGGCGCGGGTCAGGTACGGCCGTCCCCATTTGCGGCTGCCGGTATCCTGGTAGAAACGCCACAAGGCGTGCCAATGCTGTGGCTGAATGTCCGCGCCCTGGAGCGTGACGATATCAAGCCCCTCGTTGGCCACGGCGCGCTCCTTGCGGATCGCCTTGCGCTTGCGGCTGGAGAGGGCGCCGAAAAAGGCATCGAAATCGGCATAGCCACGGTTGAACCAATGATATTGGAGTCCATGACGGACCAGCCAGCCATTGGCCTCGGCAAGCGTCGCTTCCGCCTCGGTGCAGAAGGTGATGTGCGCCGACGACAATTCGTTCTGCCGGGTTACCGCTTCCAGCGCGGCGAGCAATGCCTGCGGCCGGTCCCCGAGCAAGCGGCGGCCGGGGCACGGCGTGAACGGCACCGCGACCTGCAGCTTGGGGTAATAATCGCCGCCGGCCCGGGCCCACGCGTCGGCCCAGCCGTGGTCGAAGACATATTCGCCCTGGCTATGGCTCTTGAGGAAGGCGGGGGCGGCGGCCACGGCGCGGCCATCCTCGTCGACCAGCAAGGGAGTCGGCGTCCAACCGCTGTCGCCGCCGACGCTGCCGCTCGATTCGAGCAGGGCGAAGAAAGCGTGGGCGAGGAACGGGTCGGCCGGATCGGCAAGCGAATCCCAGCGGGCCGCCTGAATGGCATCGAACCCGGGGGCGAGCCGGGCGGTCCAGCCGGATTCACGGTCGGCCATCGGCTTCCCAGATCAACGCGTCGGCCAGCGGCGCGGCGTAGGAACGATCGGCGGGCGTACGCACGGTCCAGCAATACAGCGGCATCTTGTTGCGGGAGCGTTGAGCCCAGGCAGCGTCGAGCTGGGTCGTCTTCACAGCCAGGAAGTGGGGATCGGCGCGGCGCATCTTGATCCAACGCGCCACGTGCGAATCCCGCCCCGACAGGACAAGGCCGCGGCGGATGCGCGGCGCGTGGCGCTTGAGCCATTGGCAAACGGCCGGAGCAAAGCTCATCACGCCGACCGGCCCGTTATAATCTTCCAGCGCGATGGCGACCGCCGCGCCGAAAGCGGACGCGCGTCCGTCGTCCTTCGCTTCGAGCAACAGCGGGACCTTGCCGGCGACCCGTGCGAGCAATTCCGCGAGGCTGGGGATAGGCTGATCGCCCCCGTCGAGCCGCAGATCGGCGAGGTCGGTAGCCCGCGCCCTGGCGACCAGCATCGGCCAGCCGCACATTCGCCGGCCGTCCTCATCATGGAACACCAGCGGGACGCCATCCGCGGTCAGCCGGAGGTCGCACTCGATCCCGGCGCCAAGCGCGATCGCCGCGTCGAACGCGGCCAGGCTGTTTTCGGGAACACCGGGTCGGTGCAGCCCGCGATGGGCGAAGCCGGCCGGCCCGGGGTCTAGCGGGTCAGGCTTTGACCTGGACGACAGCATCGACTTCGACCGCGACGCCGAGCGGCAAGACCGGCACGCCAACCGCCGAGCGGGCATGACGCCCGGCCTCGCCGAACACCTGTTGCATCAGTTCGCTGGCGCCGTTGGCGACCTTGGGCTGATCGGTAAAGTCGCTGGCCGAATTGACGAACACGCCGAGCTTGACGATGCGTTCGACCCGGTCGAGCGAGCCCAATGCGGCCTTGATCTGGGCAAGCAGCATGATGCCGCAGCGACGCGCCGCGGCATTGCCGCCGTCGAGGTCCAAATCCTCGCCGAGCCGGCCTTTGATCAGGCTGCCGTCCTCCGCGAACGAAATCTGGCCTGAGATATGGAGCAGGCCATTGGCCAGCACGGCCGGCACGTAGGACGCGACCGGGGCGGCGGCTTCGGGAAGGGCGATGCCGAGTTCGGCGAGGCGGGTGTCGATGGTCATGGGCGCCCGATTGGTCCGAACCGGTTCGCCGGTCAAGCCTTGCGGGTCACCGCAAAGCCGCCCCAGCTCTGGCTCACCGGCATCAGCTCCAGCGCGTTGATGTTGAGGTGGGGCGGCAGGGTCGCGACCCACCAGATGGTTTCGGCGATATCCTGAGCCGTCATCGGCTCCATGTCGGCGTAGAGCGCGTCCGACGCGGCCTGATCGCCGCCGGTGCGAACCAAGGTGAACTCGGTCTCGACCATGCCGGGCTCGATCGAGGTCACGCGCACTCCGCTGCCGGCGAGGTCGCAGCGCAGGCCAAGGCTGAACTGCCGGACGAACGCCTTCGACCCGGCATAGACCGCGCCGCCGCGATAGGGGTAGGTGGCGGCGACCGACGACAGGTTGATGACCGCCCCTTTGCGCGCGATCAGCCCGGGGAGAAGCTGGCGGGTGAGCGCGACGAGGCCATCGACATTGGTGTCGATGACAATGTCGATCGGGCCCTGCGGCGCATCCTGGAGCGAGCTCATCGGCGGGGCCAGCCCGGCGTTGTTGAGCAGCAGGTCGATGGCGGCGAAATCGGCCGGCAGCGAATCGATCGCCGCGGCGAAATCCTCCCGTCGGGTCACGTCGAGCGCCAGCGGGTGGAACGCCGAGCCCAGTTCCGCCGCCAGCCGGTCGAGCCGGTCACGGCGGCGGCCGGTGCCGATCACCCGCCAGCCGCCGGCCGCAAAGCGCCGCGCCGCGGCCTCGCCAATGCCTGCCGTGGCGCCGGTGATGAAGACAATGTTGGTCATGCCGGGTCCTTCAGTCGGTCGATCAGCCAGTCGCTGGCGGTGGCCCAGTCGTCAATGCGGGCGTGCGCCGCGGGCGCCGGGGGAACCGCCGGGGCGAGCCGCGGTTCGGCGACCATGTGCAGCCGCCAGATGTCGGGGGCATGCCTGGCGACCGAGGCGTGGTGGACCGGCAGATCATCGACGAACGCCGTGCGGGTCGCGCCATAGCGTTCGGCGATCTCCCGCGCCGGAACGCCCTTCCCGCCCGAATTGCACACCACTTCGTGGCGGATGCCGTGGCTGGCAAGCTGCTCGACCCGCCACGGATGCGCTTCGTCGCCCAAGTTGGTGAGGATGACGATGTCGGCGATCTCGCCGATCCGGCCGAGCGCCTCGACCGCGCCGGGCACCAATGTCTGGCGATGCATTTCCTTGCGGAAGAATTCGTCGAGCAAAGGCCAAACGCGATCAGGCGGGACCAATGCACCGGTGGCGCGGTCGGTCATCGCCTCCCCGAAGCTGCCGGTTTCGAACGCGAAGCGAATGCCGTGGGCCTCGTCGAGCCAGGCGTCGAAGTGCGACACCATGTGGAGCAATACTTCGTCGCAATCGGTGATCAGCAACGGGCGGTTCACCGGTCGAGCACTTCGCGCGCCGCGACGAGGGCTTCGGGCGTTTCCCCGATGGACTCAGCAACGGCCACCAAATCGGGTTCGTGCGCCTCAAGGAATGCCAATGTCGCGGCGAGTAGTTTGCGATCCCCGGCGCGGGCGCGAAGCCCATCGGGGGACAGTCCAGTAAGCGCGAGGAACCTCTCCGCGCGATGTTCGTCGGTAAGGGTGGCGGCGAGCGCCGCGAGGGCGAGCGCCTCGGCGTCATTTGTCGTCGGTTTGAACATCGCCTAAGGTCGCAACTGTCGGATGGGGGTGAAAGCGTTTTGGCCAGGATCTTGGTTGTCGAGGACAACGCGCTCAACATCAAGCTGTTCTGCGACCTGCTCGCGGCGCACGGCCATGAGCCGCAGGCGGTGACCGACAGCCGCGAGGCGCTGGAGGCGGCGCGCGCCTTCAAACCCGACCTGGTGATCACCGACATCCAGCTGCCCCATGTTTCGGGCATGGAATTGATGCAGCAATTGCGCGCCGATGCCGATTTGAAGGACGTGCCGATCATGGCCGTCACCGCTTATGCCGCCCAGGGCGACGACGAGCGCATCCGGGCGGCGGGCGCCCAGGCCTATGTGTCGAAGCCGATTTCGGTCGCGCGGTTCGCCGGGACGGTCGAGGAATTGCTCGCCGATCGGGCGCGGCAGCTGGCCGACGGACCCCAAAACGATTCGGGCGGCCCCGATGAGGGAGCCGCCCGCCTGGACCCCGGAACAGAACCCGCGGGTAAATAAACGCCGCAAAACGCGCTTATTTGATCTTCGCTTCCTTGAAGTCGACATGCTTGCGCACGACCGGGTCGTACTTGCGGAACGACATTTTCTCGGTCGTGTTGCGCGGATTTTTCTTCGTCACATAATAGAAGCCGGTGTCGGCGCTGCTGACGAGCTTGATCTTGACGGTTGCCGGCTTGGCCATCGGACACATCCTGAGAAGCTGAAATTATGAAGGCGGCACCCAAGCGCCGCCCGACGCGCGCCCAATGACGGCCACCGGGTATTTTGTCAAGGGAAGTGCGGGCCTTACGCACCCCTGGAGGCGGCGATCAGCCGGTTTCTGAAATCGATCGTCTGATTGCGCTCCAGATCAAGCAGAATCAGCTTCTCGTTAATCGATGCGAGGTAACGCGTCATCTCGCGGGCGATCCCCGGCTCCCGCCGCACCAGCCTGTCTCCCTTGGCGACCGCAACCGGGTCCAGCCTGGTCTGGCAATCCTCCACCAGGCGAACGCCCACGACCCGCTGCTTGTCGTAAACGAGCCGATCGCCGCAATCGGTGGTGATCTGCTCCTGCAGAGCGACGGGCATGACCGTGCGAATGATCGTCCGGTAGGGGAAAATCTCCCTGATCAAGTGGTCATTGGCGGCAAGCTGCATGTAATAGTCGCTGGCGATTGCCTGGATCGCCTCATCGCCGAGCCGGTCAACCAGGCCCGACGAGACCATTTCATTGTAAATGTAGGTCTTGGGGGTCGAGGTATCGATCTGGCTCAGCTGATAGGAATCGATCAGCAATAACCGGGCCGGGGGATTGGTCAGCCCGTTGAGCGCGGCGAGCGCGGCCAATCCATGTCCGCGCACCTGCTGATAATAGAAAATCTGCTGCCGAAATTGCCGCGCGTTGAAATCGAGCTCGTCGATCAGCCGGGACCGGTAGGAGATGCTCTGCTCGCGCTCGGTCCGCGCCGTGTTCCAATTATTGGCCTGGGTTCCAAGGAACACGCCGACTACGACGATCGCCAGATCGACCGCCACCGCGAGCCAGTTGAGTTCGGCGACATGCTCGCGGATGCGGCGGATGACCATTTGCCTTGCCCCCAAAGCCCCTTTGACACCCTGTTAACCCTTTTGAGCGACTTTTGGCCAGTCAACGGAGAATGACCATGGCCATGCGCGAGTCGCTCAATATCGTCCGGGACCGGATCGGCGATCGCATCGCCGAGATCGAACAGCGCATGCCGCGCCTGGCGCCGCGTGCCATCTCCCAGAAAATGGATGCCATCCGCGCCATGGCCGCCGAGCATGGCCTCGCCGCGCTGGAAGGGCTGGCCGACTATGGCGCGCACCATGCGATGATGCCGGGCTATGCCAACGCCACCCGCGCCTGCCTTGAGCATATGAGCGAGGCGCTCGACAGCCACGACCCCGCCCACGACCGCGAATCGATCCTCGCCGCGCTGGCGGTGCGCCTGCACTGAGCGAACCCGCAGGCCGCTTCATGCATTGAGGCGGCATGCGCGCTTTCAGCCAACTGCTCGACGACCTCGTCTACACCCGGTCGCGCAACACCAAGCTTCGGCTGATCGGCGACTATCTCAGGCACACCCCCGACCCTGACCGCGGCCTCGCCTTGGCCGCGCTGACCGGCACCCTCGATATCCCCGCGATCAAGCCGGCGGTGGTGAGGGCATTGGCCGAAGAGCGGATCGACCCCGTACTGCTGCGGATGAGCCGCGACTATGTCGGCGACATGGCCGAGACGGTGTCGCTGCTGTGGCCGGCGCGCGAGGGTGAACCGCAGATCGACGACAGCACAATCCGCTTGTCGGATGCGGTGGAACGCCTGCGCGCGGCGTCGAAGAGCGATGCGCCGGCGGTGCTCGCGGCAATGCTCGATCACCTCGATCCATCGGGGCGGTTCGCGATCCTCAAGCTGGCCACCGGGGCGCTTCGCGTCGGCATTTCGGCACGGCTCGCCAAGCAAGCGCTGGCCGACGCCTTCGGGCTCGACGTCGAGCAGGTCGAGGAGGTGTGGCACGGGCTGAAGCCGCCTTATGCCGAACTGTTCGACTGGGGCGAAGGCCGCGCCGAGCAGCCGACCGCCAGGGATATTCCGGTGTTCCGCCCCTTCATGCTCGCCCATCCGCTCGACGAAATAAAGGTCAGCCTGGCTGATTATGCCGCCGAGTGGAAATGGGACGGCATCCGCATCCAGCTGGTCCATGTCGGCGGCGACACGCGGCTCTATTCGCGCACCGGCGACGATATTTCCGGCAGCTTCCCCGACATCGCCGAAGCGTTTGCGACAACCGCCGTACTCGACGGCGAATTGCTGGTCCGGGGCGACGCGCAAGGCGCCGATGCGCACGGCGGGGCGGCGGCGAGCTTCAATGCGCTGCAGCAGCGGCTCGGGCGCAAGACTGTCAGTGCCAAGGTGCAGGGAAAGTATCCGGCGTTCGTCCGCCTCTACGACATATTGTTCGACGGGGATGAGGATCTGCGGCCGCTGCCGTGGGCGGAGCGCCGCGCCCGCCTTGAGGCGGTCGTCGCGCGGCTCGACCCGGCCAGGTTCGACCTGTCGCGGCTGATCGAAGCCGACAGTTTCGAGGCGCTTGAAGAGATGCGCGCCGGGGTGCGCGATGAGGGCGTCGAGGGCCTGATGCTCAAGCGCCGCGATTCGCCCTACGTCGGCGGGCGCAAGGTCGGCCATTGGTACAAATGGAAGCGCGATCCGCTGACCGCCGACTGCGTCATGATGTATGCCCAGCGCGGGTCGGGGAAACGGTCTAGTTTCTACAGCGACTATACCTTCGGCTGCTGGACCGGCGACCCCGCTTTTGGGGCAGAACTGCTGCCCGTCGGCAAGGCCTACTTCGGCTTCACCGACGAGGAATTGAAGATGCTCGACCGGTTCGTCCGCGCCAACACGGTGGGCCGCTTCGGGCCGGTGCGCGAGGTGGCAAAGAGCCTGGTCCTCGAAGTGGCGTTCGATTCGATCCACGCGTCGAAGCGCCACAAGTCGGGCCTGGCGATGCGCTTCCCGCGGATCAGCCGGATCCGCACCGACAAGCCGGCACATGAGGCGGATCGCATCGCGACGCTCGCGGCGATGGCGACCTAGAGACGCTTTTCGAGGACGACGAATTCGAGGTCGTCGCGTTTTGGCTTGCCGAACTTGGGGTCGGTCAACGGGAACGGCCGCCGCTCGCCGGTCGGCGCGTAGCCGCGCCGCTGATACCAGGCGATCAGCTCGTCACGCTGGACGATGACGGTCATTTCGATCCGCCGCGCGCCGAGTTCGCGGGCGGCATGGTCTTCGGCGGCGGCCAACATCATTCGCCCGAGACCTGAACCCTGGCGGCCGGGCTCGACCGTCAGCAGGCCGAGATAGGCGAGCCCGCCGCTTTTGTCGGTCAGCGCGACGCAGGCCCTGAGCGACTCGCCGTCGCGAAACAGCAGCAGGCGCCGGGCGGGATCGGCGACCATCGCGCCAAGCTCCTCAAGGTCGGTGCGCTGGCCGTCGAGCAGATCGGCCTCGTGGCTCCAGCCCACGCGCGCCGAATCGCCGCGATAGGCGCTCTCGATCAGGGCATGGAGCGCGGGGACATCATCGGGCGTGGCCGGTTCGAGGTGCATGCCCTCTTTTGCCCCAATCGGGGCCCACGAAAAAGCCCGCCCGGCGATGAACCGGGCGGGCTGATTTTCGTCCGCTGTCTCGCTTAGCCCTGAAGGGGCGCGAGGTTGACGGCGGCATATTTGCCGCGGCGGTCGACTTCGATGTCGAATTCGAAGCGGTCGCCTTCGTTGATGGTCGGCAGGCCGGCACGCTCGACCGCGCTGATGTGCACGAACGCATCGGGCTGGCCATCGTCGCGGCTGATGAAGCCGAAGCCCTTCATGGCGTTGAAGAACTTGACCGTGCCCTGAGCCTTTTCGCCGGTTAGCTGCCGTTGCGGGCCACCGCGGTCGCCCGCGCCGGCACCGGCGCCGAAGCCGCCCTCGCGCGCTGCCGGGGCAGCGGTGCGGACGATTTCCATCGGCTCACCGTCGATCTTGAGGTTGGTCGCCGAGATGCGTCCGCCGCGGTCGACCAAGGTGAACTCGAGCGGCTGGCCGTCGGCGAGGTCGGTCAGACCGGCCTGCTCGACCGCCGAGATGTGAACGAACACATCCTCGCCGCCATCGTCGCGGACGACAAAGCCGAAGCCCTTTTGCGGGTTGAAGAATTTGACGATGCCCTTGCCTTCGCCAACGACCTGCGGGGGCATGCCGCCGCCTGCGGCGCCGCCACTGCGGAAACCGCCGCCACCGGCACCGGCACCGCCGCCGCGGAATCCGCCGCCGCCGCCACCGCCGCCGTAGCCGCCTCCACCGCCGCCGCGATAGCCACCGCCACCGCCGCCACGGTCGCCGTAGCCACCGCCGGACGGCGCGGCATAGCCGCCGCCGAACGCCGGCCGGTCATTAAAACCGCCGCGATCCGCGACCGGACTATCTTCGCCAAAACCGTCTCGTTTATCCCGGCCGCGCCCACCGCGCTCGCCCTTACGCCCTCGATCGAAACCCATGCCCGTCCAAACTCTCTTATGCCCTAAACTCGAAGAACCAACGCGCTGGGCCATGGCGCAACCGGCCGTATCGCGCGAAACCTACCGCGCGCACGGCAAAAGCCCTTACAGGAAAAATGGCGGGGCTCCTAGAGACTCCCGGCGATTGTCATGACCGGGCTGGCGGCCCGCCCCAATTAGCGACTAGAGTGAATGCCAGAAGGCCCGTCAGCGGCGGTTCACCGGCCGCCCGGCAAGCATGAGCGAACAGACTATGGCGATCCATTTCCACGAAGAAGACCTGCCCTCGGCCGACCTGTTCGCGGCCGGAGCGGCGATCGCCGTCGACACCGAGGCGATGGGCCTGATGCCGGGCCGCGACCGATTGTGCCTGGTCCAGCTGGGCGACGGAACGGGCGACGAGCATCTGGTCCGCTTCGGCCCCGAGAGCGACTATGCGGCGCCCAATTTGAAAGCCGTGCTGGCCGATTCGGAGCGGCTCAAACTCTATCATTTCGCCCGATTCGACGTCGCCATCCTGCGCGCATATCTGGGGATCATCGCGGCGCCGCTGTATTGCACCCGCACCGCCTCGCGGCTGGTGCGGACATATACCGACCGGCACGGCCTCAAGGAGCTGGTCAAGGAGATGCTCGGCCAGGACCTGTCGAAGCAGCAGCAAACGAGCGACTGGGGGGCGCCCGACATCAGCGACGCACAGCGCGAATATGCCGCCAGCGACGTGCGTCATCTCCATGCGCTCAAGGCCAAGCTCGACGAGCGGCTGACGCGCGAGAACCGCATGGAGCTGGCCGAGGCCTGCTTTGACTTCCTCCCCGCCCGCGCGCTGCTCGACCTTGCCGGATGGGCAGAAGTCGACCTGTTCGCCCACAGTTAGTCATGTCCGACGCCGCCAGCCGAGACCGCGCCATCAAGCAGGAATGGGCCGAACCCGGCAGCCGCCACGACATGGTCGTTCGCCTTGCCAAGCTTGGCCTTCCGGCGCTGGTCGTGGCGCTTATCCTGCTGCTGGCGATCGCCCCGTTCGGCAAGAAGGGCGACGTCAGTTTCATCCTGGACAAGAACAAGGTCGACGCGGCCGAGGAGCGGATGCGGGTCGAGGTCGCGCGTTACTCGGGCGAAGACGACCAGGGTCGCCCGTTCGCGATTACCGCCAATCGCGCCATTCAGCAAAGCAGCGAACTGCCGGTGGTGGTGATCGACGGCATGGCCGCGCGGCTCGACCTGGCCAACGGCCCCTTGTCGATCGTCGCGGACCACGGCCGTTACGACATCGATGCCCACACGGTGCTGGTCGATGGGCCGGTACGGGTGTCGGGGCCGGACGGCTACCGCCTGGAAACGAGCGATGTCTCGGTCGATCTGACGAAGCGCACCATGGCCAGCGCGGGGCGGGCCGAGGGCGCGATGCGGCTCGGCCAGTTCAGCGCCGGCCATTTGACCGCCGACCTCGGCGCGCGCGTGATCGCGCTGACGGGCGGTGCGCGCTTGAAAATCACACAAGGGGCGATCAGATGAAGGCGATGACGAACCGAGCCCTTGCCCTGCCGCTGGCAGTCGCGCTGACCGCCGCCGCGATGGCCGCCGGGGCGTTCGCCGCCGCGCCGGTGTCAGCATTGAAGGGCCACGATTCGAACCAGCCGGTGGACGTTGCCGCCGACCGCATCGAGGTCCAGGACCGGGCCGATCGCGCGGTGTTCAGCGGCAACGTCCATGTCACCCAGGGCGAGCTGGCACTCGATTCGGCGCGGCTGACGGTCGCATATTCGTCGGGCGGGGGGATCCAGATCCGCCGGCTCGACGCCGCCGGCGGGGTGACCGTGCGCAGCCCGTCCGAAACCGCGCGCGGCGATTTCGGCATTTACGACCTCGACCGCAAGCTGATCACGCTGGTCGGCGAAGTCCGGCTCGACCGCGGCCAAGACCATGTCATGGGATCGCGGCTGGTGATCGACCTGACCAGCGGTCGCGCGGTGATCGACGGTGGCGCGCCCGGCGTCGGCGAATCCGGCGGGCGAGTGACCGGCCGCTTCACCGTCCCGCAGCACGGCAGCTGATCGGGCCGGGGCCGCGACGGTGAACGAGCTCCAGGCGTTCGAGCGAAGCGCGGCCACGGCCGCCACGGCGCAGCGGTTCCGCGGCCTCGAAGTGCGCTCGATCGCCAAATCCTATGACAGGCGCGCGGTGCTCCACGACGTCTCGCTGAGCGTGTCGCGCGGCGAGGTGGTCGGCCTGCTCGGCCCCAACGGCGCGGGCAAGACGACCTGCTTTTATTCGGTGATGGGGCTGGTCCGGCCCGATGCCGGGCGGATCTTCCTCGACGGCGAAAACATCACCCATTTGCCGATGTACCGCCGGGCGATCCTGGGACTCGGCTATCTGCCGCAGGAAACCTCGATCTTCCGCGGGCTGACGGTCGAGCAGAACATCATCTCGGTGCTCGAAGTGAGCGAGCCCGACCGCGATGCCCGCGCCGCCCGGCTCGAGCAATTGCTCGGCGAGTTCGGGTTGGCCCGGCTGCGCGCGTCACCGGCGATGGCGCTATCGGGCGGCGAGCGCCGGCGCTGCGAAATCGCCCGGGCGCTGGCCGCAGAGCCGTCGATCATGCTGCTCGACGAGCCGTTTGCCGGAATCGACCCGATTTCGATCAGCGACATCCGCGAGCTGGTCAAAGACCTCAAGCGGCGCGACATCGGGGTGCTGATCACCGACCATAATGTCCGCGAAACGCTCGATATCGTCGACCGCGCCTGCATCATCTACGACGGACAGGTGCTGTTCGAGGGCACGCCGCAGGCACTCGTCGCCGACGAAAAGGTTCGCCGCCTCTACCTCGGCGAAAGCTTCGCGCTGTAGCGCGCGCGGGACCTTAGTCATGGGGCTCGGCCCACGCCTCGACATCCGCCAGAGCCAGTCGCTGGTCATGACTCAGCAATTGCAGGCGGCGATCAAGCTGCTGGCGCTGACCAATGTCGAGATCGAGGCGGTAATCGCCGAGGAACTGGCCAACAACCCGTTGCTCGAGGCGCGGCCCGGCGAAGGCGCGGCCGAGGACGGGGTGATCGTGCGCGCCGACCGGGAGACCGGCGACGAGGCCGCCGACCCGACCGGCGCCGACGAGCTGATCGGCCGCCTCGGCGGGATCGACGACAGCCCGGTCGATGTCGATTGGCGCGAGGCGGCGCTGGACAATGACAGCGCGTCCGACATCGGCCCGGCAAGCGACGAGGGGTTCGACTTCGACCGGCTGAGCGCCAACGAGGACGGGCTTGCCGAGCATCTCCTGGCCCAGCTGCACGGCGCCGGGGGAAGCGTCGGGCGGATGGCCGAGGCGATCGTCCGCGAGCTCGAGGAGACCGGCTACCTCGACACCGGCCTGTCGGTCATCGCCGGCGAGATTGGCGCCACGCCGGCCGAGGCCGAGCAGGCGCTGGCGCTGGTCCAGTCGCTCGACCCGCCGGGTATCGCCGCGCGCAGCCTCGAGGAATGCATCGCTTTGCAGGCCCGGGCCGCCGACCGCTACGACCCGGCGATGGCACGGCTGATCGCCAATCTCGATTTGCTCGCCAAGGGCCGGATGAAAGATTTGCGGCGGATTTGCGGGGTCGATGACGAGGACCTCGCCGACATGGTCAGGGAACTCAAATCCTACGACCCCAAACCCGGCTGCCGGTTCGTCACCAAGGAGCCCGAGTCGATCGTCCCCGACCTGTTCGTCCGCCGCACCCACGGGGGATGGAGCGTCGAGCTCAACAGCGCTGCCTTACCACGCGTCCTGGTCAATCGCCGCTACCATGCCGAGCTCAAGAGCGGCCCGCACGACAAGGCGTCGAAGGCGTGGCTGTCGGATAGCCTGGCCAGCGCCAACTGGCTGGTGAAAGCGCTCGACCAGCGCGCCCGCACGATCGTCAAGGTCGCCACCGAAGTGGTCAAGCAGCAGCAGGCCTTCTTCGAGGGCGGCGTGGCGGCGCTCCGGCCGTTGACCATGGCCAAGGTGGCGGAAGCGATCGAGATGCATGAATCGACCGTCAGCCGGGTTGCCGCCAACAAATATCTCGAATGCGATCGCGGCCTCTATGAGCTGCGCTTCTTTTTCGGATCGGGGGTCGGGTCTGACAGCGGCGAGGGCGCGGCGGCGGAAGCGGTCAAGGCCGCCATCGGCAAGCTGATCGGCGCGGAGACCGACATCCTGAGCGACGACACATTGGTCGATCTACTCAAGGATCAGGGTTTCGACCTGGCCCGCCGGACGGTCGCCAAATATCGCGAGGCGATGGGCATCGGCTCGTCGATCCAGCGGCGTCGTGCAAGGAAGATTTCCGCCGGCTAAGCCGCCCGTGTGTCAACGCAAGATGCGCCGTGGCCAAGCGACTAGAGGATCAGCCGCGCCCAGATTGGCAGATGGTCGCTGGCGCGGCGCGCCTCGGGACTGCAGTGGACCCCGGCGGCATCGATGTGCAGCCTTTTGTCGACGATGATCCGATCGAGCGTCGCGACCGGCTTGCGGCTGTGAAAGCTGGGGCCGGTCGAGGCGAAACGGTAATGACTGTTGAGATCCTTGAAACTGGCGGGCGCGGCGCGCCACTCATTGGTGTCGCCCATCAGCACTGTCGGCATCGGCCGGTGGCGCAGCCGGATATGCTCGAGGATCGAGCGGATCTGGCGCCGCCGCCACAGCCCCGACAGATCGAGGTGCATGCCGACGATGCGCAGCTCGCGCCCGCCGATGTTCAACTCGGCGATGACCGCGCCGCGCGGCTCGAGCGTCGGCAAATCGAGCGCCTCAACCCCGGTGATTTCGACATGATGCTTCACGAGGATCGCATTGCCGTGCCAGCCGAGGTTGCGGGTGGTCAGCCCGAGCCGGCTCTCGATTGCCTCGCCGAACGGCAGCGCATGGGCGAGGCGCGAATGGCTGACCCCGAACTCGACCGGCTTGTACAGGCCGTGGCCGTCGATCAGCGCGTGCGGCACCGCCGAGGCGCGGGTGCCGAAGCGCTTGTCCGCTTCCTGCAGCGCGACCACGTCGGCGTCGATCTCCTGCAGCACGGTGAGGATTCGATCGGGCTTGCGCTTGCGATCGATGCCGATGGCCTTGCGCATATTGTACGACGCGACGGTGATGGTGGGGGAAGTCATTGTCCCGCCAACCGCTGCCAACCCCGCATGTTCCTCAAACGTCGAGGTTGGCCACGCTGAGCGCGTTTTCCTGGATGAATTCGCGGCGGGGTTCGACGACGTCACCCATCAGCCGGGTGAAGATTTCGTCGGCGACGTCGGCCTGGGCGACTTCGACCCGCAGCAACGAGCGGTTGGACGGGTCGAGCGTGGTTTCCCACAATTGCTCGGCGTTCATTTCGCCCAGCCCCTTGTAGCGCTGGATGCTGAGGCCGCGGCGGCCGGCGGCGAGGACTGCATCGAGCAATTCGGACGGGCGATTGATGGGGACGGCCTTGCCCTTGGTTTCGGCTTCTTCCGTGATCTGATCATCGCCTTCTTCGCCTTCGACCTCCTCAACCTCGACCGCGGGGCCGGTCGATTTCTTGAGGGTCTTGAGCACCGACGGGGTGGCATAAGCGGCGGCCTGTTCGGCGGCGAGGGCGTGGAGCTTGCGTCCTTCGGCCGAGGACAGGAACGACGGCTCGACGATGAACGCGTCGGTCACCCCGCGCCAAGCCCGGTGGAACAGATAGCCGCCTTCGGCCGCGATCTCGCCGGTCCACACCGCTTCGAGGTCGCCGGCGCCGAGCCAGGTGGCGACGGTCGCGACGGCTTTCTTGCGGCCGGGCGTATCGAGCTTGGGATCGAGCGCGCCGGCCAGCGCCAGCGCTTCGATCATCCGGGGATCGTATTTCTTGGGCGCGTAACGCATCAGCGTGCGCATCCGCCGGGCATGCTCGACGAGGCTGCGCAGATCCTTGCCGGTGCGCTGTTCACCGCCTTCGAGGAGGAGGCCGTCGAGGCCGGCGTCGACGAGATATTCGTCGAGCGCGGCGTCGTCCTTCAGATAGACCTCGGAGCGGCCGCGGGCGACTTTGTAGAGCGGCGGCTGGGCGATGAACAGGTGCCCGGCGTCGATCAGCTCGGGCATCTGGCGATAGAAGAAGGTCAGTAACAGCGTGCGGATATGCGCGCCGTCGACGTCGGCGTCGGTCATGATGACGATCTTGTGGTAGCGCAATTTCTCGAGGTTGAATTCCTCGCGCCCGATCGACGTGCCGAGCGCCTGAATCATCGTCCCGATTTCCTTCGACCCGAGCATCCGGTCGAACCGCGCTCGTTCGACATTGAGGATCTTGCCCTTCAAGGGCAGGATCGCCTGATAATGGCGGTCGCGGCCCTGCTTGGCCGAGCCGC
Source organism: Sphingomonas sp. (assembly GCA_031367995.1). Taxonomy (GTDB): domain Bacteria; phylum Pseudomonadota; class Alphaproteobacteria; order Sphingomonadales; family Sphingomonadaceae; genus Sphingomicrobium. Next base: position 41,365 of record JANLQS010000020.1, read on the forward strand.
CGGCGCTGTCGCCTTCGACCAGGAACAGTTCGGACTTGGCGGGATCGCGCTCCTGGCAGTCGGCGAGCTTGCCGGGCAGCGAGGCGATGTCCATCACGCCCTTGCGGCGGGTCAGCTCGCGCGCCTTCTTGGCGGCTTCGCGCGCGGCGGCGGCGTCGATCGTCTTCTGGATGATCGAGCGGGCGTCGGCGGGATGCTCCTCGAGCCATTCGGCCATCTTGTCGCCCATCAAAGATTCCAACGGCTGGCGGACTTCGGAGCTGACCAATTTGTCCTTGGTCTGGCTGCTGAACTTGGGGTCGGCCAGCTTGACCGAAACGATCGCGGTCAGCCCTTCGCGCATGTCGTCGCCGGTCAGCGTGACCTTCTCCTTCTTCAGCATCCCCGACTTGTCGGCGTAATTGTTGAGGACGCGGGTCAGCGCGGCGCGGAACGCGGCCATGTGGGTGCCGCCGTCG
>JANLQS010000030.1:0-3807 GCA_031367995.1 Sphingomonas sp.
CCAGCCGCTGGCCGATGCTGTCGTCGCCAGGCAGGTCGTACTTCCCGCCCCAGCCGTTGAAGCCGAACCCCTGCGCCCTGCGCTCGCCGCCGGTGCCGCAGACGATCGCGCCCGTATCGCGCAGCCAGATATCGCCGAACGACTCGACGATGACCGTGGCAAAAGGCGCCAGTCGCCGCGCCTTGGCCGCAGCGACGTCATCGGCCGCGACCAGCCAAACCTCCTCGCCCGCGCCATTGGCATAGATCGCCGCAGCGAAGGCGGCGACCTCGGCCTGTGCCAGGGCGAGGTCGTCCTCCCATAACCGGGCATCGCTCGGAAAACCGATCCACATCCCCAGATGCGGCGCCCATTCGGGGAGGGGAATTGAAGTCATGGCTGGCGCTCTAACGCCCCAAACGAAAAAGGGCGACCCCGCCGGGCCGCCCTCTTGTCTCGTCGCTATCCCGAACGATCAGCGCGAGTAGAATTCGACGACCAGGTTCGGCTCCATGCGGACCGGGTAGGGGACTTCGTCGAGCGTCGGAACGCGGGTGAAGGTCGCCTTGGCGGTGCCGTCCGGGACGACGTAATCGGGGATATCGCGCTCGGCGAGGCTCTGTGCTTCCATCACCAGCGCCATTTCCTGCGCTTTGGGGCCAAGCTCGATGACATCGTTCACCGCGCAGCGGCGCGAGGCGATGTTGCACTTCACCCCGTTGACCCGGATGTGGCCGTGGCTGACCATCTGTCGCGCCGACCAGATCGTCGGCGCGAACTTGGCGCGATAGACGATCATGTCGAGCCGGCGCTCAAGCAGGCCGATAAGGTTCTGGCTGGCGTCGCCCTTCATCCGGCTGGCGGTCTGGAAGGTTTGCTTGAACTGCTTTTCGGTGACGTCGCCGTAATAACCCTTGAGCTTCTGCTTGGCGCGCAGCTGGATGCCGAAATCCGAGACCTTCGACTTGCGGCGCTGGCCGTGCTGGCCGGGACCATATTCGCGGCGGTTGACGGGACTCTTGGGACGCCCGAAGACGTTTTCGCCCATGCGGCGGTCGAGTTTATACTTGGCGCTGGAACGCTTGCTCACGAAAAATCTCCAATTTGCTTCAGTGTCGTGCCCGGAACCGCACCAACCGACCAATTGTCGGGTGCGACCACCGCTTCACCGGGCATGCGGGGTCAATTGCGAAGGGGCGCGCCTAGCCCCGACGTCCCGTTGCGTCAAGTCAAAGCAGGCTTAGATGCCGTGGTTAAGGGTCACGCTGTCGCGCGCCTGCTTTTCCTGACGCATCCGGAACAGTTGCTCTTCCGAGATGCTGTCCCCGGTAGTTGCGACCGCTCCGCACGTCGAGCGGCGGCCCATGATCGAACCGGTCGGCGGGCGCACCGTGCAAACCTTGGCCTTCGCTTCGGTGTCGGTCGCCGTTGGCGTCGAACCGGTCGCCGCGGGAGGTTGCGGTTCGCCCTGCGCCCCGGCCGCTAATGCAATGAACAAAAAGAATGGATTCATGACCGCCCCCTTATCTGCATTGGAATCTCAACCCGAAGCGGAAAACCGCTCGATCGGTCGCCTTGTCCCTAACCCGACTCCAACCTTCGTTAACATAGCAGCGCGCATTGTCAGGTTCAATCTGCCCGAACGTGACCGGCGTCATTCCCGGGGGGACCGAGTCCCAAAGGATTTCTTCCGGGAGCGGCCAGCAAAAAAACGGCTTGGTTATCGGGTCGACAGGCGGCGCCCGACGGCTAGAAAGGCCCGATGCCGATGACCCCCCAGGATTGCACCACCATGACCGATGTCCGCGCCGGGGTCGATGAGGTCGACCGGCAGATCGTCGCGCTGTTGGCCCGCCGCTTTGGCTATATGGACGCTGCCGCGCGGATCAAGCGAGACCGCGGCGCGGTGCGCGATGAGGCGCGCAAGGCCGATGTCCATGCCAAGGTCGCAGCGGAGTCCGAACGGCTGGGCCTTCCGTCAGGTCGGCTGGCGGCGGTATGGGAAGAGCTGATGGAGCAGTCGATCGCCTATGAGTTCGAACGGTTCGACGCCCGCTAACCGCGCGGATGAGGGCGTTCGAGCGAGGATAAGACGCCGCGCAGCGTGCGGATTTCCTGAGACGACCAGGCCGGCTTGGTCAGCACGCCTCTCAGCGCCCGGCGAAAGGTCGGGGCGCGATCGGCCGGGAAGAAATAGCCGGCGCCTTCCAACATCTGGTCGAGATGCGCGATCAGTCCATCGAGTTCGTCCTGCGGGGCGGGCGGGTCGAGCGGCACAGCGGGCGGACTTTCGAGGGCGACGCCTTTCGACCATTCGTAGGCGCACAGGATGACCGCCTGGGCAAGGTTGAGCGAGCCGAAGTCGGGGTTGATCGGGACAGTGATGATCGTTCGCGCGACGCCGAGGTCGTCGGTCTCGAGGCCCGATCGCTCGGGACCGAACAGGATCGCCGAACGGCCAACGGCGGCGTGGATCGAGCGCGCGGCTTCCTCCGGGGTCATCACCGGCCGGTCGACCCCGCGCTTGCGCACGGTGGTGGCAAAGACATGGCCGCAATCGGCGGTCGCCTCAGCTACGCTGTCGAAAACCTGCGCGCGTTCGAGCACCTCGTCCGCCCCGCTGGCCGCCGGACCCGCTTGCGGATTGGGCCAGCCGTCACGCGGGGCGACCAGTCGCAGTTCGGTCAGGCCGAAGTTGAGCATCGCCCGCGCCGCCTTGCCGATGTTCTGGCCAAGCTGGGGACGGACTAGGACTATGATGGGCGTTTGGATACCGCTCATATCAATTTGTCGAGAAGGCCTGGGCCGTCGGGCGGGGTGTCGCCGACCGCCTCGGCAATCTCCGCGAAGTCGCCGGCCTCGCTGAAATCCTTGTAGACAGATGCGAAGCGGATGTAGGCGACCGGGTCGAGGCCTTTGAGGCCGTACATCACCAGCTGACCGATCTGGTTGGCGGTGGCCTCGTCGCCGCTGGTTTCGAGCCGTCGCTGGATGCCGTTGGCGAGCCGCTCGATCTGGCCGGCATCGATATTGCGTTTGCGGCAGGCGAGGCCGATCGCGCGCTCAAGCTTGGCGCGGTCGAACGGTTCGCGCTTGCCGTCCTTCTTGAGCACGGTCAGTTCGCGCAGCTGGACCCGCTCGAAGGTTGTGAAGCGCTGTCCGCAGCCGGCGCATTCGCGGCGGCGGCGGATCGAGGTGCCGTCTTCCGACGGGCGGCTGTCCTTCACCTGGCTGTCGTCATGGGCGCAGAAGGGGCAGCGCAAGCGTCTCTATCCCTGATAAATAGGGAAGCGGGCACAAAGCGCGCGAACCCGGGCGTTGACGTCACGCTCGACCGCGGCGTCGCCGCCCTTGGCCACCGCTTCGAGGACGTCGGCGACCATGTCGCCGATGGCGGCGAACTCGGCCTCGCCAAAGCCGCGGGTAGTCCCGGCGGGCGAGCCGACGCGGATGCCGCTGGTCTGCATTGGCGGGAGGGGGTCGAACGGGACGCCATTCTTGTTGCAGGTGATGCCGGCCCGCTCGAGCGCTTCGTCGGCGTCCTTGCCAGTGATGCCGAGGGGACGCAGGTCGACCAAGGCGAGGTGGGTGTCGGTGCCGCCGGCAACGAGATCAGCGCCGCGGTCCTTCAATCGCCCGGCCAGCGTCTGGGCATTCTTGATAACGGCCTTCGCATAGCTCTTGAAGCCCGGTTCGAGCGCTTCGCCGAATGCGACGGCCTTGGCGGCGATGACGTGCATCAGCGGTCCGCCCTGGAGTCCCGGGAAGACCGCCGAGTTGATCTTCCTGGCGATGGCCTCGTCATCGGTCAGCACCATCCCGCCGCGC
>JANLQS010000040.1:0-4101 GCA_031367995.1 Sphingomonas sp.
GAAGCGGCCTGCCCCAACATCGGCGAATGCTGGACCAAGAAGCACGCCACGGTGATGATCCTTGGCGATACCTGCACCCGCGCCTGCGCCTTCTGCAACGTCAAGACCGGGATGCCGCGCGCCGTCGACGCACTCGAACCGCAGCACACCGCCGACGCAGCCGCCGCGCTCGGGCTGAGCCACATCGTCATCACCTCGGTCGATCGCGACGACCTGCCCGATGGCGGGGCGAGCCAGTTCGTCAAGGTCATCGAGGCGCTGCGCCGGACGACGCCCGACACGACGATCGAAATCCTCACCCCCGATTTCCGCAACAAGCACGACCGCGCGGTCGAGGCGATCGTCGCGGCGCGACCCGATGTCTACAACCACAACCTCGAAACAGTGCCGCGGCTGTACCCGACGATCCGCCCGGGTGCGCGATACTATGCCTCGCTGCGGTTGCTGGAGACGGTCAAGAAGCTCGACCCGTCGATCTTCACCAAGTCGGGCGTGATGGTCGGGCTCGGCGAGCAACGGCTCGAGGTTCACCAGGTGATGGACGATATGCGCTCCGCCGGGATCGATTTCCTGACGATGGGCCAATATCTCCAGCCGACCCCGCGCCACGCCACGGTCGAGGAGTTCGTCACCCCGGACGCGTTCAAGGCCTATGCCGGAATCGCCCGAGCCAAGGGCTTCCTGCTGGTCGCGGCAAGCCCCCTGACCCGCTCGAGCTATCACGCGGGCGACGACTTCGCGAAGATGAAGGCGGCGCGCGAGGCGCAGGTGGCGAGGGCAGGGGCCGCGACCGCCTGATGCCGCGTCATTCCGAGACCAAGCATCTGCCCTACACGCCCGAGCAGATGTTCGACCTCGTCGCCGACATCGCGCGCTACGACGAGTTCCTGCCGTGGGTGGTGGCGGTCAGGATCCGCTCGTCGAGCGAGATCGAAACAATTGCCGACCTGGTCGTCGGGTTCAACGCCTTCAAGGAGCGATTCACCAGCCGGGTGACCAAGCAGCGACCCACAAGGATCGTCGTCGATTATATCGACGGGCCGCTCAAATATCTGAAGAATGAGTGGCGGTTCGAATCCGGCGCCGATGGCGGCACCGACGTCTTCTTCTCGGTCGATTTCGCGTTCAGGTCGCGGCTGTTCGAAAGCCTGGCGGGGGCGATGTTCGACCGCGCCCTGCGGCGGATGACGGGCGCCTTCGAGCAGCGCGCCGCGGCGCTTTACGGCATCAGCAGCTCCAGCGCGCACAGCGTCGCCTGAAAGCGCACGCCGGAACGGCCATCGCGGGCGTCGAACAATTTCTGGTCGGCGACCACTTCATCGGGGCCGGGCATGCGCTCGGCGCGTGCAAATACGACCGTCCCGATCGGTTTCGATGGACTGCCGCCGTCGGGGCCGGCGATGCCGGTGATGGCCACCGCGATATCGGCGCCCGACGCTTCAAGGGCGCCCTGCGCCATCGCCCAGGCGGTGGCGATGCTGACCGCGCCGAACGTTTCGACGACTTCGCTGCCGACATTGAGAAGGCCATGTTTGGCCTCGTTCGAATATGTGACATAGCCGGCCTCGAACACGTCGGAGCAGCCGGCGATTTCGGTCAAAGCGGCGCTGACCAGCCCGCCGGTGCAGCTTTCGGCGACGGCAATGCGGCGGCCGGCGGCGCGGTTGGCCTCGATCACTTCGCGCGCCTTGGCGACCAGCTCGTCGGGCAGCAATGATATCATCTCGTCTCCATCCGCACCGTTGCCACGGCTTGGGCGGCGATACCTTCGCCGCGCCCGGCAAAGCCGAGCCGCTCGGTGGTCGTCGCCTTGACGCTGACCGCCCCTTCGCCGATCGCGAGGATCGCGGCGATGGTGGAACGCATTGCGGCACGGTGCGGTCCCACCTTTGGCGCTTCGCAGATGATCGTGCAATCGACATGGTCGATGACACCGCCCGCCCGGCGTACAAGGTCCGCCGCGTGGGCGAGGAAACGATCGCTGCTGGCGCCTTGCCATTGCGGGTCGCCCGGCGGGAAATGCTCGCCGATATCGCCGAGCCCGGCGGCACCGAGAATAGCGTCGGTCAAGGCATGGAGCGCGACATCGGCGTCGCTGTGCCCGGCCAGGCCGCGGTCGTAAGCGATTTCGACCCCGCCGAGCATGATCGGCCCGGCGCCGGCGAAGGCATGGACATCGAACCCCAGGCCGGTGCGGCTGACGAACCGCGCGGCGATCATCGCTTCGGCGCGGTCCCAATCGCTTTGCCCGGTCAGCTTTTCGAGCATCGCATCCCCCGCGACGGTGGCGACCTTGAGTCCGGCGGCGACCATCACGCTCGATTCGTCGGTCGGAGCGCGCGCCTTCGCTTCGTCAAAGGCGAACAGCAGGTCCTCGACGTGGAACGCCTGCGGGGTCTGGATGCGCAGCAGATGGCGGCGGTCGACCATTTTGTCGAGCGTTCGGTCGCCCCTCGCCAGAGTGTCCGTCACGGGCAGCGCGGGCACGGCACCGTCGTGGGTTTTTAGCGCGTCGAGCAGCCGGTCGATAACGGCGTGGGGACAGAGAGGACGCGCGGAGTCGTGGACCAGGACGATGCCGTCGCCGATCGCCGCCAGCCCGGCGCGGACGCTGTCGGCCCGCTCGGGGCCGCCGATGATGACATCGCCGACATCACGCTCGCCCAGCGCGAGGCGGGCGATCTCTTGCTGCCCGGCGCCGATGACCACGCGCACGGCATCGACGCGCGGATGCGATGCCAGTGCGTCGACCGCATGGGCCAGCACCGCCTTGCCCGCCAGCAATCGATATTGCTTGGGCAGGTCGCCGCCCATCCGGCTGCCCGATCCGGCGGCGACGATAAGGGCGGTAACCTTCGGAGGGGCGGTGGACATCGCCGCGCCTTGCCCGCTTGGGCCTCCTTCTGTAAAGGCGCGCTTTCCCATGAGCCTGATCAAACCCATCTCGGTCGGACCCGTGACCATCGCCGCGCCGGTCATCCTGGCGCCGATGACGGGCGTCACCGATCTGCCGTTCCGCAAGATGGTCAAGCGCTATGGCGCCGGGCTGACGGTCAGCGAGATGATCGCCAGCCAGGCGATGATCCGCGAGACCCGCCAGAGCCTGCAGAAAGCGGCGTGGGACCCGGTCGAGGAGCCGGTGTCGCTTCAACTGGCCGGTTGCGGCCCGGCCGAGATGGCCGAGGCGGCCAAGCTCAACGAGCAGCGCGGCGCCGCGATCATCGACATCAACATGGGCTGCCCGGTCAAGAAGGTCGTCAACGGCGACGCCGGGTCGGCACTGATGCGCGACCTGCCGCTGGCCGCGTCGATCATCGCCGCGACGGTCAAGGCGGTACGGGTGCCGGTGACGCTCAAGATGCGCATGGGCTGGGATCATTCGAGCCTCAACGCGCCCGAGCTGGCGCGCATCGCCGAGGACCTCGGCATTCGCATGATCACCGTCCATGGCCGCACCCGCTGCCAGATGTACAAGGGCTCGGCCGACTGGAGCTTCGTGCGCAAGGTCAAGCAGGCAACCCGCCTTCCGGTGATCGTCAACGGCGACATCAATAGCCGCGAGGACGCGCGGGACGCGCTTCGTCAATCGGGCGCCGACGGAATCATGATCGGCCGAGGCGCCTATGGCCGGCCGTGGCTGCTCGGCCAGGTGATGAGCGACCTCGCCGGCGGGGGCGACAAGCCCGAACCCGACATCGGCGAGCAGCTCGACGTCATCCTTGAACAATATGACGCCATGCAATCGCTGTATGGCACCGTCACCGGGGTCAATCTGGCGCGCAAGCACATCGGTTGGTACACCAAGGGGCTGCCGGGATCGGCCGAGTTCCGCAACCGCGTCAACTTCGTCGAGGATCCCGCCACGGTGACCGCGATGCTTCGTGAATTCTACGCGCCCTGGCTCGCCCGAAGCGCCGCCTGACGCAACCTCGCATCGACTGTGTTTTTTATGCAACGCGACCGTGCTAGGCGGGTCGCGAATGGATGCTCCTCGCGCCGACCCTGATTCGTTGCCAGCCGGCCGATCCGCGCGCCTCGCCGACCTGTTGCACCGCGCCCAGGAGAATGAGCGACTGTTCCGCTATGCGACGTGGGGCTGTG
>JANLQS010000073.1:0-13180 GCA_031367995.1 Sphingomonas sp.
CGGGCAAGCTCGTCGGCCGCGTCGCGCAGATCATCGGCGCGGTCGTCGACGTCGCGTTCGAAGGCGAGCTGCCGCCGATCCTCGCCGCGCTGGAGACCGAGAACAACGGCCAGCGCCTCGTCCTCGAGGTTGCCCAGCACCTTGGCGAGAATATCGTCCGCACCATCGCCATGGACGCCACCGAGGGCCTCACCCGCGGCCAGCGCGTCACCGCCACCGGCAGCCAGATCCGCGTCCCCGTCGGTCCGATGACCTTGGGCCGCATCATGAACGTCATCGGCGAGCCGATCGACGAGCGCGGCCCGATCGGCAGCGACCTCTATTCGAACATCCACGCCGAGGCGCCGCCGTTCGTCGACCAGTCGACCGAAGCCAGCATCCTCGTTACCGGGATTAAGGTCATCGACCTGCTCGCGCCTTACGCCAAGGGCGGCAAGATCGGCCTGTTCGGCGGCGCCGGGGTCGGCAAGACCGTGCTCATCCAGGAACTGATCAACAATATCGCCAAGGGCCACGGCGGCGTTTCGGTGTTCGCTGGCGTCGGCGAGCGCACCCGCGAGGGCAACGATCTCTATCACGAATTCCTCGACGCGGGCGTCATCGCCAAGGACAAGGACGGCAACCCGACCCCCGAAGGCTCCAAGGTTGCGCTCGTCTTCGGCCAGATGAACGAGCCGCCGGGCGCACGTGCCCGCGTCGCGCTGTCGGGCCTGACGCAGGCCGAATATTTCCGCGACGTCGAAGGCCAGGACGTGTTGTTCTTCGTCGACAACATCTTCCGCTTCACCCAGGCCGGCTCGGAAGTGTCGGCGCTTTTGGGCCGCATCCCCTCGGCGGTCGGCTATCAGCCGACACTGGCGACTGACATGGGCCAGCTGCAGGAGCGGATCACCTCGACCAACAAGGGCTCGATCACCTCGGTCCAGGCGATCTACGTCCCCGCCGACGATCTTACCGATCCGGCCCCGGCGGCGTCGTTCGCCCATCTCGATGCGACCACCACCCTCAACCGCGCTATTTCGGAACTGGGCATCTATCCGGCGGTCGATCCGCTCGATTCGACCAGCCGCGTGCTGACTCCGGCGGTCGTCGGCCAGGAGCATTACGAGACCGCCCGCGCGGTCCAGGAAACGCTGCAGAAGTATAAGTCGCTGCAGGACATCATCGCCATCCTCGGCATGGACGAGCTGAGCGAAGAGGATAAACTGACCGTTGGCCGCGCCCGCAAGATCCAGCGCTTCCTCAGCCAACCGTTCCACGTCGCCGAAGTGTTCACCGGCATCCCCGGCAAGTTCGTCCAGGTCGAAGACACCGTCGCCTCGTTCAAGGCGGTGGTGAACGGCGAGTACGACCACCTCCCCGAGAGCGCCTTCTACATGGTCGGCGGCATCGAGGAAGCGATCGCCAAGGCCGAGAAAATGGCCAACGAGGCGTAATCGATGGCCGACCTTCACTTCGAACTCGTCACGCCCGAGAAACTCGTCCGCTCGGAGGACGTGTACATGGTCGTCGTCCCTGGCGTCGAAGGCGAATTCGGCGCCATGGCCGGCCACGCGCCGGTGATGACCGTGCTCAAGGACGGCGCGCTCAAGGTCTACAAGACGCAAGGGTCGCAGCCGGAGGCGATTATGGTCAGCGGCGGCTTTGCCGAAGTCGGCGATACGGGCCTGACCGTGCTCGCCGAGAGCTTGCCCGACGGCGCTGCCTAGCCGCGCGGCGGCACTGTCCCCGCGACGCCGCGCCTGCTTTCCGCCGCATTGGACCGCGACTAGGGGTCGGCGCGGCCCAGCCGAGGGAATTGCCGCAAGACGATCGATGCAGCGTTAACCGGGTATTTACCCTGATACTATTGGGTCGTGATCCAGGCATTTCCGAGGGATGATTTTCCGGCATGTATCAACCTAAGCTCGCCATCGACACGACTTTATTGGATGCGCCCTTGGCGCTCAGCGTCGTGATTCCGACCTTCAACGAGGTCGGCAATGTCGAGATTTTGCTCGAACGGATCGACCTCGCCCTCGCCGGCATCGAATGGGAAGCGATGTTCGTCGACGATGGCTCGACCGACGGCACACCCGAACTGATCACCCGCCTTGCCCAGGTGGATCGCCGCATCCGCCTGATTCGCCGGGTCGGTCGTCGCGGCCTGTCGTCGGCGGTGGTCGAAGGGGCGCTGGCATCGACCGCCCCGGTGGTCGCGGTGATCGACGCCGACCTTCAGCATGACGAAAAGATCCTGCCCGACCTCTTTCGCGCGGTCGCCGACGGCAAGGAATTGGCGATCGGCACGCGCTACGCCGCCAACGGCTCGACCGGCGAATGGGATTCCGGCCGGCTCAAGATCAGCCGCTTCGCCACCGCGCTTGCCGCGCCGATCATGAAGACCCCGCTGTCGGACCCGATGAGCGGCTTCTTCGCGATCCGCCGCGACGTCCTGCTCGAGGCCGCCCCCGCGCTGTCGAGCGTCGGCTACAAAATCCTGCTCGACCTCGTTGCGTCGCACCCGCGGCGGCTGTCGCTGGCAGAGGTCGGCTACACCTTCGGCACCCGCCAGCACGGCGAGTCCAAGCTCGATCAGACCGTCGCCCTCGAATATCTCGAGCTGTTGCTCGACAAGACGCTGGGCCGGTTCGTCCCGGTCAAGCTGATCCTGTTCGGCGCGGTCGGGATGATCGGCGTGATCGTCCACCTGACCCTGCTCAAGCTGCTGTTCAGCGGCGCCGGACTGGCCTTCGCCGCCGCCCAGGCCGGCGCGGTGATCGCCGCGATGACGTTCAACTTCGCGATGAACAATCGCTTCACCTACCGCGACCAGCAGCTCAAGGGAGTCCGCTGGTTCAAGGGTCTCGTTTCCTTCTATCTGGTATGTTCGCTCGGAGCGGTCGCCAACGTCGGCATCGGCTCGCTGGTCTTTGCGCGCTATCCCGAATGGTGGCTCGCCGGGCTCGCCGGCGCGGTCGTCGGATCGGTGTGGAATTATGTCGCCAGCGGATGGCTGACATGGACCCGGCGCTAGACCGCGAGGGTCGGCCGACCAGCACCGCCCAGCCAGTTTCCGACCACGCCACACTTTGGCGCTGCTTCGGGATTCTGCTGCTGGTCGTGCTGTTCACCCGGCTCGGCGAGTTCAACAACCCGCTGACCCACGTCGACGATCAATTCTACCTGTTCACCGGCAAGGCGATGCTCCACGGCGCGCTGCCCTATGTCGATGTGTGGGACAGGAAACCAATCGGCCTGTTCCTGATCTATGAAGGCATCGCCGCGTTGGGTGGCGATAGCGTCATCGTCTATCATCTCGTCGCGGCGCTCGCCGTGCTCGCCACCGCTTTCGTCATCATGCGGCTGGGCGAGCGGATCGCCGACCGCACCGGCGGCCTGCGCGCCGGAATCGCCTACGTCGCCCTGCTGCCGACGATGGGCGGCGGCGGCGGCCAGTCGCCGGTGTTTTACAACCTGCTGATCGCGCTTGCCGCGCTGCTGACGTTCGACGCCACTGTCGGTGACCGCCGGCGCCGCTGGCCCGCCGCGCTGCTGACGATGGCGATGTCCGGCCTTGCCATCCAGGTCAAGCCGACGACGTTGTTCGAAGGCGCCTTTTTCGCCATCCTGTTCCTCCTCGCCGAATGGCGCGAGACCCGCCGCCCGGCGGCAGTCGCTGCCCTCGCCGCGGCGATGGCGGCAGTCGCCGCCTTGCCGACATTCGCCGCGTTCGGCGCCTATGCCTTGATCGGCCACGCCCGGGACATGTGGTTTGCGACCGTCGTGTCGATCTTCATGCGTACCCCGCTGAGCCTCAAGGAGCGGTTCGGCGACGTGCCCCAGATGCTGCTGTTCCTCGCCGTTCCGCTGCTCGTCACGGCCAGCGCGCTGGCCGTCCAGTGGCGCGCCGCCGGTCGCGACCGCGTGACGCTGTTCCTCGTCGGATGGCTGGCGGCAGCGCTGGTCGGCTTTCTTTCAGTGCCCAATTTCTTCAATCACTACACGCTGCCGCTGATGCTGCCGATGAGCGTCGTGATGGCCCGCCTGTTCGCCGACCGCCGCGACGGGCTGCTGTTCGCGCTGATGGTGGTTGCGGTGCCGATCATGATCGAGGCACCGACGCCCAAGCATTTGTTCCATCGCCGCGACAGCTTCAATCGCATCGCCGCTGCGGTCGAGCATGAGCTGCATGGCGGCTGCCTCTATATTTATTACGGCCCGACCTACCTCTATAACGCGGCCGATGCCTGTCATCTGTCGCCGTTTGTCTTCCCCGACCACCTTGAAACCGAAGTCGAGGCGCCCGCTTTGCCAGTGTCGCCCGAGGCCGAAGTCGAACGCATCTTCGCGCATCGCCCGACGGTGGTGCTGACCGGGCGGCGCAAGTTCCTCACCCGCAACAACCGCACCGCGGCGATCGTCGAACGCCATTTGTGGTGCGATTATCGCCTGGCGCGGCACATCAAGGCTTCCTCCAAGCGGACGCTCGAAATGTGGACCTTGCGGCCCGATCCGCTGCGCCCGTGCCCGGCCGATCATCCGCCGCTTGGCATTGTCCAGTCGACCAGCAGTTAGGCTTTTCTAAAAGTTTGGACGCTATTCACCATTGCGATTGTCCCTGAATTGCAACGGTTGGGTTGAACATGAACGCATTTGGCAAGCGCAACGGACTGGGCGGCAGCCAGCGCCCGAACTTCGGCGTCGCGCGCCCAATGAAGTCGGGTCCCGGCGGAAGCGGCGGTGGTGGAGATCAATTCCCCCCGGTCGAGGACGGCGACAGCGACGAACCGATCGCGCCCGAGCCGATGTCGGGTCCGCCGATGGTTCCCGGCGGCGCGATGGACCGCCTCAACCAGCGTCAGAACGCCAGCGGTGAGCAGGGCAGCAGCAAGGTCGAGGGATTCGAGGCTTCGGTCCACCGGATCAAGGAACAAGTGCTTCCCCGCTTGCTCGAGCGGGTCGACCCCGAAGCCGCGGCGACGCTCGGCAAGGACGAGCTCGCCGAGGAGTTCCGCCCGATCATTTCGGAAGTGCTGGCCGAACTCAAGATTACGCTCAATCGGCGCGAGCAGTTCGCGCTGGAAAAGGTCCTGGTAGACGAATTGCTCGGTCTCGGGCCGCTTGAGGAATTGCTCGCCGATCCGGCGATCAGCGACATCATGGTCAACGGCCCCGACCAGACCTACATCGAGCGCAAGGGCAAGCTCGAACTCGCCCACATCCAGTTCCGCGACGAGGAGCATCTGTTCCAGATCGCCCAGCGGATCGTCAACAAGGTCGGCCGCCGCGTCGACCAGACCACCCCGCTGGCCGACGCCCGCCTGCCCGACGGCAGCCGCGTCAACGTCATCGTCCCGCCGCTCAGCTTGCGCGGCACCGCCATCTCGATCCGTAAATTCTCCGAAAAGCCGATCACGCTCGACATGATGCGCGGCTTCGGATCGATGTCGGAGAAGATGGCGACGGTGCTCAAGATCGCCGGCGCCAGCCGCATGAACATCGTCATTTCGGGCGGCACCGGCTCGGGTAAGACGACCATGCTCAATGCCCTGTCGAAGATGATCGATCCGGGCGAGCGCGTGCTGACGATCGAGGACGCGGCCGAGCTTCGCCTCCAGCAGCCGCACTGGCTGCCGTTGGAAACCCGCCCCGCCAACCTTGAGGGCCAGGGCGCGATCAGCATCCGCGACCTCGTCATCAACGCGTTGCGTATGCGTCCTGACCGCATCATCCTCGGCGAGATTCGCGGGCCGGAGTGTTTCGACCTTCTGGCCGCGATGAACACCGGCCACGACGGCTCAATGGCGACGCTTCACTCCAACTCCCCGCGCGAATGCCTCGCGCGTATGGAAAACATGGTGATGATGAGCGACATCAAGGTGCCGAAGGAAGCCATTTCGCGCCAGATCGCCGACTCGGTCGACCTCATCGTCCAGGTCAAGCGCCTGCGCGACGGTTCGCGTCGCACGACCAACATCACCGAAGTGATCGGCATGGAAGGCGACGTCATCGTCACCCAGGAATTGTTCAAGTTCGAATATATGGACGAAAGCGCCGACGGGAAGATCATGGGCGAGTATCGCTCGATGGGCCTGCGCCCTTACAGCCTTGAAAAAGCCAAGCAATTCGGCTTCGATCAGCCCTACCTCGAGGCCTGCCTCTAGCTGCGCTCCGGATACCGCCGATGCGGCATCCTCACAATCGACCAAAACGGAATCGACGATCGAGAGTCGGCGACTAGACATTTGATCGTTTCGGATGCACCTTTGATTTTATCAAGCAAAGGGGGCGTTTGATGAATAACAAGTTTTATGGGTTGCTGATGGCAACCGCTTCGCTGGCCGTGCCGACGGCCGCTCATGCTCAGAACCAGCAGCCGGTCACGACCACTCCTGCCGGCGGAGTCAACTGGACGGGGCCCTATGTCGGGGTCCAGGCCGGTGTCGGCAGCGTCAAATCCAGGTTGTCCGGTTTTGACGAAAACGGCGGCGACGGCGGGGGCGACAATGACGGGGCGTGGGGGCCGCTGTCATTCCCCCACGGCAATCTCGTGCTCGGCGGCTACGCCGGCTACAGTTTCCGGGCGAGCAATTTCGTCTTCGGGCTGGAAGGCGACATCAACAAGCCGGTCGGCGGCTCGTCGGGCGGCAACATCAGCGAAGATCTTTATCCGGGGCCCGGCGGCATGTTCACCGTCAACTCCAAATGGGACGCGAGCCTGCGCGTGCGCGCCGGCGTTCTCGCGACCGAACGACTGCTCCTTTACGGCACCGGCGGCATCACCTTCGGCCGTTTTCCAGTCTACGCTGGGGAAGAAATCGATTCGGACAATAGCTTCTACGAGCTCAACCCGAACTGGGGCCATCACGTCAACATCGGCACCGGCAACGGCAAATCGAAAACCGGTTTCGTGATCGGCGGGGGCGCCGAATATGCACTCGGAAACCACTGGAAGCTGCGCGGCGAGTATCGATACTCCGACTATGGCACGGCGACCTACCGCTACATTTATGACCCCAGCGGCCTCGCCACCCCGGGGACGGTCCAACACAAGGTATCCACCAACCGATTCCTGGTCGGCATGACTTACAGCTTCGGCGCCGACGAAGCTTCGATGGCCAGCGGCGTCGAGGGCAGCGGCCGGGCGGTCCGCAACTGGACCGGTTTCCATATCGGCACCCAGATCGGCGCCAGTTCGACCCGCACCCGCATGTCGGGCGTCGACAATAATTATTTCACTGGCTGCGAAGGCCCGTGCAACCCGATCGGTGGCGGCGAAACCGTCGGTCCGTGGAACCTCGTCCCCTTATCCCACATGAGCGTCCTCGGCGGCATCGACGCGGGCTATGACCTGCAGTTCGGCGGCATCGTCATCGGTATCGAGGCCGATGCCAACCGCACCGCCGGCGCGGCCAATGCCTATGCCACCGAAGACCGTTACCCCGGTCCGGGCGGGCTGTGGACGGTCAATTCGAAATGGAACGCAGGCATCCGCGGGCGCCTCGGCTTTGCCGCCGGCGACCGCGCGCTCATCTATGGTGTCGGCGGCGTCACCTTCGCCAAGTTCAGGATTCGCGGCGGCATGGAGCCGGCCGATAACTCCGATTTCTACGAACGCTACCCCGACTGGGGCAACCGGGACGTCGGTGGCGGCACACGTACCGGCCTGACGTTCGGCGGTGGCATCGAATATGCGCTCGATTCCAACGTCAGCTTCAAGGCCGAATATCGCCTCACTAATTTCGGTCACTACCGCCTCAATTACTCGTTGGATCCGGCGCTCACCTTCTGCGACGGCAATTGCCACTTCGAGGAGGCCAGCGTTACCAATCGGATTCGCGTCAACAGCTTCCTGTTCGGCATGAATTACCGCCTCGGTTCGCCTGACGGGCGTATGGCGACCACCAGTCGCAGCAATTGGACCGGCTTCCACCTCGGCGCGGCGATCGGTGCGTCGCGTAGCAACGTCGGGTTCAAGGGCTTTGACCCTAACAGCAATGACAGCTTCATCAACGACACGTGGGGGACGATCGAGCCAATCCATTTCTCCGTCTCCGGGGTCAGCGCGGGCCTCTATGCCGGCTATGACTATCAGGTAGGCGGGGCGGTGCTCGGCCTCGAAGCTGATGCCAACCATGTCAGTGGAGCGTCCGAAAGCGGTCGGCTGCAGGAACAGGATAATCCTGACAACGGCCAGTGGCATGTCGCGACCAAGTGGAACGCCAGCCTGCGCGCCCGCGCCGGTTTCCTCGTGACGCCCGACCTGCTTGCATACGCCACGGGCGGCATCGCTTATGGCAAGGTCACCACCCACACCGGCCACGAAGTCGGCTTCAGCGGACCCGAACTGGCGCCGTGGGGCAATCGCAACATCAGCCGCAACGGCCGCTGGGGCCCGACGTTCGGCGGTGGCATGGAATATGCTTTGTCCGAGGCGCTAACTCTGCGCACCGAATATCGCCGCACCAATTACGGCCGCAAGATCTTCCACTATGACTCGGAAGGCATTGACGCGACCATCAACAGCAAGCTGCGGGAGGATCGCATCAGCCTCGGGCTTGGCTTCATGTTCGGCCATCGTATCGCGCCGGTCGTAATCGCGCCGCCGTCTCCGCCGCCGCCGCCGCCGCCACCAGCGGCGACGCAGGTTTGCGCCGACGGCTCGGTCATTCTGGCGACCGACATGTGCCCGCCCCTGCCACCGCCGCCGCCACCGCCGCCGCCGCCGCCGCCGGGCGAACGCGGCTAAGACGCCGGCCCGCGCGAACGGCAGGATTCAGGAAGGGAGGGGCCAAGCCCCTCCCTTTTTGCTGCGCCTAGTCATTGCGGGCCCGGCCAGGATCGCACACGCGGCATTTCCGAAGTCAATCCCAACGGGCAATCGGAACGAAGAAATTATTTCTCAGACCGAGTGCAATTACTGACTTTGTGATCGAATGGGATGGTCAAGCCGTGAAGAGTATCAAGAAAGCAATCCGAATGGCAGCCAAGCGGTCAAGCATCCCCTGCTCGCCACATGTTTTTCGCCACACCGCGGGCGTATGGATGGCCCAGGCCGATGTGCCATTGCAGAAGATCTCTCAGTTCCTGGGACACACCTCGACCAGGGTCACGGAGCGGGCTTATGCCCGTTACAGTCCGTCATTCATGAAGGATGCCGCTGCGGCTTTGGAGTTTGAGCATCAGTTTGCACCCAAGGCATGGAGGCAACGATCTGCAAACTCCGGAACAATACATAGGGGAAACCCCGGAATGTCGTGCTGTCGACCCGCGCCGTATCGGTGATCGATCGTCAGCACCCGACACGGGGGACCTATGACCTATTCGAAGAAATTGTGGCTGTGGCTCGGGGGAATTTTCATCCTCTCCTTCGCCATCCTGGGGCTGATCGGCCGCGAAATCTACGTCAAGGCGCCTCCCGTGCCGATAAGTGTGGTCTCCGCGAGCGGCGAGACGTTGTTCACCAAGGCCGATATCCAGGACGGCCGCGAGGTGTGGCAGACCTTGGGCGGAATGCAACTCGGCTCGGTGTGGGGTCATGGCGGTTACGTAGCGCCCGATTGGGGCGCCGACTGGCTGCATCGCGAAGCCACGACCATGCTCGACAATTGGGCTCGCGCCGAAGGCGCGGACAGTTTCGCCGCGCTTGGCCTCGAGCAGCAGGCCGCGCTCAAGGCACGTCTCAAGCAAGACGTGCGCGCCAATCGCTATGACGAGGCAACCGGCACGATCACCGTGTCCGACGCGCGAGCCAAGGCCATAACGGCGGTTGGCCAGCATTACCGAACATTATTCAGCAGCGATCCGTCACTTCACGCGCTGCGCGTCCAATATGCGATTCCGGAAAAATCAATCACCGACCCCGAATTTCGGCGTCAGCTGAGCGCCTTCTTCTTCTGGACCGCCTGGACCAGCGTTACCGAGCGTCCTGGCGAGAAGATCAGCTACACCAACAACTGGCCGCACGAGCCGCTGGTCGGCAACACGCCGTCCGCGTCACTTGGTATGTGGTCGGTAGCCAGCTTCCTGTTCTTGATTGCCGGAATCGGCTGGCTGTTATGGTATCAGGCGCGGCGCGGCGCGGAGGAATCGGCCAAGATCCCAGCGCGCGATCCGTTCCTGTCGATGGAGCCGACCGCGTCGATGAAGGCGACGACGAAGTATTTCGTCACCGTCATCACGCTTTTGCTCGCCCAGGTTATGTTCGGCGCGATCACCGCGCATTATGCGGTCGAAGGTCAGCAATTCTATGGCTACAACATCTCCGAAGTCATTCCCTACGCGTTGACCCGCACATGGCACACGCAGCTCGGCATTTTCTGGATCGCCGTCGCGTGGCTGGCGACCGGGCTCTACGTCGCGCCGATGTTGTCCAACCATGAGCCAAAACATCAGAAACTCGGGGTCAATCTACTGTTCGGCGCGCTGCTATTCGTGGTGGTCGGCTCGTTCGCCGGCGAGTGGCTCGCGATCCAGCAGAGGCTTGGCCACGGAACCAATTTCTGGTTTGGCCACATGGGTTATGAATATGTCGATCTCGGCCGATTCTGGGCAATATTGCTGTTCGCCGGGTTGATGATCTGGTTGACATTGGTCGGCCGCGCATTGTGGCCGGCGATGAAAAGCCGCAACGAAACCCGCGGCCTCGTCGCCATGGTGTTTATTTCGACCGTGTGCATTGGCCTGTTCTTCGGCGCCGCGCTGACCTGGGGCCGTCACACCCCACTTTCGATGATCGAATATTTTCGCTGGTGGGTGGTCCATCTGTGGGTCGAGGGCTTCTTTGAAGTGTTCGCGACGGCGGTGATCGCCTTGATATTCGCTGGGTTGGGACTGGTGCGCGCGCGGTCCGCGAACACGGCGGTGATTTTTTCAACTGCCGTGTTTCTTACTGGCGGAATCATCGGCACGCTTCACCATCTTTATTTCTCCGGAACGCCAACGGCCGTCATCGCCTGGGGCGCGATGTTCTCAGCGCTCGAGGTGGTGCCCTTGTCGGTGCTAGGGGTGGAGGCACTCCACAATTACCGGATGACGAAGTCTGTGCCGTGGGTCGCAACCTACAAATGGCCGATCATGTTCTTCGTCGCAGTGTCGTTCTGGAACCTGGTTGGGGCGGGCGTGCTCGGCTTTGCAATCAACCCGCCGATCTCGCTTTATTATATCCAGGGTCTCAACATGACTCCCGCCCATGCTCACGCCGCGCTGTTCGGGGTTTACGGGATGCTCGGAATCGGCCTGATGCTGTTCTGCCTGCGCACCGCCTACCGCTCGGCAGTCTGGTCGGACGCGCTGTTGAAACCGACCTTCTGGGCACTTAACGGCGGGCTGGCGATGATGGTCTTCTTGAGCCTCGTCCCCGCCGGCCTATTCCAGGCCTATCACAGCATCACTTCGAGCTTCTGGTACGCGCGCTCGCCCGAGATCGTTCATGGCACCGTGATGGAAACGCTGGTGTGGATGCGGGTCCCTGGCGACATCGTTTTCAGCACGGGCGCGGTGATGCTGGCGCTGTTCGCGTTCCGGCTGCTGGTGCCCCGCCGCGAACGACGGATTGTTGCCGAAGCCGCACTCGTTCCGGCGGAATGAATATGGATGTCCTGCTTTCACAGGGAGGCCGGTTCCTTGCTCGGATAAGAACGCATTTGAAAACCAAATGGTGAAGACATGATCACACGCGGCGAACAAATGCTTGCCTTGAGAAAGCGACGAATGGCTGGGTCACACCCGTTTTTCCGGGGCGGCTACCGACCCTTCTTCGCGGGTGGCGCGCTGTGGGCCCTTGTCGCACTGGCGCTCTGGCTTTGCGCGTTGGGCGGCGCATTCACCCTCCCGACCCATTTCGATCCGCTGGCCTGGCACCGGCATGAAATGCTGTTCGGCTTCGTTGGAGCCGTCATTGCCGGCTTCCTGCTGACAGCAATTCCGAATTGGACCGGCCGCTTGCCGATTGCTGGCGTGCCGCTCGCGATGCTGTTCGGGTTATGGCTGTCGGCGCGGGTGGCGGTGTTGTTTTCGGCGCAGCTGGGCCCGCTTCTGCCTGCGTTGGTCGACGTCGGTTTCTTCGTTGTTCTCGCCGCGCTCGCCGCGCGCGAAGTCTTCGCCGCCAAGAACCGCAATGTTCCGATTGTCGTGATCGTGCTGCTGTTCGCGATCGCCGATGCCGTCGATCACCTCGCCGCAGCCGGCATCATCCCTGATCAAGGCCTTGGCACGCGCGCCGCGATTGCGCTCGTCATCCTGATGATTTCGATGGTCGGCGGCCGCATCGTCCCGTCATTTACGCGCAACTGGCTGATCAAGCAGGGCGCTCAGCGCGGACTTCCGACGCAGCCCGGCATTTTCGACAAGATCGTTATAGCCATGACGGCAATTACCATGGCGATTTGGCTGTTTGCGCCGTTCAACTCTTTTGTCGGCATCCTCTTGTTACTGGCTGCCCCGCTGCAGGCAATCAGGCTCGCGCGGTGGAGCGGTGTGAGAGCCAGGCGGGATCCACTCGTCCTCGTCTTGCACATCGGCTATGCTTGGCTCCCAGTAGGATTATGCCTGCTCGGCCTCAGCCTCGTCGGCTCCGTCGTTCCCGCTAGCGGCGCGATCCACGCACTCACGGCTGGCGCGATGGCCACCATGATCCTTGCTGTGATGACCCGCGCGACGCTCGGCCACACCGGTCGCGAACTTAGCGCCGACGGCTGGACCAGGGCAATCTATGTCCTGGTCACGCTCGGGGCCGCGCTTCGCGTCGCCGCGCCGTTGCTGCCGGTCGATTATATGCGGGCGGTCGAGCTCGCGGGCCTGTCGTGGGGCGGCGCGTTCGTGCTGTTCGTCGTCGTTTATGGACCAAAGCTATTCGGTCCACGACCAGACGGCCGGCCCTGATCAGGCGGCGCGGCGGAGTTCCAGTTCGAGCCGGCCCCAGACCTCTGTCAGCGCCGCGGTCAGCGCATCCATCATGGCCTCGCTGTGGCATGGTCCGGGGGTAAAACGCAGCCGCTCGGTGCCGCGCGGCACGGTCGGGAAATTGATCGGCTGAACGTAGAGGCCATATTCGCCGAGCAGGATGTCGCTGATCGCCTTGGCCTTGACCGGGCAGCCGACCAGCAGCGGCACGATGTGCGTCACCGACTCCATGACCGGCAGGCCGGCGTCGCGGAACCTCGCCTTGAGCGCCGCCGCGCCCGCCTGCTGCGCCGCG
>JANLQS010000080.1:0-15052 GCA_031367995.1 Sphingomonas sp.
TCTTCGCGGTTGGCAGCGGGGCGGGGGCGTCTTAAAGCGCCTTCGCCCCGTTGTCGTTCGGGGTGCTATTCCAGGAGCCCGCATGACCCGCCCGCGCTTTCACCGCATCCTGCTCAAGCTGTCGGGCGAGGCGCTGATGGGACCCGGCCAGTTCGGCATCGACCAGGATGCGGTCAATGGTCTTGCAGCCGAGGTCAAGCAGGCGATCGGGCAAGGCCTTGAAATCTGTCTCGTCATCGGCGGCGGCAACATTTTTCGTGGCATGGCCGGGGCGGCCAGGGGCTTGGACCGCGCCCAGGCCGACTACATGGGCATGCTGGCGACGGTGATGAACGCGCTCGCCATGCAGAGCGCGCTTGAGCAGCTGGGAGTAGAAACCCGCGTCCAGTCGGCGATCAAGATGGACCAGGTGTGCGAGCCGGTCATCCGTCGCCGCGCCGAGCGCCACCTCGCCAAGGGCCGGGTGGTGATCTTCGCGGCCGGCGTTGGCAGCCCCTATTTCACCACCGATACCGGCGCCGCGTTGCGCGCCGCGGAGATGAAGTGCGGCGCTTTGTTCAAGGGCACCAGCGTCGATGGCGTCTATGACAGCGATCCCAAGCAGAATGGCGACGCAGTCCGCTATGACAGCATCGGATTCGACCGTGTTCTGGCCGATGACCTGCGGGTGATGGACGCATCGGCGGTCGCGCTGTGCCGCGACAATGATATCCCGATCATTGTGTTCAACATCCGCCAACCGGGCAATCTCGCCACGGTGCTTGCGGGCGGCGGAACGGCGACGATCGTTCAGAACGAGGAGTGAGCAATGCCTGCCTATGACAAGTCCGACATTCAGCGCCGCATGCACGGCGCCGTCGAGGCCTTGAAGCACGATCTGGGCGGTCTGCGCACCGGCCGTGCCTCGATTGCGCTGCTCGATCCGATCCAGGTCGATGTCTACGGCGCCAACATGCCGATCAACCAGCTCGCCACCGTATCGGTGCCCGAACCGCGGCTGATCTCGGTCCAGGTGTGGGACCGCTCGAACATCGGCGCGGTCGAAAAAGCAATCCGCAACGCCGGGCTCGGCATCAACCCGATTACCGACGGTCAGTTGATCCGCCTGCCGATCCCCGATCTGACCGAGGACCGGCGCAAGGAACTGGCCAAGCTCGCGAACCAATATGCCGAGAAAGCACGGATCGCGGTGCGCAACGTCCGCCGCGACGGCATGGATGCGCTCAAGGTCGATGAGAAAAAGCACGAGATCAGTGAAGACGAGCGCAAACGGTTCGAGGTCGAGGTTCAGAAATTCACCGACGAGACAATCAAGGACATCGACGCCGCCGCCTACGCCAAGGAACAGGAAATCCTCGGCAAGTGAGCCGCACCCCCGCCGCGACCACGGGTGTGCCCGCGCCGGCCGGCGGCGGGACGGGCGCGGTGCCGCGCCACGTCGCGATTATCATGGATGGCAATGGCCGCTGGGCGGAGCGCAAGGGGTTGCCCCGCGTCGCCGGCCACCGCGCCGGGGCGGAAGCGGTGCGCCGGACGATGCAGGCCGCCGTCGACGCCGGGGTCGAAGTGCTGACGCTCTACGCTTTCTCTTCGGAGAATTGGCGCCGCTCCGACGCCGAAATTGCCGATTTGACCGGATTGATGCGTTTCTACCTCGATCGTGAACTGAAGACTCTCCAGAAAGAAGGCATCCGCCTCCACCTGATCGGCGAGCCCGAGGCGTTCGGACCCGAGCTCGCGGCCAAATTGCGCAAGGCGGAGGAACGCACCGCCGGCAATGTTCGGCTGACGCTCAACGTCGCGCTCAACTATGGCTCGCGCGCGGAGATCGTTCATGCCGCCCAGGCGCTAGCCGAACAGGCGAGCGAGGGCTCGCTCGATCCCGCCGCAATCGACGAAGACGCCATTGCCGCCCTGCTCCAGACCGCCGATCTGCCCGATCTCGACCTGCTCATCCGCACCTCGGGCGAGATGCGGCTGTCGAATTTTCTGCTGTGGCAGGCGGCCTATGCCGAATTGCTGTTCGTCGACACGTTATGGCCCGACTTCGGCGAGGCCGAATTCTCCGCCGCGCTCGCCACTTTCGCCACCCGCCAGCGCCGGTTCGGCGGGCGATGAACGAATTCGCCAAGCGTAGCCTGGTCGGCGCTGGGCTGATCGCGGCGGCGCTGATCGCGGCGGTTCTCGGCGGCTACCCGTTCGCTTCGCTGGCGGCGCTCGCTGCTTGCGTGATGTTCTTCGAATGGCGCCGCATCGTCAGGGGCTGGAGCGTCGGCTGGCAGCTCGCCGGGTTTTTCTATGCGCTGGTGCCGGCGCTGGCCTTGTTGTGGATCCGCGACCGCGCCGAGGCCGGCGGCCATCCGATCGGGCTCGAACTGCTGGTGTGGGTGTTCATCACCACCTGGTCGGTCGATATCGGCGCCTACTTCGCCGGGCGAACATTTGGCGGACCCAAGCTGGCCCCTTCGATAAGCCCCAACAAGACCTGGTCGGGGCTCGCCGGGGGCGTCGCCGCCGCAACCCTGTTCGGCGCCTTGTGGGCGCGCACCGCCGGCTTGCCGGACGCGCTATTGTGGCTGGCCCCGTTGCTGGCGCTGGCTGCGCAGGCCGGCGACCTGTTCGAAAGCGGACTGAAACGCCGGGCCGGGGTCAAGGACAGCGGCACCTGGCTGCCCGGCCATGGTGGCGCCCTCGACCGCCTCGACGGCCTGGTGGTGGTGGCAACGCTAACCGCCGCGGCGGCGTTGGCGGGGCTGCTTTGAGCAAGCGCAAGATCTCGATCCTAGGGGCGACCGGATCGGTCGGTACCTCGACCCTCGATCTGGTCGAGCGCAATCCCGACCGCTTCGAGGTGATTGCCTTGACCGCCGCGCGCAATGTCGATGCGCTGGCCGCCGCCGCGCGCCGCGCCTCGGCCCGGTTGGCGGTGATCGACGACGAAGCGCTGTTGCCACGACTCAGGGACGCGCTCGCCGGAACCGCGTGTCAGGCCGCCGCCGGGCGCGCCGCGCTGATCGAGGCCGCCGCGGGGGAAGCCGAATGGGTGATGGCGGCGATCGTCGGTTGCGCCGGGCTGGAGCCGGTCATGGCGGCGGTCGGGGCAGGGCGGACGGTGGCCCTCGCCAACAAGGAAGCGCTGGTCACCGCCGGCGCGCTGATGACCGAAGCGGCGCAGCGCAGCGGAGCGACAATTCTTCCGGTTGACAGCGAGCATAACGCGATATTCCAATGTCTTGCCGGCAATAGCATAGACGGCGTGTCAAAATTGATCCTGACCGCCAGCGGCGGGCCGTTCCGCAACATCACGACCGCTGAAATGGCCGCCATGAC
The DNA here is from genome assembly GCA_031367995.1 of Sphingomonas sp. GTDB lineage: Bacteria > Pseudomonadota > Alphaproteobacteria > Sphingomonadales > Sphingomonadaceae > Sphingomicrobium. The sequence goes on from JANLQS010000080.1 coordinate 3,331, forward strand.
CCCGGCCCAGGCGGTGGCTCACCCGAATTGGTCGATGGGCGCCAAGATCAGCGTCGATTCGGCGACGATGATGAACAAGGGGCTGGAGCTGATCGAAGCCCATCATTTGTTCGGCCTGCCGTCGCAGCGCATCGACATCCTCGTTCACCCGCAGTCGGTGATCCATTCGCTGGTCGAGTTCGCCGACGGCTCGGTCCTCGCCCAGCTCGGCAGCCCCGACATGCGCGTGCCGATAGCCCACACGCTCGCCTGGCCCGAACGGATGGACAGCCCGGCCGAGCGGCTCGACCTCGGCCGGATCGGCAGCCTGACGTTCGAAGCGCCCGACCCGTTGCGCTTTCCCGCCCTCCGCCTGGCTCGCGCGGCGCTCGAAGCCGGCGGCGCATCGGCAATCGTCCTCAACGCCGCCAACGAGGTCGCCGTCGCCGCCTTCCTCGACGGCCGCATCGGTTTTCTTGCGATCGCCGCGCTGGTCGAGCAGGTTCTCGAGCGCTCGGACGCGTCGGCGCCTCGCTCCGTCGCCGACGTCATCGACATTGACGCCTCCGCCCGCCACACGGCGCTCGCCATGACCCAGGAGCTCGCCGCCTGATGCTTTCGCAACCGCCATTGTGGTTTATCGTCATCGCCTTCGTCCTGGCGATCGGTCCGCTCGTCTTTTTTCACGAGCTTGGCCATTACCTCGTCGCCCGCTGGTTCGGGATTGGGGCCGAGACCTTCTCGATCGGCTTCGGGCGCGAGGTCACTGGCTGGACCGACAAGCGCGGCACGCGGTGGAAGGTCGGTTGGCTTCCGCTAGGCGGCTACGTCCGCTTCATCGGCGACATGAACCCGGCGAGCCAGGCCGCCGACCAGACGGCGCTGAGCGAGGCCGACCGGGCCCGCGCCTTCCACCTCAAGCCGGTGTGGCAGCGGGCGCTCGTCGTACTCGCGGGCCCGGCCGCCAATTTCATCCTGGCGATCCTGATCTTCGCAGCCTTTTTTGCGACCTTCGGCATGCCCCGCACGCCGCCCGTCATCGGGGTCGTCGAGCCGGGTAGCGCCGCGGCCGTCGCCGGGCTTCAGCCGGCCGACGAGATCACCGCCATCGCCGGGCAGGGCACCAGCAGTTTCGAGGACATCAAGCGAATCATCGTCATTCGCCCGGCTGAATCGGTTGCGGTCGATTTTCTGCGGGGCGGCGCGCCCCGCCACATATTGCTTCGGGTCGGCGCGGAAGACGTCCGCGATGAGTTTGGCCAGAAATTTCGCATCGGGGTTCTCGGCATCGGCCAGGCCAAGCGCGTCATGGAACGGCCGTCGGTGGCCAGGCTGTTGCCACTGTCGATCGGCTATACCGTGTCGCTGACCCGCTCGATGATCGACGGCCTGGTACAGATCATTAGCGGTGATCGCTCGACCGACGATCTCGGCGGCCCGCTCAAGATGGCGCAGATCGCCGGACAGCAGGCCAGTCTCGGCCCGTTCGAGTTTTTTCAGCTCCTTGCATTGTTCTCGATTAATCTCGGATTCATCAACCTGTTGCCAGTCCCTATGCTCGATGGCGGTCATCTGGCTTTCTATGCCGTCGAGGCTGTCAGGCGGCGGCCGCTCAGCGGTCGGGCGCAGGAATGGGCGTTTCGCGGCGGGCTGGCCTTGTTGCTGGCGTTGCTATTGTTCACGACGGTCAACGACTTGGCCTCGTTTGGGCTCGCCGACCGGCTTGGGCGCTTGATTGGTTAAGTCGCTTGGGGCAGGGCAGGGCAAATTCATCCGGCGGCTGAAAAGCGGTCGAATCATCAAGGGCGGGAACGCGTGATTTCCAATAGCAAAACTCATTCCAGGCGCTTGAGCGGCCTGTTCCTCGTCGGAACCATGCTCGGCGGCTTCTCCGCTCCTCTTTATGCCCAGGCTGTCGTTCCGGCTCCTGCGCCCGTCGCGCCCCCGGTGGCGGTGCCAGCACCCGTGGCTGAACCCGCTGCGTCCGGGGTCATCCGCTCGCTCCAGGTCAAGGGTGCCGAGCGGCTCGAGCCCGAGACCATCCGCGCTTATGCCAATCTGACCCCCGGCCAGACCTACACCGGCGAGACGCTCGATGCGGCGCTGAAGGATCTCTACGCCACCGAGTTGTTCGCCGACGTCGTGATTTCCGGCGGCGACACCGGTAATTTAGTCATCACGGTGCGCGAAAATCCGGTGATCAACCGCATCGTCCTTGAGGGCAACAAGAAGATCAAGGACGACAAGATCACGCCCGAGATCCGGCTTGCCCCGCGACAGATTTTCACCCGGTCGAAGGTCCGCGCCGATGTCGAGCGGATCGTCGAATTGTACAAGCGTCAGGGCCGCTTCGCAGCGACCGTCGATCCGCAAGTCGTTCAGCTCGATCAGAATCGCGTCGACCTGGTCTTCGCTATCCACGAAGGCGACAAGTCCAAGGTCCGCGCCATCAACATCATCGGCAACAATGAGTTTGGCGATGGCCGCTTGCGCAAGGAAATGTACACTCGCCAGGCCGGCGGTATTCTCGGCCTTCTCAAACAGAACGACAGCTATGATCCGGACCGGCTGGCGGCCGATCAGCAGAAGCTGCGCGCCTTCTATTTGACGCAGGGCTATGCCGATTTCCGCGTCGTCTCCGCTCTCGCCGAACTGACGCCCGATCGCCGCGACTTCATTATCACCTACGTCGTCGAGGAAGGTCCCCGCTACAAGTTCGGGACCATCGAATCCGAAAGCGCGCTACGCGACTTCAACGACGAAGAGATTTTGAAGGCGGTCAAGATCAAGCCCGGTGAATGGTTCAACGCCAAGCGGATCGAAGACGTGGTGACCGGTCTGTCGGAGGTTGCCGGCGCCAAGGGCTATGCCTTTGCCGAGGTCAACCCGAGCTATAAGCGCGACGCCGACAAGAAGCTGATGAACGTGACGTTCCGCATCGCCGACACGCCGCGCGTCTATGTCGAGCGGATCGATATCACCGGCAACACCATCACCCGCGACAAGGTCGTCCGCCGCGAGTTCCGTTTGAACGAGGGCGATGCGTTCAACTCGATCAAGGTCAAGCGCAGCCAGGACCGGATCCAGAGCCTCGGCTTCTTCCAGGACAAGCTCGAGGTGAAGCAAACCGAAGGCTCGGCGCCCGATCGCGTCGTGCTCGGCGTCGGTGTCGAGGAAAAGGCAACCGGCGAATTGCAGCTGTCGGCCGGCTATTCGAGCCTCGAACAATTCGTCTTCTCCGGTTCGCTCAGCCAGCGAAATTTCCTCGGCAAGGGACAGATTGCGCAGGCGGGCGTCAACTGGTCGCGCTATTCGCGCTCGGTCAACCTGGGTTTCACCGAGCCTTATCTGTTCGATCGCCCGATTTCGCTCGGTGGCGAGATTTACCGCCGCGACTATAACAGCTTCAACTATGTCGGCTCGAAGCGCGAGACGACCTATTCGCAGGTCTCGACCGGCGGCGGTTTGCGCACCGGGTTTGCCCTCAACGAATATATGATTGCCGGCGCGCGCTATTCGCTCGTGCTCGACAAGATTACCCTCAACAAGGCGAATTTCTACACCGATCCGGATGGCACCGGCCCGCTGCCCGCGACCTGCGATCCGCTCAAGGCCGGCAGCTATCTGTGCGAGGAACTGGGTGGCCGGGTTACTTCGGCCGTGGGCTATTCGCTGTCGTATGACACGACCGATGCCTACCGCCCGACGCGCGGCATGCGCGCATTGTTCAGCCAGGATATCGCCGGGCTCGGCGGCGATGTCCGCTATATCCGCACGCGCGCCGACGTCACCCGCTTTACCGCCTTGCCCAAGGGCTTCGTTCTCTCGGGCCACCTCGAGGGTGGTTACATTCGCGCGTACGGCACCAACACGATTCCCACGCGGGACCCGATCCGCATCACCGACCGCTTCTTCGGGACGGACCTGCGCGGCTTCGACATTCGCGGCATCGGCCCTCGCGTTCAGCGGATTTTCTACAACGACGCCGGCGCGCTGGTGACGGACAAGGCAACGGTGTCCGACGGGCTTGGTGGCCATGCCTATTATCAGGGTCGGATCGAGGTCGAATTCCCGACCAGTTCCGGCCTGCGCAGCCTCGGCGTTCGACCCAGCGCTTATGTCGACATCGGTTCGCTATGGGGCCTGAAACAGCCGGTGTTCGATCCCAATTCCGCCAAGACAACCTGTTTCCTGGCCGCGACCACGACCACTCCGGCGGACGTCATCAAGCTGAACCCGGGCATCGCTTGCCCAGCCACCTACAGTCGCGTCAACGGTTATCAAGAATTCTTCCTGGGCAATTCGCCCAAACCGCGCGTGTCGATCGGCATCGGCGCCAACTGGAACTCGCCGTTCGGCCCGCTGCGGCTCGACCTGGCCAAGGCGCTGGTCAAGCAAAAAGGCGACAAGACCAAGCTATTCTCATTCAACGTAGGAACCCAATTCTGATGAAAACCATGCTTTCTCTCGCGGCCCTTGCCGCCAGCCTTGTTGCCATCCCGACCGTCGCCAGCGCCCAGCGCGCGCCGGGCGCGGTCATCGTCGTCGTCGACAGCGAGCGCGTCTATCGCGAATGCAATGCCTGCCGGACCGCATCGGCCCAGCTGCAGAGCATGGTAACCGCGGCTCAGGGACGCGAAAAGACGCTCACCGCCCAGCTGCAGACCGAAGACACGGCGATCCGGGCCGCGGCCAACGCGCTCGGCGGCAAGGAGCCCGACGCCGCGCTCAAGGCCCGTGCCCAGGCGTTCGACACCAAGCGCAATGCGGCGAACCAGGAATTGAGCCGGCTGCAGAATAATATCCAGTCGACCCAGGCCAATGTTGCGCGCCAGATCAATGTCAAGCTTGGCCCGGTCTACAGCCAGGTGATGACCGCGCGCGGCGCTAACCTCGCCCTCGACGTCAGCGCTACGCTGGCGAGCGCTTCGGCGCTCGACGTCACCGCCGATGTGCTGGCCGCGCTCAACGCCGCGCTGCCGAGCGTCAGCGCGACTCCGATGCCGGCTTCGTCTGCGCCGAAGGGCCGGTGACCGACGCGGCCGTGACGACAGGGGCCATCGGCCCGCTCGATATCGGGCGGGTCATGGCGGCCCTGCCGCACCGCTACCCGATGCTGCTGGTCGACCGGGTCGAGGAGATCATCCCCGACCGGTCGATCCGCGCGATCAAGGCGGTCAGCTTCAACGAGGGCTTTTTCCAGGGACATTTCCCCGGCCGCCCGATCATGCCCGGCGTCCTGATCGTCGAGGCTCTGGCCCAGGCCGCCGGGGTGCTGGCGGTCGAAAGCCTCGGCCTCGCCGGAACCGGCAAATTGGTCTATTTCATGGCCATCGAGGGCGCCAAGTTCCGGGCACCGGTCGAACCCGGCTGCCTGCTGACGCTCGACGTGGAATTCGTCCAGAAACGCTCGAGCGTGTGCAAGTTCGCCGGTCGCGCCTCGGTCGACGGCAAGCTCGCCGCCGAAGCCAGTTTCACGGCGATGATCGCGGATCCGCCGACGGCCTGACCCGCCACCCGCCGCGCCCGTCGGCCGCGATGCGGAAGGTCTCCTCGAACAGCGGGATTGCGACAAGCTCGGTCGGCGCCATGTCGGCAATCACCCGCCCGTCCACGATCAGCAGCGCCCGGTCAAACCGGTCGAGCAAGGCGAGGTCGTGGAGCGCGCACAGAACCGCGCCGCCGCCCGCCGCATGGCCCCGCATCGCCTCGACGAAGCGCAACACCCAATATGGGTCGAGATTCGACAGAGGCTCGTCGAGCAGCAACAGGCGCGGGTCCGCCGCCAGTGCGCGCGCCATCAGCACCCGCGACCGCTCGCCGGTCGACAGGCTGCTGACCGGCCGCTCGGCCAGCGGATCGAGCTCGAACACCTCCAGCAGCCGAACGATAGCCTGCGGATCCGGCCTGAGCAGGCCCATCGTCACCACGTCGCGCGCCGGGATCGGCCAGCCGATATCGCGCGACGCGCTCATCAGCCCGATCAGGCCAACGCGCCGCGGCCCGGCCTCGGCCAAATCCGCGCCATCGATCGCGCTCTCGCCGTCAGCCTCCTCGACCCCGGCGATCGCGCGCAGCAGGCTGGTCTTGCCGCCGCCGTTGGGCCCGACCAGCGCCACCATCGCCCCGCCGGCGATGTCGAGGTCGGTCGGTTGCAGGCGGCCGTCGATCCGCAATCGCCGGGCGCTGAGCAATGCTGTCATGTCGCCACCCCACGCCGCATCCTGACCACCAGCCACAGGAACAACGGCGTGCCGAACAGGGCGGTGACGACGCCGACCGGCTGGGGCCGGTCGAGCGCCACGCCGCGCACCGCAAGGTCAGCCAGGGCCAGCAGGACCGCGCCGATTACGCCCGCCGGCGCCATCGCTCGCCCTGGATGACCGCGCGCCAGCGACCGCGCCAGCACCGGCGCGACCAGCCCGACAAATCCGATCGCCCCGCAGACCGAGATGCAGGCGCCGACCGCGACCGCGCTGGCGGCGATGACTTCGGCGGCGAGGCGGCGTGGGCGGACGCCCAGCGACGCTGCGACATCCTCGCCGAGCGCCAGCAGGTCGAGTGCGGGCGAGCGGCGCAGGAGCAGCGCCGAGGCAATTGCCGCCGGGATCAGCGCCGCCGCGGCCTGGGGCAGGCTTTTGTCGATGAAACTGCCCATCAGCCAGTCGAACGCGTCGTAGAAAGCGAAGGGCGACGGGGCCAGCGCCAGCGCCAGGCTGGTCGCCGCGCCCGCCGCAAGCGACAAGGCGATCCCGGCCAGCAGCAAGGTCCCCGGCTCGGCCCGCCTTCCCGCCAACAGGAAAAGCAACGCGAGCATGACCAGCGCACCGCCGGCGCCACACGCCGCGAGCAGCAGCGGGTCGGCAATCGCCAGCCAGTACAGTCCCAGCACCGCGCCCAGCGCCGCGCCGCTCGACGCGCCGCTGATGTCGGGCGAGGCGAGGGGGTTGGCGAACACCGCCTGCAGCGCCGCCCCGCTCAGCCCCAACACGGCGCCATAGCCAAGCACCAGCAACGTCCGCGGCAGCCGCAATTCGGTCAGCAGCAGGCCGGGCAGCCGCGGGTCGATCGCCCGCGCCTCGGCCAGCGGCGCCAGCGGCAAAAGGAAATGCGCCGCGGCGACGAGCAGCAGGAGGAGGATGAGCGCCGCGCGGCTCATCGTAAGCCCCGCAACCGCTCGATCTCGGTTAGCATCAACGGCCCTGCGCAGGTCCACGGCCGCCCATCGGTGACGATCCGGCGCGACGCTGCACGCCGAACCAGCGGATGATCGAGCCACTGCCGCCCAAGCCACGCCTGGCTGCGGCGGTAATCGGACAGCAGCAGGACCTGTGGCGGCCTCAGCGCGAGCTGCTCAAGCGTTACCCGCCCGCCCGCCAGCGCCCGCTGGCGGAACCCGGCCAGCCGCATCCAGCGCGCGCCGAGCGAAATGGCGCCGACGCTGCCGCCATTGCCGCCAAGGAAGATCGCATCGCGACCCGCCGGCACCGACCGTTGAAGTCTCGCCAGGCTGGCTACCCACGCATCGGCACGGTGAGAATCGCCGAGCGCCACCGCCACGCGGCGCAAATTCGCCGCCACATCGGCGGGGGTTTCGGGGAAGGGCAGTTTAAGGGTCGTAAGACCAAGGCGGGATGCGATCCGCGCACTGCCCTTGGCTCCCCGACCACTCGACAGCAGCAATCCTGGCCGCGCCCCCATGACTCGCTCGATCGACCCGTCATTTGCCGGGTAGCGCCGCGCCACCCGCCACAACGGCGAGTCCGCGGGATCCTGCGACACCCGGCTGACGCTCGCAATCTGTTCCGGTCGGGCGAGCAGCAGCAGATATTCGTCGGCGCACAGGTCGAGGCTCGCCACGCGAACCGCGCCCGCAAGGCTAATCGCCAAGGCTGACGCGAATGCCGCCATGGACGCTCCTTCCTTCGGTGCGATAGCCAACCACGTCCTGGTACGCCGCGTCGAACGCATTGGCGACGCGGAGCGTCACTTCGACCGGCCCCGCGACACGGTAGGCGAGCTGCCCGCTGGCCAGCCAGTAGGGCGCCAACCTCACACGCGGCAGCGGGTAGAGGTCGTAATCGCTGTCGATCCGCGTTCCGGTGTAGGCGACCGCCGCGCCATAGCTGAGGCGGCCCGTGGCGCCGTCCACCGCGATGCTTCCGCTATGCTTCGGCCGGCGCTGCTCGCGCAGTTGACCGCCCGTGATATCGGGTTCGGTCGCATCGAGGTAAGCATAGGTCGCCGACAGGCGCAGCGCCGATGATGGCGACCAGCTGGCCTCCGCCTCGACGCCCTGGCGGCGGCTGGTGCCGGCGGCGTTGGCGGTGGTGTTGGGAACGGTATAAACGCCGACGATCTCGTCGCGCAGTCGCTGGCGATAGGCGGTCAGCGCGGCGCCGAACGGCCCGTGGCGATAGCGCAACGACACTTCGCCGCCACGGCTCGATTCGGGCTTGAGCGACGGGTTGCCGACGAAGCTGCCGGGATAATAGCCATAAAGGTCGAAAAAGGTCGGCTGGGCGATACCCTCGCCGTAGGTCGCCGACAGCTGGAACCCGCCGCCGAGTGCCGCCAGCGCCGACGCCCGCACCGTCGTCGCGTCCCGGAATGCCGAAAACATGTCCCGCCGCACCGCCACGTCGGTCGACAACGGGCCGAGGTCGTGCATTTTCCACTCAAACGTCACCGACTCGTGATGGCGCGCGCGGTCCTGGTCGGTCACCCCGGGCGGCGAAGCACGCGATGCGAAGGTCTCGCGCTCACCGTCCACCGCAACAATCAGGCTGTGCCGCCCGATCCGCTTCCCGGCTTCGACGGCGACTGTCCGCCGGCTCGCGATGGTGCGATTGATCGGCACATCGGCAAGGAAGTTGCGGTTGGTCGATGCGAGCAGGCTAGCCGAGGCGGTGACATAACTCGTCTCCCGATCACCGAAAGTCGCATAAAGCCGTCCGGCAGCCATATGGTTGCGGGTCGAATCGAGCGTGTCGGCGCGGAGGTAGGTGAACGGGTCGGTGCCGTCATATTCGCTTCGCTCATGCACCGCGAAGCCCGACGCGCCGACGATCAGCGCCGGCGACAAGCGATACGCGCCGCTCATCCTGGCCGACAGGTTGCGATAGCCGTCACGCTCGCCATGCCCGGAGAAACTGTCGATACCGTCGCTGCGCTGCCCGGCGATGCCCAGCGACAAGCCGCGCTCGGCGGATCCGATGGTCGATCGCGCCGCGCTCCGCCACGTACCGAAACTGCCGCCCTCGACCAAAACGACGGTTCCGCCGTGGCCCGGAGCCGGACCGTCGACCGCGACCACTCCGCCTATCGCCTCGCTGCCCCACAGCGCCGATTGCGGCCCGCGCACCACCTCGATGCGGCTGGCGACATCGGCGTTGAGCAGGTCGAACCGCGGCGCGTTGCCGGCCGCCGGGTCGTTGGCACGGATGCCCTCGACGAACAGCAAAGTGTGGTTGCCTTCGGCGCCGCGAATGCGGACCTCGGCCAACGTCCCCGCCGGGCCGTTCATGCTGACCGACAAGGACGGGACGAGGCGCAAGAAGTCGGTCACCAGCGGGGCGCCGATCCGCGATATCCGCGCGGCGTCGATCAATGTCGCGCTGGCGGGAGTGGAATCGGCCGAGTCCGCATTGCGCGAAGCGGTGACAACAATCGCGGCGGGGTCGAGGGGTTGAGCGTCGAGCATATCTGTCCTTCCGGTCCATGACATGTCGTCACGGAGGGAAGGGCGCGGCGGTGCGACAAGGCGCCAACGCGGTCCACCCACGTCGCACGGCTGATCCCGGCCGGGAAACGGACGACGGACCAAGGCGGGTATCTGACTCGCCGCGCCTGGTGGCACGGCTTACAGTTGCGGGCACAGCGCCGGATTTTCGCCGGCTTCCCCTTTGACCAGCCGCATTATGCGGCCGGACCCTGATCCTGCGGGCGGGGTGAGGCAGGCGCCGAGCCTTGTCAAGCAGGGCCGGCTGGGCTAGGGGCGCGCCATCTTTTTCGAGGCTGGTCGGAACCAGCCAACCCCCGAAGGAATACCCTGTGAAGACCGACACCCACCCCGACTATCACTTCATCACCGTGCAGATGACCGACGGCTCGACCTACCAGACCCGCTCGACGTGGGGCAAGGAAGGCGACACGCTGACGCTCGACATCGATCCGACGGCGCATCCGGCGTGGACCGGCGGCCGCGGCACCATGCTCGACACCGGCGGCCAGGTCGCGCGCTTCAACAAGCGCTTCGGTGGCTTGAGCCTCGGCAAGAAGTAAGCAGTCATGGCGCGGGACAGCTAGCCCCGTGTCGACCGATCCCAAGCACCGCACGGCGCCAACGCTGGAAGGCGATCGCGTGCTGCTTCGTCATTTCCGCAAGGCCGACTTCCCCGCTCACCACGCGATCGTCGGCGATCCGCTGGTCATGGGCCAGCTGGGCGCGCCGCCGCTCGGCACCGAAGATGCGTGGCGCCGCTGCGCCGCTTCGGTCGGCATGTGGGATTTGATGGGGTTCGGCGGCTGGGCGGTGTTGCGCCGCGCGGACGACCGGCTGATCGGCACGGTCGGGCTGTTCAACGCCTGGCGCGCGATGGAGCCCGAATTCGGCGAGGCGCCCGAGATGGGCTGGATCTTCGCCCGTGAAGTCCACGGCCAGGGCCTCGCCGGCGAGGCCTGCCGGGCGGCGCTCGCCTGGGCCGACGCCAACCTTTTGCCGACTCCGATCTGGGCGATCGTCGCGCCCGGCAACGCCCCCTCGCTGCGGCTCGCTGAACGTCTCGGCTTCGAACGCCTCGCAGACAGCCTCTACAACGACGAACCGACCGCGGTCCTCAAGCGCCGGGCGCGCGGCGCCTAGACGCTACATTGCGCTCATGTCGCCTGTCGGGCCGACCTTGATGCGCAAGAAGAGCTTGGCGCCGCGCGGCTGCCGGCCATAATCGGCGTCAAGCGCAGCGGGCGCGAAGTCTCTGGTCAAACTGCCGCCGGCAAACAGCGAAAGCGGTCCCTTGCGCAGCAGCGCCCGTTCATAACCGAGGGTCATTGCGCCAACCCATCGTGGGGCGGAAGAGCCGGCGTCCGTCAACAACAATTGGTCGGGCGTGATCTGGAGAAGTTCGGCGCGGCCGAACAGATTATCCGCGCCACGCTGCGCAACGGCCTCTGCCAGGAAGCTGTCCTGCGGTCGGCTGTGGGGGGCCTTTGCCCGGCCCCAGACCAGCGACGAGCGGAGTCGGACAGTGTGCAACTGGTGGCTGCTGGCAATCCACGCCGCGACGAACCGCTCATGCTCCCCACTTCCGGCATCGCTCGGCGTGAGCACGTCGGCGTAGGAGCCGCCGAGCGTCACCCCGTCGTTGATCCTGTGAGTCAGGCGAAAGGCGTAGGAATCAAGTTTGTGCAGCGGAAGCGGCCACGTGAGGTCGTGGCCGCTGAACGTCGTCGCCTCGAACGCCGTGCGTCCGAAGCGGTAGGCGACGCCCAGCACAGTCGAGACGTCGTGGAAACCGTCCTGCATGTTGTGCCCGAGCGGCGAGTCCGGGTTTCCCTCCGCCGACTCGCGGTGCATGTAGGGGACCGGCCCGAATGCGGCTCCACCGCGCGGCGCGAACAGCAAGGTCAGATCCTGGTCGTTCGCGGCACCCAGCTTGATCGTGTCCCTGAACTCGACCGCCATGAGCGTATCGTGGGCGTGCATGGCATCAAGGTTCTCGGTCTGCAGCAACTGCGGTGTGCC
>JANLQS010000086.1:0-2236 GCA_031367995.1 Sphingomonas sp.
CAGGAGCCGCGCCCGACTTCATTCAGGGACTCGCGGTGCGTCCGCACGTCCCAAGCGCAGGGAATAACATGGCGACCAAAGCGAAAGACGTGCCGAGCTCCACCGGCCGATCGATCACCACCAACTCGCGCCGCATCCGCAAGATTTTCGGCAACATCCACGAAATCAGCGAAATGCCGAACCTCATCGAGGTTCAGCGCGAAAGCTATGAGCAGTTCCTGCGCTCCGACCCGGCGATCGGCTATGTGTCCGGACTCGAAAAAACGCTGCGTTCGGTCTTCCCGATCCAGGATTTCGCCGGAACCGCGCACCTGGACTTCGACCGCTATGAGCTCGAATCGCCGAAGTACGACACCGACGAGTGCCGCCAGCGCGGGCTGACCTATGCCGCGCCGATGCGCGTCACGCTGCGCCTGACCAGCTTCGAGATCGATCCCGATACCGAAGCCAAGTCGGTCATCGATATCAAGGAGCAGGACGTCTACATGGGCGACATGCCCCTGATGACGGGCAACGGCACCTTCATCATCAACGGCACCGAGCGCGTCATCGTCAGCCAGATGCACCGCTCGCCAGGCGTATTGTTCGACCATGACCGCGGCAAAACCCACGCCAGCGGCAAATATCTGTTCGCCGCGCGGGTCATCCCGTACCGCGGCTCGTGGCTCGACTTCGAGTTCGACGCCAAGGACATCGTCAACGTCCGCATCGACCGCAAGCGCAAGCTGCCGGTTACGGCATTGCTTCACGCGCTTGGCCTGTCGAGCGAGGAAATCCTCAACACCTTCTACAAGACGGTGGTCTATGTGCGCGGCCCGAACGGCTGGCAGATCCCCTACGTCAGTGAGAATTGGCGCGGGCAGAAGCCGACCCATGACGTGGTCGACGCCGATTCCGGCGAAGTCATCTTCAAGGGCCATGAGAAGATCACGCCGCGCAAGGCCAATGCCGCACTCAAGGAGGGCTTGAAGAACCTCATCATCCCGACAGAGGAAATCTACGGGCGTTTCTCGGCGTTCGACCTGGTCAATGACAAAACCGGCGAAATCTATGTCGAGGCGGGTGACGAAATCTCCGCCGAGAACCTCGAGAAACTCGATGCCGCCGGCACCGACCGGCTCGAGCTGCTCGACATCGACTACATCAACACCGGCCCGTGGATCCGCAACACGCTGAAGGCCGACAAGGCCGAGGACGGCGACCAGGCGTTGAGCGACATCTACCGCGTCATGCGCCCCGGCGAGCCGCCCACGCGAGAGACCGCCGACGCGCTTTTCTATGGCCTGTTTTTCGATAGCGAGCGCTACGACCTCAGCGCCGTCGGCCGGGTCAAGCTCAACATGCGCCTCGGCCTCGACGCCGAGGACACCGTTACCACCCTGCGCCGCGAGGACATCATCGCGGTCGTCCAGGAACTGGTGAATCTGAAAGACGGCAAGGGCGAAATCGATGATATCGACAACCTCGCCAACCGCCGCGTCCGCTCGGTCGGGGAACTGCTCGAAAACCAATATCGTGTGGGCCTGTTGCGCATGGAGCGCGCGGTCAAGGAGCGGATGAGCAGCGTCGACGTGTCGACGGTCATGCCCAACGACCTGATCAACGCCAAGCCGGCGGTCGCCGCGGTGCGCGAATTTTTCGGCTCGTCGCAATTGTCGCAGTTCATGGATCAGACCAACCCGCTCAGCGAAGTCACCCACAAGCGCCGCGTGTCGGCGCTCGGGCCGGGCGGCTTGACGCGAGAGCGGGCCGGCTTCGAAGTCCGCGACGTTCACCCGACCCATTACGGCCGGATCTGCCCGATCGAAACGCCGGAAGGCCCGAACATCGGCCTGATCAACAGCCTCGCCAGCTTCAGCCGGGTCAACAAGTATGGCTTCATCGAGACCCCGTACCGCAAGGTCATCGACCACAAGGTCACCAACGACGTCGTCTATCTGTCGGCGATGGAAGAGGCCAAGCACACCATCGCGCAGGCCAACGCCGAGCTCGCCAAGGACGGCAAGTTCAACGAGGAAATCGTTTCGAGTCGCCGCTCGGGCGACTTCCTGATGGCGCCGCGCGACACCATCACTCTGATGGACGTCAGCCCCAAGCAATTGGTGTCGGTCGCCGCTTCGCTTATCCCGTTCCTGGAGAATGATGACGCCAACCGCGCGCTCATGGGATCGAACATGCAGCGCCAGGCTGTGCCGCTGCTGCAGGCGGATGCCCCGCTGGTCGGGACCGGCATGGA
>JANLQS010000106.1:0-6467 GCA_031367995.1 Sphingomonas sp.
GTGGCAATTCCGGCCATGTTGATTTCCCACACCCGCTGGCCCGAGTTGAGGTCGAGCGCGACGATCCGCCCGCCCTGGCCGAACGCGTAAACGAAATTGCCCTCGATCACCGGGTCGGCGTCGATGTCGCTGAGCGACGCGACGCCGGTCGAGATGGTCGTGCGCGACAAAGCGTCCTGCCACACCATGCGGCCATTCTCGTAGCGGTAGGCGTTGAGTTCTCCCGACGAGAAACCGGCGACGACCGTCCCGCGCGCCGCAGCCGGCGAGCCGGTGCCGAACACGCCGGCAATCTCAAGCGAGGCGGCGTTCGACCAATTGGTCTTGCCGTCGGCGGTCTTGAGCGAGAAAATCTGATTGTCCTGGCTCATGACATACAATGTGTCGCCATCGACCGTCGGCGCGCCGCGCAGCGGACCCGCCGGCTGGACGGTCCACACAATGGCGCCGGTGGCCGCATCGAGTGCCGCGACATGGCCAAGGCCGTTGGTAGCATAGACCCGCGAGGCATCGGCGGCGACGCCGCCGCCGAACAAAGATGCACTATTGCCCTTCTCGGTGCCGAACTGGGCCGCCCACAGCGCCTGACCCGTGACCGCGTTGAAGGCGCGGACGGTGGAGGTGGTGTCGATGGTGAATAACTTGCCGCTGGCAATGACCGGGCCACCGCCAAGGCGCGCGGCCTTGCCGGTACCCTGGCCGACCGACGCGGTCCATGCTTGGCCGAGCGCGGTGCCGAGTGCGACCTGGCCCATCGACTTGGAGGGATTGCCGCCCGACTGCGCCCAGTCGGCGTTGGTAACCGCGTCAGGCAGGACCATCGGCAGCGCCGCGGTCTCATCGTCGACAGACATCTCGAGCTCGTTGACCAGCACGGACACGCGGTCGCCGACCGTCGGGGTCGCCTTCTTGCCCTTGCCCAGCAGGCTGCAACCGGAAACCATGCTCGCGGCGATCAGCGCGGCAGTGAAAGTCTTGACGATACGGTTCATGACGGGACGGATCCTATTGGGCGGTGACGGGCAGCGGTCCGGCCGCCGGAAGGGAAGCGCTGGCATCGACGCCAAGCGTTCCCGCGACCTGGACGGCGCGGCTGCGCAGACTTTCGGGGACGGTCTTGTCGGCGGCGATTTTGGCGAACAATTGGGCCGCGGCATTCTTCTGGCCCTTGGCGAGGAGAGCCATTCCGGTCATCTCCCCGGCGGTGCCGAAAAAGGCGTTGCCGGGCTGGGCCAGCGGCTGGAGCCGGGCGATCACCACTTCGGGCTTGAGGCTGTCGAAGTCGAGCGCGGTGCCGCGCACCAGCGCGAGATCCCGGTACGGCTGGGCCAGCCCCTTGTCGGCGGCCATCGCGGCGTAGATTGCCGAAGCGCTCGTGCGGTCCCCCTTCTGCAGGGCGAGGACCGCGTTCGCCAGCCGCGCGCTGGCGGAAACGCCGTCGGCATCGGATTTTGCAAGGGCGTCGAGCTTGGTCGTGGCGGCAGCATCATGGCCGTCGCCGATGTCGGTCAGCGCCGCGGACAATTGCTCGGTGTCGGTCTCGGCGGCCTTGCGCTGGCGATCTTGCCAGAACAAATAGGCTCCGACCGCGATGAGGAACAGGATTGCCGCGCCGATCGCCAGATTGGCATATTTACGCGCCGCGTCGCGGACCTGATCGCGGCGCAAATTCTCGTCGACTTCGCGCAGGAAGCTTTCAGTCGGATCTGGGGGTAGCGCCAAGTCTATCCTCGTCAATCAGTGGGGGCGGCGGGCATGAACAGGCTTCATTCCCCACCCCGGATGAACAAAAGCTGGCACCCTCTAGCGCGGTGGCGGCCAAAGGCAAAGAGGCGAACCCAGCGAGCCGGCGGACGGCCGCCGGTCGCTGATCACCAGCAATTTCTCCGACGCTGCGTTTTCGACCGCGCGGCCGCGGCTCGATTAAAGCGCCGTACCGAGGGCCTGGTCGACATTGGAGTAGCTCGATTCGACCTTGCCACCTAGGCTCTGGAAGGCGCCGAGCGCGGCAACCGAAATCAGCGAAGCGACTAGGGCATATTCAATGGCGCCGACGCCGCGATGATCCCTCAACAACCTGCCCAAACGCTTCATCGCTCTACTCCTACAAGGTGGAAGAGCGGCTAACCCGCTGACCCCGCGCCGCGCCACGCGCCAGAAAAGGTCGTATCGGTTCGGGACAAGCTCAACTTTTCGGGCGGTAAGTCTGCTCGTCGGTCGGGAAGGCACGACTGCGGACTTCGCCGGCGTAGCTTGACGCAGCGTCGCCGATGCGCGTCGCCAGGTCGTCATAGCGCTTCACGAACCGCGGCGTCCGTTCGAACAGCCCGAGCATGTCCTCGGTCACCAGCACCTGCCCGTCGCAATTGGCCGACGCACCGATGCCGATGGTCGGCACCGCGATCGCCTTGGTGACGTCGTCGGCGATCGATTCCAGCACGCCTTCGACGACCACGCAGAACGCCCCCGCCTCGGCCACTGCCCTGGCGTCGCCGACAATCTTTTTGGCTTCGGCGTCGCTGCGCCCGCGCGCGCCGTAGCCGCCCAGCACGTTGACCGCCTGCGGGGTCAGCCCAACATGGCCGATCACCGGGATGCCGCGCGCGGTGAGGAAGGCGATCGTCCCGGCCATCGCCTCCCCGCCCTCGAGCTTGACCGCTGCGCAGCCGCTTTCCTTCATCACCCGGCTGGCCGACGCGAACGCTTGTTCGGGCGAGCCTTCATAGCTGCCAAACGGCATATCGACCGCGACCAACGCGTGCCAGCTGCCGCGCACCACCGCCGCGCCATGGGCGCACATCATCTCAAGGCTGACCGGCACGGTCGACGGCAGCCCGTAGATCACCTGCCCCAGGCTGTCGCCAACCAGCAGCATCTCGCAATGCGGGTCGAGCAATTGCGCCATGCGCATGGTGTAAGCGGTCAGCATGACGATCGGCTCGGCGGTCTTGCCGCTTTCCTTGCGCGCCCGGATCGCCGGGACGGTCATGCGTTTGCCCGGCACCGGTGACGGAGTCGCCCGGCTGGTCCCGCTGTCGATGGTGAAGGTGGACATTTACCGCAGCCAGCCGCGCTTGGCCGCGATCTTGGCGAATTGCCAAAAAGCGTAGGCGAGGACGAAAATGACGATCGGGCCGAGGTATTCATTGGACGGGGTCGATTGGCGAAGCATTGGAACCAGCAAGATGCCGCCGAATTGAACGGTGATCGCCACCAGCGACAGCAGCAGCGCGCCCTTGGCGAAACGGCGGCGCTGAAGCAACGCGATCGCACCGACCAGCCCCGCCGCGACGGCCAGCGCGTACGCGCCGGTGATCCACATCGGCGTCGCCTCGAACAAGGCGCGCTGGTCAACCGGCAAGGTGGCTGCGTCGGTCGTTAGCTGAAGATATAAAGCATAACAGCCGGCCGCCTCGAACAGCAATGCCGCCACCGCCACCAGCCAAAACCAGCCCGGCACCCCGTCCCCGCGCCCTCGACCCTCGCTCATCGCCTCACTCCCTCACGTCGCGCCGCCAAGGTGAACGCCCGCCGCGCGACGCGCAAGAGGCCGCCACTCAGCGGACGGTGAAGGCGAAGCTGCCGTGGTACGGCGCGCCGGCGATGCTCGCTTTCCAATCGACGCGGAAGGCGCCGGGGCCGAGGTCGGTCGACAGCGGCAGCTCATAATGCGCCACCTCGCCGACCGCGCTGACCATCATCGGCATCATCCCGTCGGGGCCGGTCACGGTCACCTCGCCCAATCGGGCTGGCGGGTTGAAATTGAGGTCGATCCGCCGCACCGGGCCGGCGACGCTTGCACCATTGGCAGGAGACGAGCTGGCCAGGATTGAAGTCGATTGCGCCGCCTGCGCGCCGGTATCGGGAGCGACGGCGGCGGGGGTGCATGCGGTGGTGGCAATGACGGCGGCGACCGCTGCCGTAAGCCGGAATAAATGCTTCATCGCGAGTCTCCAATCACCACGGTCAACGCGCGGCACGCCATTTTCGCCCCCGTCTCACTCCCACTCGATCGTGCCCGGCGGCTTCGACGTATAATCGTAGACCACGCGGTTGATGCCCTTGACCTCATTGATGATCCGCGTCGCGGCTCGGGCGAGAAATGCCGCGTCACAGCCGGGATGCGAATCGTTTGCATATGCAATGCGCAAGGAGCATCACCCGAGTGTCGGTTGACCCAAGGATTGCGAGGGCACGATGAAGCTGAGCAAGGTTTCGAGGCTGCTACTCGCAGCGCCAATCGCCCTTTTTGCCAGCCAGTCGCTGGCGCAAAACTGGGTCGCCGTCGGCACTACCGGGATACGCGTCGATAAGACCAGCCTCCGGCGCGGGAGCGACGGCCTCGTCTATTTTACCGATAACATCGGCAAAGACCTGAATGGGGTCGGTATCGACGATGCCCTGGCGATGGATTGCCAACGGCGCTGGACTTACGTGGTTAAATCAGATGGCCATCTTTCAACCGGGAGCGCCGTTGGGCCGAATTCAATCGAAGAGGCCGAGCTGCAATATGTCTGTGCGAATGCCGGGTGAGGCCGGATCGGATCTCGCGACTAACCGCTGGGAAAGGAGGAGGCATGAAGCTTTGGAGAGTGCTTGTCGCGGTGCCACTCGCGTCACTTGCCAGCCAGGCGCTTGCCGAGAACTGGGTGACCGTCGCCACCTTTGAAGACGGGACTTCGTACAGCATCGACAAAAACAGCATCCGGCGCGGAAGCGACGGTCTTGTCTATTACACTGACAAAGGCGCTTACGATGGCAACGGTGATCGCGATGTCGCGGGCCATGCGATGGATTGCGAACGACACCTGTCCTACCTGCTCAAGGTTGACCTGATGATTGGCAAGCACGTGGACTACGCCGACTGGCGCGATCATGGCGATTCTATCAAAGCGGGTACGGCGCTAGAGGGCGAGTTGAACTACGTTTGCGCGAATGCCGGGTGACGGGACGGCCAAAGGACTAAATCCGCCTCATTCCCACTCGATCGTGCCGGGCGGCTTCGACGTATAGTCGTAGACCACGCGGTTGATGCCTTTGACTTCGTTGATGATCCGCGTCGCACACCGCGACAGGAAGGCGGCGTCGAACGGGTAGATGTCGGCGGTCATGCCATCGATCGAGGTCACAGCGCGCAGGCCGCACACGCTGTCATAGGTGCGCGCGTCGCCCATCACGCCGACGGTCTTGACCGGCAGCAGCACCGCGAACGCCTGCCAGATGGCGTCGTACAGCCCGGCGTTGCGGATTTCCTCGAGGTAAATGGCGTCGGCCTTCCTGAGGATGTCGCAACGCTCCCTGGTCACTTCGCCGGGGATGCGGATGGCGAGGCCGGGACCAGGGAACGGATGGCGCGCGACGAACGCTTCGGGCAGGCCAAGTTCGCGTCCGAGCACTCTGACCTCGTCCTTGAATAGTTCGCGCAACGGCTCGACCAATTGCATGTTCATCCGCTCGGGCAGGCCGCCGACATTGTGGTGGCTCTTGATCGTCACCGATGGCCCGCCGGTGAAACTGACGCTTTCGATTACGTCGGGATACAGCGTGCCTTGCGCCAGGAAATCGGCGCCGCCGATTTTCCGCGCCTCTTCCTCGAACAGGTCGATGAACGCCTTGCCGATGAACTTGCGCTTGGCTTCGGGATCGGTGACCCCGGCCAATCCGCCCACGAACATCGCTTCGGCGTCCACATGGACCAGCGGGATATTGTAGCTGTTGCGGAACAGGCTGACGACCTGCTCGGCCTCGTTGGCGCGCATCAGGCCGTGGTCAACGAACACGCAGGTCAATTGCGCGCCGATTGCTTCGTGGATCAGCACCGCGGCGACCGCGCTATCGACCCCGCCCGACAGGCCGCAGATGACCTTGCCGTCGCCGACCTGGGCGCGGATCTCGGCAATCTTGGCGTCCTTGAACGCCTCCATCGACCAGGTCCCGGCGAGCCCGCACACGTGGCGGACGAAATTGGCGATTAATCTGCCGCCGTCTGGGGTGTGGACGACCTCGGGATGAAACTGCACGCCATAGAAATGCCGCGCCTCGTCTGCGGTCGCGGCGAACGGTGCACCGTTGCTGGTCGCGACCACTTCGAAGCCCGGCGGGATGGCATCGACACGGTCGCCGTGGCTCATCCACACCTGGTGCTTTTCGCCCGGTGCCCATAACCCGTCGAACAAGGTGCAGGGTTTGACGATGTCGAGAAAGGCGCGGCCGAACTCGCCGCCGCTGTCGTGCGCCACGACCTTGCCGCCCAGCTGTTCGGCCATGGTCTGCTGGCCATAGCAGATGCCTAGGATCGGGATCCCCGCCTCGATCAGCGACTGCGGCGCGCGTGGGCTGCCTAGGTCGGTGACGCTGCTGGGACCACCGGAGAAGATCAGCCCGGCGGGTTGCAGCCGCTCGAAAGCCAGTTCCGCGCTAGTGAAGGGAGCGATCTCGCAATAGACCCCGGCCTCGCGCACGCGGCG
>JANLQS010000136.1:0-4988 GCA_031367995.1 Sphingomonas sp.
CGGTCGCCACCACGATCACCACGATCGCCGCGGTCACCACGGTCGCCACGGCCGCCGCGCTCGGGGCGGTCGGATTTGCGCATCATCGCCGACGGACCGGCTTCGTGCGCGTCGACGCGGATGGTCATGAAGCGGATGACGTCTTCGTTGATCCCGGTCTGGCGCTCCAGCTCGGCCACGGCCGCGGGCGGGGCATCGACGTCGAGCATGACGTAATGCGCCTTGCGGTTCTTCGACATCCGATAAGCGAGGCTGCGCAGGCCCCAGGTTTCGGTCTTGACCACCGATCCGCCGTTGTCGGTCAGGATCTTGGTCGCGTTTTCCGCCAGCGCATCGACCTGGGCTTGAGCCAGATCCTGACGCGCGAGGAAAACATGCTCGTAAAGCGGCATGTGTTTCTCATTCGTTGGCCGATCGCTGACGCCGCACCATGCGAACGCCCCTCCGGCTGTCGTTCGAAAACAATTGCGCCGCTGGGGACAGGCCCCGGCGGCTGGGCGGCCCTATGGCGCAAAACCCCTTGCGAGGCAAGCCGTCAGCAGGTGATCATCACCTCGCGGGTGCGGACTTCTTCGTCGAAGCCCTTTAGCGCGGCCCGCTTGATCTCGGCGAACTGCATGCCCTTGCCGAGGCACAGCTCGGCAATGCCGTTGGTGACGAGCACGGCGCCGGGCTCGGCATGGGCGCACAGACGCGCTGCAAGGTTGACGGTCGAACCGAAGAAATCATTGTCGCGCTCGATCGGCTCGCCGGCGGCGGCGCCGATGCGGACCTGGAAAACCGGCAGATTCTCCTGCGGCAGCACCGCCTGCACCGCGGTCTGGATCTTGCACGCCGCCTTGACCGCCTGCACCGGGGACAGGAACACCGCCATGATGCCGTCGCCGGTGTGCTTGACGACCCGGCCGCCATGTTCGCCGACGGCGCCGCGGACGATGGCGTCGTGGGTGGTCAGCAATTCCATCGCGATATGGTCGCCCAACCGTTGGGCGAGTTCGGTCGAGCCGACGATGTCGGTGAACATGACGCTGCGCACCGCGGTGTCGCGCTCCGACCCGCCGGGGTAGAGCGCAGCGCCGGCCTCATCGATTCCGCCCCCGCCGAGAAAACTGTCGGCGAGTTCGGGATCGATCTCGATGATCTTCTGCGCCGTCAGGCCGTGCGCTTCGCGATGAACCCGCTCGGCCGCTTCGACGTTTGGCGCTTCGACCAGGCAAAAGACCTTGCCGCACTTCTCGTTGAGCCAATATTTGCGATAATCGACGCCGTAGCGGCCCTGGACCGCCATGTCGGCTTCATGTGCTTTCTTGAGGTCGGCGGCGGTCGCACCCGGGACTTCGTGGACATCAAGGTAAAGCGGCATCTCGACTCCCCACGACCTGCGGCACCCGCATACATCGATTCGGTCAGGCGGCCAATTGCCGGCGAAGGGCCGGCGTGGCATCACTGCGCGATGGCAACCAAGCTCCAACCGATCGCGGCCCCCGACCCGCTCGACGGGATGAGCCTGCCCGGCTGGCTCTACCACGACCCCGAATTCCTCGTGGCGGAGAAGCGCGCCTTCCTGCGCGCCGCGCCGCAGGTGGTGTGCCACGCCAGCGATATTGCCTTGCCCGGCGAATGGCGCAGCCTCGATACCCTCGGCGAAAGCATAATCGTCATCCGCGGCGACGATGGGCAGGCGCGGGCGTTCGCCAACGTCTGCCGCCACCGCGGATCGCGGCTGGTCGACGGCGGCGAGGGCTGCGCCAAGGTGCTGACCTGCCCCTATCATGCGTGGAGCTACGCGCGGGACGGGCGGCTGATCGGCGTGCCGCACCGGAGCGAATATCCCGGGCTGGATCCCGACACGCTCGGTCTGGCGCCGGTCGCGCTCGAGGAATGGCACGGCTTCCTGTTCGTGACATTGGAGGCCGGCGCGCCTTCGGTGGCCGAGATGATGGCGCCCTACGAAGAGGAGGTCGCGCTGTACCGGTTCGCCGAGCTGCGCGCGATCGGCCGGGTGACGCTGCGGCCGCGGCCGCTCAACTGGAAGACCATCGCCGACAATTATTCGGACGGGCTGCATATCCCGGTGGGACACCCCGGCCTGTCGCGATTGTTCGGGCGCAGCTACACGATCGAGGCGGCGGGCCATGTCGACCGGATGGAAGGCGACCTGCGCGAGGAGCCGTCGGACAATCCGTCCGAGCGCGCCTATCAGAAATTCCTCCCCGAGGCCGCGCATCTGCCGCCGTCGCATCGCAAGAAATGGCTGTATTACAAGCTGTTCCCCAACGTCGCGTTCGACATTTATCCCGACCAGGTCGACTTCATGCAGTTCTTGCCCGTGAGTGCGACCGAGACGGTCATCCGCGAGGTCAGCTACGCGCTGCCCGACGATCGGCGGGAGATGCGCGCCGCCCGCTATCTCAACTGGCGGATCAACCGGCGGGTCAATGCCGAGGACACCGCGCTGATCGCCCGGGTTCAGCAAGGGATGGGAAGCCCAAGCTATGTCGCCGGGCCGCTTGGGACGAGCGAAGTGTGCCTGCGCAGCTTCGCGCGGAAATTGCGCCGGCTTATTCCCGAAGCGCG
The DNA here is from genome assembly GCA_031367995.1 of Sphingomonas sp. Taxonomy (GTDB): domain Bacteria; phylum Pseudomonadota; class Alphaproteobacteria; order Sphingomonadales; family Sphingomonadaceae; genus Sphingomicrobium. Next base: position 2,578 of record JANLQS010000136.1, read on the forward strand.
GCTGGATCGGGCCCCGCCGCCAGGCTGGAGCCGCGCGAATTGAGGCGGTGCATCACGACATAGGTCACGAAACCGATTCCGAGCAGCACGAAGCACCAGGCGTTGGCTTCCCAGCCCGCGCCCCAAAAGGCGAAGGCGATGAACAGGGCGGCAACGACCAGAATGGCGCGCGCGACAAGCGAAGGGCAGTGGCGAAATGCCGCTGCCGTCCCAGCGAGATAGACGAAGAGAGTCGCCGAGGTCGTCAGGAGGATGGTGAAGGTGAACAATTCAGCGGTCGAGCGGCTGGAATTTGCGAGCACCAGCAGGACGGAAAGGCCGGCTGAAACGAACTGGGCGACAACCGGCGTGTTCGCCGCGCGCGTCCGCGCCATCATCGCCGGCAGCTGCCGGCGCACGGCCATGGCATAACTTAATTCCCCGCTCACCAGCACACCGCAATTGAGTGAGCCGAAGGCACTCACAGCGATTGCGAACGCCGCCATCAGCACGAGAGATTCGCCCCCGCGCGCCGCGAACACATCGGCATATGGCGCGGGCGAATTGGCAATGTCCGCGACAGGAAGGAGCAGCGTCACCGCACTGCTCGACAGCAAATAGATCAACCCAACCAGCGCGGTGCCGCCAAGGATCGCGCGCGGCAGCGTTCGTGCTGGATCACGAACCTTGCCGACCGGCGCGGTGGCGTTTTCAAAGCCGAGCATTGCGAACAGGGTGAGGGTGGTCGCGGTCGCGATGCTGCCGATTGTCAGCGGAACTGCGGCAAGCGGCTCGAGTGGGGCGCCGCCGGTGGTGCTCAAGGCGAGCAGCACCACCACTCCCAGCAACGGTAGCAGCTTGATCGCGATCGTTACCAGGTTGAGCCCGCCGGACACCCTGACACCAAGCGCGTTGACGATCGTCAGGAATGCAATGGCGGCAACGCCGAGGACGATTACGGTATCGGTGCCAAACATCGGGTTGATGCGCGACACCGCCGAGCCGAAGGCGACCGCGACCGCGGCGTTGGAGACCCAGCTGGAGACCCAGAACGCCCAGGTGATGAGAAACCCGATGAGTGGCCCGAACGCTTGTTCGATAAAGGATTGGATGCCGCCTTCTCCGCCGCCACGCGATAGACGCGCAAGCGCGAAGGCAATCGTCAGCGCGCCTCCCACGCTGACGAGCCAGGCAACGACCGCATTAAGCCCAAGCGGGGCAAGGCTGACCGGCAGCATGAAAATGCCCGAGCCAATCATCGTGCCGACTACGAGTCCGGTAGTCAGCCAGATGCCCATCATCTGGGATTGATTGCCTCGTTCGCTCATCTGGCCCCCCAATAGCTTGGCATTGTCACCCACGCGCACTAATCGGCGCGGACAAAGCACAGATTGGCGGACGTTACGATGCGCGCATTTCTTTTTCCCGGTCAGGGCAGCCAGGCGGTCGGCATGGGGGCGGCGCTGGCCGAGGCCAGCCGCGCCGCGCGCGATGTGTTCGAACGGGTCGACGAAGCCCTTGGGCAGAACCTGTTCCGCCTCATGCGCGACGGGCCCGAGGATCAGCTCAAGCTGACCGAAAATGCGCAAGCTGCGATCATGGCGCATGCGCTGGCGGTGTACACCGCGCTGATCCGCGACGGCGGGGTGGAGCTGACCAAGGCGGCGCAGTTCGTCGCCGGGCACAGCCTGGGCGAATATTCGGCATTGTGCGCGGCCGGGTCGTTCGACCTGACGACCACTGCGCGGCTCTTGAAGCTGCGCGGGCAGGCGATGCAGGCGGCGGTGCCGGTCGGCGTCGGGGCGATGGCAGCCCTGCTCGGCGCCGACCTCGATCTCGCGCGGCGGATCGCGGCAGCGTCGGCCGAGGGCGAAGTGTGCGAAATCGCCAACGACAACGACCCCAGCCAGGTGGTCATCTCGGGCCACAAGGGCGCGATCGACCGGGCGATCGAGATGGCCAAGGACATGGGCGCCAAGCGGGCAGTGCTGCTGCCGGTGTCGGCCCCGTTCCACTGTGCGCTGATGCAGCCCGCCGCCGATGCGATGGCCGAGGCGCTGGCCAAGACCGAAATCGCCGCGCCGCATGTCCCGCTCTACGCCAACGTCACCGCCGCGCCGGTGACCAATCCGGACACCATCCGCGACCAGTTGGTCGAGCAGGTCACCGGCATGGTCCGCTGGCGCGAAACCATTGCAAACATGGCCGCGGCGGGAGTTGATGAGTTCGTCGAGCTGGGCGGCAAGGTGCTCGGCCCGATGGTCAAGCGCATTGCGCCGGACGCACGGGTAACCAGCGTGGTGACGATCGACGACATCGAAGTGCTGGCGAAATCCCTCTGACGGTCACGGAAAGGCATGAAAGACATGTGGGACGACCGTTATCGGGAGGAGGCGCTGGCTTATGGCTCGGCGCCCAATGACTTCCTCGTC
>JANLQS010000147.1:0-11616 GCA_031367995.1 Sphingomonas sp.
GAAGCAATTTTCGGCCGCCGCGCCGAGCCGCCCGCCGATCTCGACCAGCAGCGCGTCGCCGGCGCCGTGGCCGAGCGAATCGTTGACCGTCTTGAACTGGTCGAGGCCGAGGCAGTGGACCGCCACCGCGCCGTCGCGTCCGCCCCGCGTCGCCAGCAAATGATTGAGGTGGCGCTTGAACATCGCCCGGTTGGGCAGCCCGGTCAGCACATCGTTGAAGGCCAGTTCGGTGATGCGTTTCTCGCGGTCCTCGATCTGCGTCGCCATGCGGTTGAAGCCGTGTGCCAGCCGCGCCAGTTCGTCGTCGCCCTGAACGACAAGCTCGATCCGCTCGCCCTCGGCCAGTCGTCCCGCCGCCCGGTCGAGCCGCGCCAGCGGCTCGGTGATTCGCCGCGCCGACCGCCACGTCATCGCCACCACCAGCAACACGCCGAGCAGGCCGATCAGCGCCACCACCCACTGCACCGGGCGGTAGGCGGCGATCGCCTGGGCGCGCGGGTAATGCAGCAGCAGCGCGGCGCGCTCCCCCTCGACCATCGTCGCCAGCGGCTTGGCGAAGCTGATCGATTCCTCGCCGCCAAGGTTGAGCATGACCGCCTGCTGCAGCTTGAGGCTGCGCGCAATCTCGGCCTGTCCGTCCCGCCCTCTCAGTTCGAACGCCCCGGCGGCGCGTTTCCACCCGCCTTCGCCGGGCTCGGCCAGGATCACCCCGGCGTGGAGCGGGATCGCCGACATCGTCTCCAGCGACCGCATCTCGCGCGCGTCGATGTCGGTGGCGAAGATCACCCAGCCGCTCAGCACCGGTGCCATGATCGGCGCCGCCGCCACCTGCCGCGGCCGCCCGCCAAGCCGGGCCACGCCGCTTAGCCGCCCGCCGTCGAGCGCGTCGTACAATCGCGCGACATCGGCGCGGCTGCGCGCATCGATGGTCCCGACCACCGTGCCGTCGACCCTCAGGATCGCGGCGAGGTCGGCCGGGCGGCGGCCCTCAAGGTTGGCCAGCGCCGACCCCGCCGTCGCCGAATCCCCGGTCGCCACCGCCTCGCGAAACCCGAAGTCGCGTGCCAGCAGCCCGGCCGAGGCCTGCATTTCCTGGGTGCGCTGCTGCCACAGCCGGTCGAATACCGCGCTTGACGCCGCCATCTGCCGTTCGACCGCGCGTCCGCCGATCTGGCCGACCATCGCCGTAATCAACCCCGATACCACCAGCATCGTCAGCCCGAACAGCCCCGCCTGGAGCACCGCCATGCGGGTCCCGAGCGAGCGAAAGCGGAAAGCCGGCAGGCGCATCTCAGTAACCGTGGCGCATCGCCGGCGGCGGCGCCCTCAGCTTGATCGCAAATTGCGCCGTCTGCCGCCCGCCGTTCAGGGTCATTGCCCGCGTCACCATCGATCCCGGCGCACGCAGATAGGGGTGGAACAGGCTGACCGACACCGCGCCCGCCGTCGGCCCGTCGATGCTGACCAAGCCGCGGGCGTCGCTGCGCGCGGTCCAGGCGCTGTCGGTGACATACAGGAACGCCGCCATCTGGTCGTGGATGTTACAGCCGATCGCCACCACCCCGGCACGATCGAAGGTGACGCTGCGCGATTGCTCGCTGGCGAACAATTTCAGTTCGAACTTCTTGGCGGCGGAGAAGGAATAGACATGGTGCCGCGTCTTGTCGAAATTGGGGAAGGAGACGCTCGATCCGACCGGCACGACGCTGACGAACGGATGGAATTGGAGGTCGCGCTGCTCGACCTTCAAGGCGTTGGTCCGGCGCGGCGGCGGCGTCGCGCGGCCGACGGCGCGAACGATGACCACGGCGTCGGCAACCGGCCGCCCGGCCTCGTCGGTGACTCGCAGGTCGAGCGTCCCGGCCATCGCCGGCCCGGCCCACGCGCCCACCATCGCGCAAAAAGTCAGCAATCTCATGCTGCCGGGTTACGCTTGTTCGGTAAACGCCGGGTTAGCGGCCTACCACCGCAGTCTTAGCGACGCCTGTACCACGGTCTGTACCTGGCGGGGGTCGATGCCCACCCGCAGCCGCGCGTCGCGCCGGCTGGCGATATGCAGCACTTCGACCAAGGCGGTCATATGCTTGCCGAACGGGCGCTTGCCCGCCGCCGTTGCCGCCCAGCCATGCTCGTCGTCCTCGGCTGTCAGCAGGGTGCCGCGGTTCCGGGTGTCGAACCCTTCGATCCTGACCAGCGCATTGCCCTTGCCGATCGCCTTGCTGGCCGAGACGAAGGCCGACCGGAAGCGGGTGTCGACCCACCGCCGGCCACCCTCGACAAACCCCATCCGCGTCCGCCCGGTCAGCGCCTGCGCCACCAGCCGCACGCCGCCGCCCGGTTCGGCGACCAGGCCGGCGTGGGTGAACTGCGTCTTCCAGCCCCATTCCATAAAGGCGTCGGCGACTTCGGGATCACCGCCGTTGTCATAATGGAACAGCTCGGCGCGGACCGGCCACGGCCCCTGCCAGCTCAATTTGGCATAGCCGCCGACCCGCTTGAACAGCCTGCCATCCATTTCCTTGAGCGGATGGCTGAAGCGCGGCTGGATATAGCCGATGTCCTCGCTGAGCGGCGGCAGCGGCATCTTGCGCCCCGCAAGCGCCTTCACGTCGTGCAGCGCCCAGCCGCGCAGCGACACCAGCGCCCCCGCCGTATCATCGACATCGAACACGGCCGCGGTCGCGGTCAATTTGTGGCCGCCGAGCGTAGCGCTGGCGCTGCCTTCTGCCCCGACCACCTTCACTTCCTCGCCGATCCAGCTGTTGATCGCCGACGGGGTGATCGAGTCCGCCACCGCCCATTCGGCGCCCTCATGCTCAAGGCTTACCGGCGGCCACATCAGCCCGGCGCGGGCGCCGAAGCGGACCGCGCCGCCGCTCAGCGGCTTCCACGTCAGATAGGCTTCGGACAGCCCGGCCTCGATCCTGCCGCTTTTGTCCTGGACCAGCCCGACGACCGTCCCGCTTAGGCTGAAACCCAGCTTCGGCTGCCACGCCAGCGCGCCTTCGGCCAGCGTCGCCCGCGTCTCGTCGCCAAAGCGCGACTTGCCGAACCCGCCGGCGGTCCAGCTCTGTTCGCCGCCCGCCGTGGCCAGCCGGAAATCGCCGGTTAGTGTCAGCGTGTCGGCCGAAAAAAGGTCGAGCCCGCTGCCCGTGTCCTGCGCAAGCGCCGGCGTCGCCGCAAGCCAGGCCGCGACGACCGCCCCAACGATCCAACGTGGCGCGAAGCATTTCATCGCTCCACATTAAGTGGATGAGGTTAAGGCCGCGTTTCCGCTACTCCGCCTCGCTTCCTGCGCCCTATGAATGGGGATGATGCGCGGTAGCGGGGGGCGGGATATCAGCCTGCTTGAGGTCGCTATGCTCGAACGTCACATTAACCGTCGCCAGCGCCGGCGTGTGGGCCAGCAGCTCCGCCTTCAGCTGGCCGACAATCTCCAGCGCCTTGGCGAACGGGCTCGTCTCGTCGATCGCAATCGCGACGTCGGCATGGAGCTTGTGACCGATCCACCGCGCCCGCGCGTCGGTCACCTCCTTGATGCCGTCGACATGCTCGGCGGCATGGCGGATCTCCGCCGTCACCCCCGGCTCGACCCCGTCGAGGGAGCGCGTCAGCACCGCCTTGGCCGACTGCCACACGATGCCCATGATGGCGATGGTGATGAGCAGCCCGATGATCGGATCGGCCAGCGGGAAACCGAACCACACCCCGATTGCGCCGAGCACCACCGCCAGCGAGGTCAGCCCGTCAGTGCGTGCGTGATACCCGTCGGCGATCAGCGCCGCGCTGTTGATTTGGCGGCCGACGCGAATGCGGAAGACCGCGACGACCTCATTGCCGGCGAAACCGGCAAAGCCGGCGAGCGCCAGCCAGCCGAGGTGGCTCACCGCCTGCGGGTGGAGCAAGCGGTTGATCGCCTGGTAACCGGCGACAACCGCGCTGAACAGGATGATCAGGACGATGAGCATGCCGGCCAGATCCTCGACCCGGCCAAGGCCATAAGTGAAGGTCTTCGACGGCTTGCGCCGGGCCAGCACGAACGCGATCCACAGCGGGATGGCGGTGGTCGCGTCGGCGACATTGTGGATCATGTCGGCCAGCAGCGCGACCGAGCCCGACACCAGCACGATGGCAAACTGGAATGCCGCCGTCACAGCCAGGATGACGAACGACCATTTGATTGCCCAGATGCCCCGGTCGGAGCTGGTCAGCGACGGGTCGATGACGCCATGCGTGTGGCCGTGACCGCTCGTCCCGTCATGCCCGTCGCCATGATCATGACCGTGGCCCGCCGCGGCGCTTCCGCCGAACCCGAACCATTCCCGAATGTTCATCACGCTGTCACCTTCAAAGATATTTCGCGAGAGTCCTGAATTCATCGAGCGCGTCGTCGCCCGGCCGCCGTGCGGCAGCGACGCCGTCGGCGAGGCAATGGTCGATATGGTCGTGGATCAGCGCGCGCTTGGCGTTGGTCACCGCGGCCTCGACCGCGTGGAGCTGCTGGGCCAGGTCGACGCACGGCCGCCCCGCCTCGATCATCGCGATGACGGAGGCAAGGTGGCCATGGGCCCGCTTCAATCGTTTGACGATATCCGGATGAGACTCATGTTCCATGGTTCTTACTATCCCCGGGGGGAGGATATGCCAAGCCCGGACGGCGCGACCGATTCCGGATCGGCACTGCGATTGACCGACCCAGCGCATGGGCGCACCACTCGCCCATCTCCGCGCTCGACCGGCGGGGGTCTGTTCGCGTCCACCGGTCCGCAAAATGGGAGACACCCATGCTGAAAACCTTGTTTGGCGCCGCGCTCGCCGTCGCTCTCACCTCTTCCACCGCCGCCAGCCCGGCCGACGACGTCGCTGCGCCGGTGCGGCAGTTCATCGACGGGTTCAACAGCGGTCACGTCGCCGCCGCCTTCGCCGCTTACGCACCAGGCAATATCTCGATCATCGATGAGTTCGCGCCGTTCCGCTGGACCGGGCCTAACGCCGCCCATGCCTGGGCCGACGACTATGCCCGCAACGCCCGTGCCAACGGCATCACCAACGGTGTAGTCCATTATCGCGCGCCGGCCCGCGTCGAACGCGGCATGGGCCGCGCCTACGTCATCGTGCCGGCCGATTATCGTTACACACAGCGGGGGCGAGCGATGGCCGAAACCGGACAGCTGACCGCTGTCGTCGTCCGCACCGGGCGCGGCTGGAAACTCGGGGGCTGGGCCTGGTCGGGCGAAACCCCGCACCCGGCGCGCTAGGCTGTCAAAACCTGCCCAGAACGCCAACGGGGAAGAAGGCATTTTGAGCCTTCTTCCCCGTCAACTCTTGAGTCACTGGAAACGCGGTTTTAGCCGAGCTTCGAGGCAACGTTGTTGAAGGTCGTGCCGAGCTTCGAACCGACGCTCTGCATGGCGGCAATCGCGGCGACCGCAATCAGCGCGGCGATCAGGCCGTACTCGATGGCGGTGGCGCCCTTGTTATTCAGCTTCTTGAACATGATCGTTCCTTTCGCCCGTAAGGACGACCGAGCTATGCCTGTTTGCTGAACAATTGGTTAAAGCGGGCCGAGATAGGTTGCGCCGAAAAACCTGCTTTCCCGGACGTCGGCTAGCGCGCGCCATCTCGCGCTCGGCAAATTGCCATGCTAGCCCCGTATCGAACGGGCGGGGGATGTCATGGCCACAACAGGCGCGGCAACGAGCAACGCGGACGTCACCAGCGACCCCCTGGTCGAGCCGATCCCGGCCGGCCTGACCCGCGGCGGCGCGGTCCGGCTTGACGCCATCGACATGCTGCGCGGGCTGGTGATCGTGTTCATGGTGCTCGACCATGTCCGCGATTTCTTCCACGCGCCGCCGGGCAGCTTCGACCCGACCGACCCATTGAAAAGCTACCCCGCGCTCTACTTCACGCGCTGGGTCACGCATCTCTGCGCGCCGACCTTCGTGTTCCTCGCCGGCGTCTCGATCCTGTTCCAGCTGGCCAATGGCAAAAGCGCAGCCGACCTGTCGCGCTTCCTGTTGACGCGCGGCGCGTGGCTGGTCGTCCTCGAATGGACGTTCGTCTCGTTCGGCTTCAATTTCGGCGAGCCGTTCTTCTTCCTCCAGGTCATCTGGGCGATCGGCGTGTCGATGATCGCGATGGCCTTGATCTCGCGCCTGCCGCCGCGTGCCGTATTGCTGCTCGGCGCCGCCATCTTGCTGCTGTACCCGCTCGCCGTGCCCGCGACCGCCGGTGCGACCGGGGCGCTGGCGATCCTGCGCACCTTCGCCATCGCCCCAGGAATGATCCCGGACATGCCGATCTACGCTTTCTATTCGGTGGTGCCGTGGCTGTCGGTGATGTGCCTCGGTTTCGGGCTAGGCCCTTTGTTCAGCCTGCCGCCCGCCGAGCGCTCGCGCGCGTTGCTGATCCTCGCCGCCGCCTTGCTTACCGCCTTCATCATTCTGCGCGTCATCGACGGTTATGGCGACCCGGTTCCATGGGTCACCGAGCCGACCGGGGCGCGCACCGCCATGTCCTTCTTCAATGTCTCCAAATATCCGCCGTCGCCCGATTATGTCTGCGTCACCCTGGGCTTTTCAATGCTGCTGTTCCTCGCCCTCCAGCACCTCCGCGGGCCGGTCTCCAGGGTGCTGCTCGATTTCGGCCGAACCCCGCTCTTCACCTATGTCTGCCACCTCTACATCGCCCATGGGCTGATGCTGCTCGTCGCCATCGCCGTGAACATGCCGGGGGCCGCGCTCAATTTGCTGGCCAGGGAGTTTAGCGGCGATCCGCCCAGCGGCTTCGGTTACTCCCTGCCGGTGGTCTATCTGGTCTGGGCGCTGGTCATCGCCTTGCTGATCCCGCTGGCCCGCTGGATGGCCGCCCTCAAACGCCGCCGCCGCGACTGGTGGCTCGGCTATATCTAACGGGCGTCACCCGGACTTGATCCGGGGCCTGCCCGCTTTGCGGATTAAGACTTGAGATTGGGGCGGATCACGGGTTAGGCCCGGGATTACGGAACGGGAAACCCCTAGCCCTTGCGCCGGCTCCGCCAGTAATCGAGCGCGGCGTCCGGCTCCAACGGCTTGGCGAAATAATAGCCCTGGCCGCTGGCGCACCCCAGCGCCGCCAGGGTTGTCGCCAGTTCGACGCTCTCGATGCCTTCGGCGGTGGTCGACATGCCGAGTGCCTCGGCAAGGCTGAGGACGGCGCGGACGATGGCCACGCTGTCGCTGTCCTGCAGCATCCCCGAGACGAAGCTGCGGTCGATCTTGAGGACGTCGATCGGCAGCCGCTGGAGGTAGGCGAGGCTCGAGTAGCCGGTGCCGAAATCGTCCATCGCCACCGTCGCCTTCAAGGCCTTCAGCGCCTCGAACACGCGGATCGCGCGCTCCGGGTCCTGGACGATCGCGCTTTCGGTCAGCTCCAGCGTCAGCCGCTCGCCGGCGATGCCGTGCGTTTTCAGCGCCTCGGCGACCATCGCCGAAATATCGTCGCGGGCGACCTGGATCGCGCTGAGATTGACCCCGACGTAGAAGGGCAGGACGCGGCCGGCGGCGCGGTCCCATCCGGCCAGCGTCGCCATCGCCTTGTCCATCGCCCAGCGGCCGAGCTGGAGGATCAGCCCGCTTTCCTCGGCCACCGGGATGAACTCGGTCGGCGAGATTTCGCCGCGGTCCTCATGCGTCCAGCGCGCCAGCGCCTCGAACCCCGCGACCTCGCCCGATTTCAGATTGATCAGCGGCTGGTAGAACAGCTTCAACTGATCCTTGTCGAGCGCCCGGCGAAGCTCGGTCTCGATCGAAAAGCGGCGCCGCGCCAGGCTTGCTTCCTTGGGCTCATAGACTTGCGGCTTGCCCGCCTGCTTGGCCTGCTTGACCGCGAACTGGGCGTTGCGGAACAGCTCTTCCGGGTCCTGGCCCTGGTCCATCAGCGCGAGGCCGATGGCGGCTTCGACGCGGATCTCGAGTTCGCTCAGCTTGAACGGCGCCGTCATCACCTGCTGGATGCGGTCGGCGGCGGCCAGCGCATCGCCGACCCCGCGGCCGATGCGGACCAGCACGCCGAACTCGTTGCCCCCGGTGCGCGCCAGGACGTCGCCGGCCCGCAAGGCCGACATCAGCCGCCGAGCGAAGGTCATCAGCAATTCGTCGCCGGCCATGCTGCCCATCGACTCGTTGATTCGCGAAAAGCGCAGCATGTCGACCACCAGCACGGCATGGCTGGCCGACTCTTTCTTCGATTCGAGCAGCGCCTCGATCGATTCGGTAAAGCTGATCCGGTTCGGCAGGCCGGTCAGGCTGTCGCGCAGCATCTCGGCGCGCAAATTGCGCTCGGATTCGACTTCGGGGGTGCGGTTGATCAGGCTGACCAGGCAGCGCGGGCTGCCGTGCCGGCGATCGCGCGGCAGCGGCGCCAGCTTGATCCGGAAATGGCGTTTGGTGACCCCGTCGCCGTCGCAGAAGTCGAGTTCGCTGCGAGCGTTGAAATCGGCCAGGAAGGCCAGCATCAGCTCGGCGATCTCGATATGGGCACAGCCGGCATAATCGCCGGTCATCATCGCCGCATTGCCGGTCGAGGCGATGACCTCGGTAAAGCGGCCGTTGCCGTCGATCAGCTTCAACACGCCCTGCTTGTCGAGCCCGACCACCGCCGCCGCCAGCGGCATGGCGTTGAGCAAAGCGGTTTCGTCCGCGCCGACACGCGCGTTTGAAGTGCTCATCGTGACCGCCGCGTGCGCGCCATGAGGCGCGGCCGAGCGGGGTGCTGCAGCCGTCATGGCGCTCGCGTTAAACGAGACAGGTTAATGGATCGTCACGACTCGGTTGGTTTGACCGCCGCGGCCACCGCCGCTTTCGGCGCTTCGAAGCGGTTCGAGCGCGGGAAGCCGTTGGGCGCGATCCGCCCGGCCGCGCCGCGCGCCGCGCGCCATGGCGTCAAATCGCTTTCGGTCCGCGTCCGGCCGCTGTCGCCGCCCAAGGCCCAGCTGATCCCCTCGGCCATTGTGAACGCCACCGCGTCGCTTAGGCCCCCGTCGCGGAAGCGCTGCAACTGCACCCCCGATCCGCGCCCCAGCTCGGGCAGTTCGGCCAGCGGGAACACCAGCATCTTCCTGTTTTCGCCGATCGCCGCCACCGCATCGGCATTCTTCGCCACCGGCTTCAGCAGCGCGACCTTCGCCCCGGGCCTGAGGTTGACCAATTGCTTGCCCTTGCGCGTCTCGGCCAGCGTCGCTTCGCCGCTGGTCACGAACCCGCGCCCGTCGCTCGATGCCGCCAGCAATCGGTCGCCCGGCCGCACCACCATCATCGTCACGATCTCCGCCTCGGCCTCGAGGTCGATGGTCAGCCGGATCGGCTCGCCGAACCCGCGCCCGCCCGGCAATTTATCGCCCCCCAGCGTGTACACCCGCCCATTGTCGGCCGCGACCAGCAGCCGGTCGGTGGTCTGCGCGTGAAACTGGATGTGCGGCCCGTCGCCCTCGCGCCATTTCAGCTCCGCCACCTCGCCCAGTGCGAGATGCCCGCGCAGCGCCCGGATCCAGCCGCGCTGCGACAGGATCACCGTGATCGGCTCCTTCTCGATCATCTGGCTCCAGTCGAGGTCCCGGGCAGGCCCGCTCTCGATCAGCTGCGTCCGCCGTTCGTCCCCGGCATACGCCTCCTTCAGCGCCGCCAGGTCGCGCTTGATCCGCGTCCGCTGCCGCGCCGGACTTTCGACCAACGCCGCCAGCCCCTCGCGCTCCTTGGCCAGTTTCTCGCGCTCCTTGGCGATCTCCATTTCCTCCAGCCGCCGCAAGCTGCGCAGCCGCATGTTGAGGATCGCCTCGGCCTGGCGGTCGGACAGCGCGAACTCGGCCATCATCACCGCCTTCGCCTCGTCCTCGGTGCGGATGATGGCGATCACCCGATCGAGGTTGAGGAACGCCACCAGAAACCCGTCGAGCAATTCCAGCCGGTCGTCGATCTTGCCGATGCGCACGCCCGATCGCCGCACCAGCACCTCGATCTGGAACTCGAGCCACGCCAGCAGCACCTGGCGCAAACTCATCACGCCGGGCGTCCGCGTCTTGTCGAGCACGTTCAAATTGAGCGGGAAGCGCACCTCCAGCTCGCTCATCTTGTACAGGCTCTCCTCGAGCAATGCCGGGTCGACCGTCCGCGACCTGGGCTCCAGCACGATCCGCACCTGTGCGTCGCTCTCGTCGCGGACGTCGGCCAGGATCGGCAGTTTCTTGGCCGCGATCAGCTCGGCGATGGCCTCGATCAGCCGCCCCTTCTGCACCCCGTACGGAATCTCGGACACCAAAAGGTGCCAGCCCCCGCCCTTCTCCCGCACCGTCTCGATCTTGGCGCGCAGCCGGAAACTCCCCCGCCCCGTCGCATAAGCCAGCGCAATCGCCTCGCGCCCGTCTACCAGCACGCCGCCCGTCGGAAAGTCCGGCCCGTGGACGAAATCCATCAACGCCCGATCGTCGGCGTGGGGATTGTCGATCAGATGCCCCGCCGCCTCGGCCAGCTCGCCGACGTTGTGCGGCGGGATCGACGTCGCCATCCCCACCGCGATCCCCGACGACCCGTTGGCCAGCAGGTTGGGGAACAGCCCGGGAAACACCTCGGGCTCTTCGTCCTCATTGTTGTAGGTCTGGCGGTAATCGACCGTGCCCTCGTCGAGCCCGGCCATCAGCCGCTCGGCGGTCCGCGTCAGCCGCGCCTCGGTGTAGCGATAGGCGGCGGCATTATCCCCGTCGATATTGCCGAAATTCCCCTGCCCGTCGACCAACGGATAGCGCAGCGCCCAGTCCTGCGACAACCGCACCATCGCGTCATAGACCGACTGGTCCCCGTGCGGATGATATTTGCCGATGACATCGCCCACCACCCGAGCGCATTTCTTGTACGCGCTCGCCGGGTCCAGCTTCAGCAACCGCATCGCCCACAGCAGGCGGCGGTGGACCGGCTTGAGGCCATCGCGGACGTCGGGGAGGGAGCGCGCGGTGATGGTGGAGAGCGCGTAGACGAGGTAGCGCTCGGAGAGAGCGGCATCGAAGGGCATTTCGATTTCGGAATCGGCGGTCTGTTGCATGGAGGTGGGTTTAAGCGGGGTGTGGGTTTTGCGCTAGCGGCCGTTCGTTGCGAGCGACGGCAAAGGTTACGGTGACAGTTTACTAAATGCACTTATCTCAGGGTCAACTCCGGAGACGCTGCCTCCCGACTGTCTTGCCTTCGTGCCTTCGTGCCTTCGTGTGAAAACTAAGCCCGCCACGGTATATCCGTGTCGTCAGTCGGGTTCGCCCTGCGACAAGCTCGGGACGACCCGCTGGCCGGGTCGAAAATGGCTCTACGCGCTGCCTCCCGATTGCTCGCGCAATCGTTCCGCTGCACTCGGCATTTTCTGCTGTCCTACAGCCCCCCAAAGCCCTAAATAGTCTCCCCCGCGCACCACCACTGCCGAGGGGGTCACCATGAACGTCCGATTGCCCCGCCGCACTGTCCGCTGGCTTGGTCTTCCCTGGGACGCGCGCCGCCCGCTCCCGCGCGCATCCGCGCGTGGCACCGTGGACTTCGTGGACTTTCGCGGCCCGCGCCCGCCCCGACCGCCGAAGCCGCGCGGCGCAATTCTTACACC
>JANLQS010000084.1:0-2695 GCA_031367995.1 Sphingomonas sp.
CACTAGCGCGACCTGGAGGCTGCGCGACCACTCGCTCTTCATGGGCTTCGTCCCGTTCGACAACCCTCGCTATGCTGCCGCGACCATCGTGGAGCATGGCGGCTTCGGCGCCGCGGTTGCAGCGCCGCTGGTCCGCGACACTCTTACGTATCTGTATGACAAGCAAAAGGCGCTTGAGGCACTCAATGCCTTCGAGCAAGGCATTGGCGGGTCGATCGCCGAGCGCAATCAGCGCAAGACCGCGGCCTGGCGTTCGGCCAATGGCCTGCCCCCGCTCCCGCCGGACCAGGCTTGATCACCTCGGCGATTATCCCGCGGCCGCTGGCGCGGCTGCCGTGGCGGCTGATTTTCCTGATCATGGGAATCGCGGGCTTCGGGCTGACCGTGCTCTATTCGGCCGCGGGCGGGTCGATGCAGCCATGGGCGGTCAAGCAGGGAATCATTTTCTTCTTCTTCCTCGCCGTCGCGGTCGGCATGTCGTGGCTCAAGGAATCGACGATCAAGGCCGTCACCTTCCCGCTTTACGGCGCCACCCTCGTCATGCTGATCGGTGTCGAGGCCTTGGGCTTCGTCAGCAAGGGCGCCCAGCGCTGGCTCGACATCGGCCCGATCCGGCTCCAGCCGTCGGAGTTCATGAAGCCGGCGATCGTCCTCACCCTCGCCCGCTTCTACGAGCTTGTGCCCCCCGGTGAGACGCGCAAGGCGCGCGCCATCTGGCCGGCATTGCTGCTGCTCGGGGTGCCGGCATTCCTGATCATCGCCCAGCCCGACCTCGGCACCTGCATCATGGTCCTTTTGTGCGGGGTAACGGTGATGTTCCTCGCCGGACTGCCGTTGTGGATTTTCGTCGCCCCGGTGGTTGCGATCGGGGTCGCGGCGCCGATCGCTTATGGCATGCTCCACGGCTATCAGCGCAAACGCATCGACGTTTTCCTCAGTCCCGAAAGCGATCCGCTCGGCGCCGGCTATCACATCGCCCAGTCTAAAATCGCGATCGGTTCGGGCGGTTTCTGGGGCAAGGGTTTCCTCCACGGCAGCCAGAGCCACCTCGATTATTTACCCGAAGGCCACACCGACTTCGTCTTCGCCACCATGGCCGAGGAATGGGGCCTGGTCGGCGGGGTCATCCTGATCCTCGCGTTCGGCGCGGTCATCCGCTGGGGCATGCGGGTCAGCATCAACGCCCGCAGCCGCTTCGCCCAGCTGACCGCGGCCGGCCTGTCGGCGGCGATCTTCTTTTACGTCGCGATCAATTTGATGATGGTCATGGGGCTTGCCCCGGTGGTCGGCGTGCCGCTGCCCCTGGTCAGCTTCGGCGGCTCGGCGGTGATGACGGTGATGCTGTGCATCGGCCTGCTCATGGCGCTCGAGCGGCAACAGCGCAGCGCCGCCACGATCTGACCTTCAGAACGTCCCGCCGGCCCGGCCCTCCAGGTCGGTCCAGCGGTGCGGCAGTCCAAGCTGGGCGAGCCACTCCGGTCCGGACGGTTGCGCAAAATTCGCAGCGTTGCTAGGGGCCGCTCGCGCAACCGGTCCAGCGGGACCGCGCCTTTGCCACAAGTGGACGCATAGCTCAGTTGGTAGAGCAGCTGACTCTTAATCAGCGGGTCCTAGGTTCGAGCCCTAGTGCGTCCACCATTTTTCCCCGAACGAAAGCCCTACAGCACCGCCAGATGGCGGTTGTCGAAGACGGTGCCATAGTCCTTGCGAATGGCGACTTTGCGTTCGATCGATTCGATGATCGGCACCGAAAAATCGACCCCGGCGAGATCCGAACAACTCTTCAAGTTGCCGGGCGAAAACACGTTCACCTCGAGGATCTTGTCGCCGACGATGTCGATCCCGACCAGGAACATGCCGTCGGCGACGAGCTTAGGTCGGATGATCTCGGCGACGCGCAATTCGGTGTCGCCGATCTCGACCGCTTCGGCGGTGCCGCCGGCATGGATGTTGGAGCGGATGTCGTCGGCCGAGGCGACGCGGCGGAGCGCGCAATACTTTCCGCCGATCTGCAGCGGCACCCCGTTCATGAGGAAGAACCGAATGTCGCCCTTCTTGGCGGCGGGAACATAATGCTGGGCGATGATATAGCCGTCGCGGCCAATCGCCTCGATCATCTGGTTGAGGTTCGACGCGCTTTTTGAATCGACCTTGAACACCCCCGACCCGCCCGAGCCCTGGAGCGGCTTGAGGATGATCGTGCCATGTTCCTTGGCGAAGGCCTTGAGGTCGCTTTCGTTCTTGCTGATCAAGGTTTCGGCCCGGGCCTCGACCGGAAAGCTCTGGAAATAGAGCTTGTTGGTTGCCCGGCTGAGGCTGTCAGGATCGTTGAGGACGATGGTCCCGCGCTTGGCAGCTTCGCGCCCGAAAAGGATGCCCGCCTCCATCGCCCAGCCGCGCTCGAAATCGATCGACGGATCGTTGCGCAGCATCAACACGTCGACCGCCGACATATCGACCGGCTCGACCTTGATTTTATCCGAGCGCAGCGTGGCGAAGAATTCCTCGCGGTCCTTGTATTTCCGTTTGGGCATGACGCGGGCATGGGCCCACAGGCCGTCGTCGGGGCGGAGGATAAAATCCTCGGGCGTCAGATAATAGACCTGGTGTCCCCGCTCCGCCGCCTGATGGGCGAGGACGGTGGTCGCATAGCCGGCGAACTCCCGCTCGAGATCGTTGACGAAAAACGCGATAC
>JANLQS010000095.1:0-18467 GCA_031367995.1 Sphingomonas sp.
ACCGGCCAGCCATAGCCGTAGATCCACACCACATCGATGTCCGACGCGCGCTGGGCCATCCCTTCCTCGAGGATCTTGGCGCCCTCGTTGACCATCGTGTAAAGCGTCCGCTCGACGATTTCCTGGTCGGAGATTTCGCGCTTCTCGACGCCTTCCTTGGCGCGGAAATCGTCGATGATCTGCTGAACGCGCGCTGACGGCGAGGGGCGGCGCTGTTCGTCGTAATCGTAGAAACCGGCGTTCTTCTTCTGGCCCCAGCGCCCTTCGGCGGCGAGCGCGTCGCGGATATTCTCGATCCGCTTCGGGTCGCGATGCCAGCCGATGTCGACGCCCGCCAGATCGGCCATCTGGAACGGTCCCATCGGCATGCCGAATTCGACATGGACGCGGTCGATCTGCTCGGGGGTGGCGCCTTCTAGGAGCAGCTTGGTCGCCTCGCCCTGGCGCGGCATCAGCATGCGGTTGCCGATGAAGCCGTGGCACACGCCGGCGACCACCGCGACCTTCTTGATCTTCTTGGCAAGTTGCATCGCCGTGATCAGCACGTCGGGCGCGGTCTTGGCGCCGCGCACGACCTCCAGCAATTTCATGACGTTGGCGGGGGAGAAGAAGTGCAGCCCGACCACGTCCTGCGGCCGCGAGGTACTGGCGGCGATCTCGTCGACGTTGAGGTAGCTGGTGTTCGACGCAAGGATCGCGCCCTTCTTGGCGATCTTGTCGAGCCGCCCGAAAATGTCCTTCTTGACCTCCATCTGCTCGAACACCGCCTCGATGATGAGGTCGCAATCCGCGAGCGCGTCGAAATCGAGCGTCGGGTTGAGCGCGCCCATCGCCTGCTCGACCTGTTCGCCGGTCATGCGGCCCTTGGCGGCGGTCGCCTCGTAATTCTTGCGCATCACCCCGGTGCCGCGATCGAGCGCGTCCTGCGCCATCTCGACGATCGTCACCGGGATTCCGGCCGACAGGAAGTTCATCGAGATGCCGCCGCCCATCGTGCCGGCGCCGATCACCCCGACGCGCTTGATGTCGCGCGGGCGAGTATCGTCGGAGATGCCGTCGATCTTGGCTGCCTTGCGCTCGGCGAAGAAGAAATATTGCTGGGCGCGCGCCTGGACGCCGGCCATCAGCCCCATGAACAGGTTGCGCTCGTCGAGCACACCCTGGGCGTAGGGCTTGGCGACCGCCGCCTCGACCGCCTTGATGTTGGCCTCGGGCGCTTCGAAGCCGCGGAACTTGCGGGCATTGGCCTTGCGGAAGTCGGCGAATACCGCCGGGTCGGTGCCGTCGACCTTGTCCTGCCGCTCCGACGATTTGGGCAGCGGGCGGATGTCCTTCACCTCCTCGGCATGGGCCACACCGTGCTGGACGAGGTCGCCTTCGCAAATTCGGTCGACAAGGCCGATGTCGTGCGCTTCCTTGGCGCCGATCATGCCGCCGCCGGTGACCATCTCCAATGCCTTGGGCACGCCGGCGACGCGCGGCAGGCGCTGGGTGCCGCCGGCACCAGGCAGCAGGCCGAGTTTGACCTCGGGCACGCCGAACTTGGCGCTCGGGACGGCGACGCGGTAGTGACAGCCAAGCGCGATCTCCAGTCCGCCGCCGAGCGCGGTGCCGTGGATCGCCGCGACTACCGCCTTCGAACAATTCTCAATCCGATCAACCACTTCCGGCAGCCACGGCGTCACCGGCGGCTTGCCGAACTCGGTGATGTCGGCGCCTGCGAAGAAGGTCTGCCCTTCGCAGCGGATGACGATGGCCTTGACCTTGTCGTCGCCCTCGGCCTCCTCGATCGCCGCGACCAGCCCCTGGCGAACCGCAGCGCCCAATGCGTTGACCGGCGGATTGTTCGAGGTGACGACGAGGATGTCGTGATGCTTCTGGGTCGATATCGGGCTGACGGTCATGGGCGGTCCTTCGATACGGGTCTTCGATGCGCTGCGCTTGCTCAGCCCCTACTCAGGATGAGCCGATATCCAAAATCATACTGAAGTTCGGCCGTAGCTTTGGTGATTGAATGGGTGCGAGGCGCTGAGGCCGCCGTCGACGGTGATTGCCTGGCCATTGACGTAGCTGCTGTCGTCGGAGGCGAGGAACAAGGCGGCGTTGGCGATCTCGATCGGCTGGCCGCCGCGTTTGAGCGGGTTCAAGTGGCCCATGCGGTCCTCCTGCCCCTTTTCACGCGCGCGGTCGAAGATGAATTCAGTCATGCCGGTCTCGATCAGGCCGGGGCAGATGGCGTTGACGCGGATATTGGCGCCGACCATCTGCGTCGCGGCGACCTTGACCAAGTTGATCACGCCCGCCTTCGACGCCGAATAGGCCGGACCGCCGGCGCCGGCGCGGATGCCGGCGACCGAGGCGGTGCAGATGATCGACCCGCCGCCGCTCCGCTTCATCGCCGGAGCGCCATATTTGATCGCCAGGAACGGACCGATCAGGTTGATCCGCAGGATCTCCACCCAGGCGGCGGCGTCTTGTTCGAAGATGCCGTCGAACCCGCCGGAAACCCCGGCGTTGGCGAAGAAAATGTCGAGCCGGCCATGATCGGCGACGACCAGGGCGATCAGTGCTTTGACCGCCCCCTCGTCGCCCGCATCGCAATCGACGTCGGCGCCCTTCAAGTCCGCGCCGACGACCGTCGCGCCCTCGCGGCGGAACAGCTCGACCGTCGCCTTGCCGATGCCCGATCCGGCGCCGGTGACGATGGCGACTTTGCCCGCGAGCCTCACAATCCTACCCCGATCGTGCTGCCGCCATCCACGACGATCGCTTGTCCGGTCATGAAGGTCGAGGCGGGCGAGGCCAGGAACACCGCGGCGCCGGCGATTTCGTGGGGTTCACCGATGCGGCGCATCGGAGTGTGGCGGGTGACAGCCTTGAGCGTATCGGGATTTTCCCACAGCGCCTTGGCGAAATCGGTGCGGATCAGGCCCGGGGCGATGCAGTTGATGCGCACGCCCTTGGGCCCGAATTCGGCCGCGAGGTTGCGCGCCAGCTGGAAGTCGGCCGCCTTGGAGATGTTGTAGGCGCCGATCGTCGCCGATCCGGTCAGCCCGCCAACCGACGAGATGATGATGATCGAGCCGTTTTCGCGGGCCAGCATCTCAGGCGCGACCATGTTGATCAGCCAGTGATTGGCGATGACATTATTGTCGAGGATCTTGCGGAACTGATCGTCCGAAATCCCCGACATCGGCCCGTAATAAGGGTTGGACGCGGCGTTGCAGACGAGGATGTCGATCGGGCCCAATTCGGCGCGGCTGCGGTCGACCAGCGCCTGCAACGCGGTCTTGTCGGAGATACTGGCGGCGATGGCGATGGCGGTACCGGCGCCATGCTCGGCATTGATCGCGGCGGCGACGGTGTCGCAGGCGTCCTGCTTGCGGCTGGAGATGACGACCTTGGCGCCCTGCGTCGCCAGCGCCTCGGCGATCGCCTTGCCGATCCCGCGCGAGGAGCCGGTGACGATGGCGATCTTTCCGCCGAGGTCGAACGGGTTGGTCATCCAACCACCGCATGCTTGGCGAATTCGATGCGGGCGATGGCGCGGTTGTGGACTTCGTCGGGGCCGTCGGCGAGGCGCAGCGTACGGATCCCGGCCCAGCTCGCGGCCAACGGCGTATCCTGGCTTACCCCGGCGCCGCCATGCGCCTGGATGGCGTCGTCGATGATCTGCAGCGCCATGCGCGGGGCCTTGACCTTGATCATCGCGATTTCGGCGGCGGCGGCCTTGTTGCCGGCCTTGTCCATGAGGTCGGCGGCCTTTAGGCACAGCAACCGCGAGCAATCGATCTCGATCCGCGCTTCGGCGACGCGTTGCTCCCATATGCTATGCTCGCTGAGGCGTTTGCCGAAGGCGATACGCGATTGCAGCCGCCGTGCCATAAGCCCAAGCGCTTCCTCGGCCGCGCCGATAGTGCGCATGCAATGGTGGATGCGGCCCGGGCCCAAGCGGCCCTGTGCGATCTCGAACCCGCGACCCTCGCCAAGCAGCAGGTTCGAGGCCGGAACGCGGACGTCCTTGAGCGCGATCTCCATGTGGCCGTGGGGGGCGTCGTCATAGCCGTAGACGCTGAGCGAGCGCTCGACCGTCACGCCGGCCGCGTCCATAGGCATCAGGATCATCGATTGCTGTCGGTGGCGGCTTTCCTCAAGGTCGGTCTTGCCCATCAGGATGGCGACCTTGCAGCGCGGATCTCCGGCGCCCGACGACCACCATTTCTTGCCGTTGATGATATATTCATCGCCGTCTTTGGCGATGCGGCATTCGATGTTGGTCGCGTCGGACGAGGCGACCCCGGGTTCGGTCATCAGGAAGGCGGAACGAATTTCGCCGCGCATCAAAGGCGCCAGCCACTGCTCCTTTTGCTCGCGGGTGCCGTAGCGGTGGAGCACTTCCATGTTGCCGGTGTCGGGGGCGGAGCAATTGAACACCTCGGACGACCACAGGATGCGACCCATTTCCTCGGCGCATATGGCATATTCGAGGTTGGTCAGCTGCTCGCCCTCGAACGCGAAGCTCTCGTCGACATGCTGGAGCGCGCCGCCGGGCGGCATGAACAGGTTCCACAGGCCGGCCGCGCGGGCGGCCGGCTTGAGGTCCTCGATCAACTGGATCGGCTGCCACCGGTCGCCGGCATCGATCTCGGTTTTGTAGTCGGCGACTCGCGGGCGGACGTTGGCGTCGATGAAGGCGCGGACGCGGTCGCGGAAGAAAGACTGGCGTTCCGTAAGGTCGAAATCCATTTGCTCTCTCCCGTCGCGCAATTGGCGAGTTCGATATCAAAACGCGCTAGGACGCGCGGCCAGCAAGGGCAAGTGCAGGGCGGCGGAACGGCGCGCGGGGCGATCCGTTACGCCCATCATGCGAATTCACCTCCCCTTCGTTGCCGCCATGCTGGTGTCCGCCTGCCAGGTCGAACAGGCACCCTCCAACACAGTCCAAAGCGAGGCGGCCACGCCGGCCGTCCCGTCCAGCGACCTCGCCAATTCGGCCACCAACGAGAGCGTACCGTCGGCCCCGGCGCCTGCTGCCCAGACCGTGCCGCTCGCTCCCGTGCCTGCCCCCGCGCCAATCCCGGCCGACCCCAACGCCATTCCGGCGAGCGACAAGACGCCGGCCGCCGCCAAGCGGCTGCTCGATTCCTACTTCGCCGCGCTGGCGACCAAGGATTATGCACGCGCCTACCGGATGTGGAACGGCAAGGGCGAGGCGACCGGCATGACCGAGGCGGCCTTCGCGGCGAGCTTCGCCAAGTATAAGATCTATGACGGTCGCGCCTTCGGCGCCGGCGACTCGGAGGGTGCGGCGGGGTCGATCTACATCGAATTTCCGGTCACCGTGACGGGCATCCTGGCGCGCGGCGGCGGCTTCCACTTGTCAGGGCCGATGACGGTCAAGCGGGTTAATGACGTCGACGGTTCGACCGCCGAGCAGCGCCGCTGGCATATCCAGTCGAGCGGCCTCAAGCCCCGCCCTTAGGGAAAACGCGGCTTCTCGTCGGTCGATTGACGATTGCCTTTCGGCGCCTGACAGTGGCGGTCGAGGAGAGCCGCCGATGACCGCCGATCTCGACCCCTTCCGCGCCGACACCCGCGCCTGGCTTGAGGCCCATTGCCCGCCCGACATGCGGCAGCCGATGCGCTCGGAAAAGGACGCCTGCTGGGGTGGACGCAATTTTGCATACCAGTCCGACGCTCAAAAGCAGTGGCTCAAGGCGATGGCCGGCCGCGGCTGGACAGTGCCCGATTGGCCATCCGAGTATGGCGGCGGCGGGCTGAGCGCTGCCGAAGCCAAGGTGCTGAAGGAAGAAATGGCTGCGATTGGCGCGCGCTCGCCGCTGACCAGCTTCGGCATTTCGATGCTCGGACCGGCATTGCTCAAATATGGCCGCGAGGACCAGAAGACGAGGTTCCTGACCGAGATCGCGCGCGGCGAGATCCGCTGGTGCCAGGGCTATTCGGAGCCCGGCGCGGGCAGCGATTTGGCCGGCCTCCAGACCAAGGCCGAGGACGCCGGCGACCATTATATCGTCAACGGCCAGAAAGTGTGGACCAGCTACGCCGACGAAGCCGACTGGATATTCTGTCTGGTGCGCACTTCGACCGAGTCCAAGCATGGCGGCATCAGCTTCCTGTTATTCGACATGGAATCGCCGGGCGTCACGACCAAACCGATCCTGCTGATTTCGGGCAATTCGCCATTTTGCGAGACCTTCTTCGACGATGTGAAGGTGCCCAAGGATCAGGTGGTGGGCGAGGTCAACAAGGGCTGGGACGTCGCCAAATATCTCCTCGGCCATGAGCGCGAGATGATTTCGGGCATGGGACTTGGCCATGGCGGCGCGACGCTGGGCGGGTCGGTCGGTGAGATCGACGACCCGTTGCTTAAGACCGAGATCGCGGCATTCGACGTCGATGCCCTGGCGTTCGCGGCGATGAGCGAGCGGTTCCTCGACCAGTTGAAGGCCGGCGACGCCCACCCCGCTTTCCCCAGCGTGATGAAATATGCCGGAACGGAACTCAACAAGCGCCGCCACGAATTGATCATGGCGGCGGGCGGATCGGACGCGCTCGAATGGGACAGCAAGCGGTCGAATGGCGGCAAGGCCCCGCGGGACTGGCTCCGCACCAAGGCCAATTCGATCGAAGGCGGAACGAGCGAAATTCAGCTGGGTATTGTCGCCAAGCACATCCTGCGCCTCCCGGGAGCTTGAGCCGATGATGACCCTCAACGACGATCAAAGGATGCTCCAGGACACGGTGCGGCCGCTGATGGCGGACGATGGATCGATCAAGGTGCAGCTCAGGCACTGGCGCGACAAAGGTTGCAAGGACGGCTTCGGGCACGGGCTGTGGAAGCAGTTCGCCGAGCTGGGGCTGACCGGCATTTGCATCCCCGAGGCGGCCGGCGGATTGGGCCTCGGCGCGGTTGAGGCGGGCGTGGTGCTGGAGGAGATCGGGCGCAATCTGACGCCGTCGCCGTTCCTGACGACCGCGGTCGCGGCGGTGCGCGCGCTCGACGGCAGCGGTCAGGCCGAGCGCTGGTTCCCGGGCATCCTGGCGGGTGAGACCGTCGCAGCGCTGGCGATCGACGAGGGGCGCCGCCACGGCCCGGCGGGGATCGCCGCCCAGGCGGTCCGATCGGGCAACGGCTTCGCGCTGAGCGGGGCCAAGCAGTTCGTCGTTCACGGCGGCAGCGCCGACGTGCTGCTGGTCGCCGCGCGGACTAGCGGATCGGCGGGCGAGACTGACGGGCTGACCTTATTCGCGGTGCCGCGCGATGCGGCCGGAATGATGATCGAAAATCTGGGCCTGGCGGATTCTTCGAAGGCGGCGCGGGTGACATTCGACAAGGTCCAAGTCGACGCCGACGCGGTGATCGGCGAGGTCGACGGCGGCTGGTCGCCGTTGAGCCGGGCGCTTGGTGCCGGGCGAGCAGGCGCGGCGTCGGAGCTGGTCGGGGTGGCATCGGGCGCGGCCGAGATGACGTTCGACTATCTGAAACAGCGCATACAGTTCGGTCGCCTGATCGGTGAGTTCCAGGCGCTCCAGCATCGCGCCGCGCACCTCTACGGCGAAATCGAAATTGCGCGGGCGGCGGCGCTGAAGGCGGCGCAATTACTCGACGCGGGCGATCCACGCGCCGAGCTGATGGTGTCGGTGGCAAAGGCCAAGGCCGGGCGGGCGGCGGCGCTCGGCGTGCAGGAAGGCGTCCAGATGCACGGCGGCATCGGCATGACCGACGAGCATGACATCGGCCTCTACATGAAGCGCGAAAAGGTGCTCGGCGAGCTGTTCGGCGGGGCGACATTTCACACCGCAAGGGTGGCGGAGTTAAGCGGCTACTAGGGTCGTTCCAGCAGGAAATTGATGCGAGCGGCGGCGATCGGCTTGGCGCGGTCACGCTGCCAGGCGACGGCTTCGACGTTGGCGATGCGTTTGCCGAGCCGCTCGATCGTCGCTTCGGCCAGCGTGTCGTGGCGGGTGCCGCCGCGCATATAATCGATTGTCACCGAAATCGGTTTCATCGCCACCGCCGGGTCGTCGAGCGCGCGCTCAAGCGTGGTGAAAGCCGCGAATTCGAGCAGGCCGGCGATGGCACCGCCGTGAAGGAAGCCGGGGCGGCCGACGATATCGTCGTGGAACGGCATCTCCAACCGGTACGGTTCGCCGTCGGCGACGCGCAGGCGGAGCAGCTCGGCATAAGGGGAAATCAGGGTCACGCCTTGCCACTTAGCGCAGGCGGAGCAGCGGGTCAGCCCTTGGTCTTGTAGCCGCACACCGAGCCGAGGACGAAGGCGGTGAACAGCGCCAATTGCACCTTGCCGTCGGGGTCCGACCAGCCGAAATACTGGGCGCCCCAGGCGAACATACCGACGAACATGGCAGCGGCAATCGCGACCATAGAAACTCTATCCTCTTTCTCCGGGGCAGTCTTGCCCGTGCGCCATTGTCCGACCAAATGGTGAATCAAGGGTAAAGCTTGCGAGGCGAGGCGAGGCTCGTCATAGGGGCCACATTCGCCCCCGCGGCAGGACTGGAGACGAGCGATGAAAGCCCGTGTGTTCGTGACCCTGAAGCCCGGAGTGCTCGACCCTCAGGGCAAGGCGATCCACCATGCCCTCGAAGGTCTCGGCTTCGGCGGAGTCGAGCAAGTCCGCGCCGGCAAACTGATCGAGCTCGAACTGGCCGACGCCACCAGCGACAGCGACATCGAGTCGATGTGCAAGAAATTGCTCGCCAACACGGTTATCGAGAATTTCCGCATCGAGCGATTGGCCGATGCGTAGCGCGGTCATTGTCTTCCCCGGGTCCAATTGTGGCCGCGACCTCGCCGTCGCCATCGAGGCCGTGACCGGCAAGCCTCCGGCGATGGTGTGGCACCGTGACAGCGACTTGCCCGACGGCACCGACCTCATCGCCCTTCCCGGCGGCTTCTCCTACGGCGACTACCTCCGCTCCGGAGCGATGGCGGCGCGCTCGCCGGTGATGAAGGCGGTGGTCGAGGCGGCGGGCAAGGGCGTGCCGGTGCTCGGCGTGTGCAACGGCTTTCAGGTGCTGACCGAGGCCGGTCTGCTGCCCGGCGCGCTGATGCGCAACGCCGGGCTTCATTTCGTCTGCCGCCCGGTCGGTTTGCGGGTCGAGAACAGCCAGTCGATCTTCACCAGCGCCTACCGCGCGGGCGAGGAGATTACCATTCCGGTCGCCCACCACGACGGCAATTTCCAGGCCGACGCCGACACGCTCGACCGCATCGAGGGCGACGGCCGGGTGGCGTTTCGCTACACCGGAGATGTCAACGGCTCGGCGCGCGGCATCGCCGGCCTCCTCAATGGCACCGGCAACGTTCTCGGCCTGATGCCCCACCCCGAGCGAGCATTCGAGCCCGCGCACGGCAATTGCGACGGCCGGCGGCTGTTCGAAGGGCTGCTCGAAGCGGTTTCCTAGAGGGCTTGCCAACCTTCGGCGCCGCTTCCAAGCTGGCGGCGGATTTCCGGGGGGCCAGCCATGATCAAGCGCAGCGCAACTTTCCTCATCACGGCGGCCTCGCTGGCGCTGGGATCGAGCCTCGCGGCGGCACCGCCGACGCAGCCGCTCAACGAGACGCCAACCACCTTCGTTCCGGCGACCGGCAGCTTCGGCTATGAACGGCGCACGGTGATGATCCCGATGCGCGACGGGGTGAAACTGCACACCGTCATCCTGGTGCCCAAAGGCGCGCGCCGCGCTGGTATCCTAATGACTCGCACGCCGTACAACGCCGACGGCCTGACCGGTTACGCCCAGAGCGGCGACCTCGCCTCGATTCTCGACGGCTATGACAACATGCCCGACGTGATCATCGGTGGCGGCTACATCCGCGTCGTCCAGGACGTGCGCGGCAAATATGGGTCGCAGGGCGATTATGTCATGAACCGGCCGCTCGCCGGGACCGCGCTCAACCCGACCAAGGTCGATCATTCGACCGACACCTGGGATACGATCGAGTGGCTGGTGAAGAACGTCCCCGAATCCAACGGCAAGGTCGGCATTATCGGCATCAGCTATGACGGCTTCACCCCGCTGATGGCGCTGGTCCACCCGCATCCGGCGCTCAAGGTGTCGGTGCCGATGAACCCGATGGTCGACGGATGGATGGGCGACGACTGGTTTCACAACGGCGCCTTCCGCCAGCAGAATTTGCCCTACATGCTGGAACAGGTCGCGACCCGCGACAACAGCGCCAAATGGTGGTCGGGCTATCGCGACGATTACGACCTCTATCTGAAGGGCGGATCGGCCGGCGCCATCGCCGAGGCGCGCGGGCTGGGTCAGACCGGCTTCTGGCGCAAGGTCGCGCAGCACCCCGCCTACGATGCCTTCTGGCAGGCGCAGGCGATGGACAAGATTCTCGGCGCGCAGCCGGTGACGGTGCCGACGATGCTGGTCCATTCGCTGTGGGATCAGGAGGATATCTATGGCGCGCCGGCGGTGTGGCGGGCGCTGAAGGACCGGGACCCCAATGGCCTGGTCCACCTCGTCATGGGCCCGTGGAACCATGGCCAGGAGCGGGCCGATGCGACCCATATCGGCGCGATGCAATGGGGCAGCGACACCGGCCAGTGGTTCCGCCGCAATGTGCTCGCCCCGTTCCTCGCCCACTACCTGCAGGACGGCGCCCCGCCCGAGCATGTTGCGCGGGTCACCGCGTTCGAGAGCGGGACCAACGAATGGCGCCAGCTAAGCGACTGGCCGAGCGGTTGCTACAGCGGCTGCGCCACCGCCAGCGCGCGGCTTTATCTGAAGCCTGGCGCGGCGCTGGGGTTCGACGCCGCCGCCGGCCCGGCGACGACCGCTGACTATGTTTCGGACCCGGCCAAGCCGGTGCCGTTCCGTGCCCGCCCGGTGTTGCCGACCGGCTATGATGGCGAACTGACCTGGCCCGAATGGCTGGCCGACGACCAGCGCGAGGCATCGGGTCGGACCGATGTGCTGACCTTCACCGGCCCGGTGCTGAGCGAGGCGGTCAAGGTCGCCGGCCAGCCAATGGTCAATTTGAACGCCGCGACCAGCGGCACCGACAGCGATTGGGTGGTCAAGCTGATCGACGTCTATCCCGACGAAGTCCCCGGCAACCACCGCATGGGCGGCTACCAGTTCGCCGTTGCGATGGACATTTTCCGCGGCCGCTACCGCGAATCCTTCAGCAATCCCAAGCCGATCGCCGCCAATGCCGCGCTCGACTACCGCTTTGCCTTGCCGACGGTGAACCATGTGTTCCTGCCCGGCCACCGGATTATGGTCCAGGTCCAGTCGAGCTGGTTTCCGCTGTACGACCGCAACCCGCAGAGCTTCGTCCCCAACATTTTGTTCGCCAAGCCGGGCGATTATGTGAAGGCGACCCAGCGGGTGACGGTCAGCGGCCCGGCGGAGAGCTTCATCGAGCTGCCGGTGGCGAGAACGATCGCGGCCAACTAAAGAGGCCTTAGCGGCGCCCGTAGCTCAGCCGGATAGAGCACGTGCCTTCTAAGCATGAGGTCGCTGGTTCGAATCCAGCCGGGCGCGCCAATCTTTGCAGTTCCGCCAAGACAATCAGTTTTTGGGCGGACTGCGGAAGTGCGCAATCCTATGCAAGTACCCGCATGTTGACCATCATGTCGGCGTCTTCGTGCTCCAGATTGTGACAATGGAACACATAAATCTGGTCGCCGCCAAAATCGTTTGAGAAGTCGACCACTAGGCGCACGGTTTCGCCGGGCCAGACCAACACGGTATCCTTCCATCCGAGGTCGCTCACGATGCGACCGTTGCCATAGATGCCAAGCGTGCGGATCTGCTCGGGGCTGTTCTGGCGGGCCAGCACCTGGAACTGAAAACCATGCATGTGCATCGGATGCGGCATGCTGTGTTGTGCGTTGTGGATTTCCCAGATCTCGACGGTGTTTCGCCGCGCCTCGATCGGAAAGGCATCCATGCGAAAGGTCTCGCCATTGATGCGCCAGCGCATGCGCGCCATCTCGAGCTGGACCTTCCGCACCGTCGCTCCACTGACATCGATCGGTTGCACTTGGGACAGGCGCGCGGGCACTTGGCGCTGCCCTTGCGCGGCTTTGGTCACCACGAGCTTCAAGAGATTGAACTCAACGCCGTCACCAAGCCGCGCGCTGCCATTCGAACGTGCCATCCCCATCGTGGATTCGTCGTCCATCGATTTAAAGGCGAGACTTTTCAGGAAGACCGTTTCGCCCTGACGAAGCTGGCTCGCGTCGAACAGCACGTCGAGCCGTTCGCCGGGCGCGAGAAACGCCTCCTTTACCGCGTAGGGCCGGTCGAGCAGGCCACCGTCGGTACCGATCACCTGGTAATCCAATGGTTGTTTGCCGCGCATGAAAGCGAGCCGATAAATGCGTGCGTTCGAACCGTTCAGACAGCGGAAGCGATAGACGCGCGGGCCGATCTCAAGGAAGGCATTGGGCGTCAAGTTGACGAGCACAATATCGCCGAGGTGCCCCATCATTTTTTCGACCGGGCTCGGCTGATAGACAAGTTCGCCGGCGGCGTTGAAGCGCTTGTCCTGAATCACCAACGGCAGATCGGTTTCGCCCAGCTTGAGGTCGAGCGCGCGCGTAAGCCGCAGGTCATCATCGTCCTCGATTATGAAGAAGCTGGCGAGCCCGCCATAGGCCTGCTTGGCGGTCAGATGCTCGGCGTGGGTGTGGTACCAGTGTGCCCCCGCGATTATTGACCGTGAAGGCATAGGGATAATTTTTGCCGGGACCGACACTGTCGTTCGGGTGGCCGTCCATGTTCGCCGGTATGTGCAGTCCATGCCAATGAATGATCGTGGGCTCGTTCAAGCCGTTTTGCAGCATGGCCGTGAAGCGGCCGCCGCGTTTGATTCTAAAGATCGGGTTCTGGAAGGTCTTGCCCGCGTAGCTGGTCTCATACAGCAGAAATGGCGAGGTTTGGCCGCCCAGGATCGGGAAGGTCGCCGCACTCGCTGTGAGCGTGAGCGGCTGATCGGCTACGTCCAGCACCCCAAACGGCCCCTCGGCGCCGGGGATGAAAAGTGGGTTCACGAAATTCTCCGCTCTCACCGGGTCGTGCGGATAGGGCGCAAACGCCGCGTCTGCTGTGTCCGCGCTTCGGCAGCCGGCGAGCGGCAAGGCGGCGCCGATTGCGAGCGTCGAGGCACCGCATTGCAAGAACAGGCGGCGATTCATCTGGTCTCCGATCAGGAATCCCGGCTTTCGCCGTGCAAACCCCGCCCACGACGGTCGCTCGGCCCTTTGTTTCTGGTAAGCAAGCGAATTGGCGAATCTTACGACAGTCGTTGGAGACTAATTTCATGATACCCCGCGAGCTGATCGGCACCGCGATCGTCCCCGGCGGGCGCGAGGAACTGCGGCTGTTCCGGCGCGGCGCGGATTACATGATCGTGCTCGACCGCAACGAGCTGATGAACAGCCGGATGAGCGGGTCGGAGGAAGCACTGGCCGAAATGACCATCGACCGGCTCGGCGGCCAGGCCGCGCCGCATCTGCTGATCGGCGGCTATGGCATGGGCTTCACTTTGCGCGCCGCACTGGCCGCGCTGGGCGATGGGGCGCGGGTGACGGTGGCCGAGCTGGTGACCGAAATCATCGAATGGGCCGAAGGGCCGATGGCCGACTTCACCGCGGGGTGCCTCGACGATCCGCGCGTGACGCTCGAATTGAGCGACGTGTCGGCGCTGATCGACCAGTCCGAGGGCGCCTATAACGCGATCCTGCTTGATGTCGACAACGGACCCGACGGCCTGACCCGCGGGGCCAACAACCGGCTCTATTCGGCGCGCGGGTTGGCGGCGGCATATGCGGCGCTGCGGCCTGGCGGGATCCTCTCCGTGTGGTCGGCGGCGCAGGACGTAAAGTTCGCCAAGGCGCTGGGCGACGCCGGCTTCGCGGTCGATGAGGTGGCGGTGCGGGCGCGCAGCAACGGCAAGGGCGCGCGGCATTTGATCTGGTTCGCCAGACGGCCCTAGACCAGTTTCCCCGGGTTGAAGAGCCCCTTGGGGTCGAACGCCGCCTTGATCGCCTTCACCGCCATGACCCGGTCGGGGCATAGCCGAGCGAACTCGGCGCGCTTCATCTGCCCGATGCCATGTTCAGCGCTGATCGACCCGCCGGCGGCGGTGACCAGATCGTCGACCAGGCGGGTCACAGCGGGGCCCTCGCGCTCGATCCAGTCGGCGGAGGTCCGGGTTCCGGCGCGGACGTGGAAGTGAATATTGCCGTCGCCAAGATGGCCGAAGCCCGACGCCTTGGTGCCGGGGAAAGCCGCTTCGACCGCCGCCTTGGCCTGGCCAAGGAAGTCCGGCATTCGATCGACCGCGACCGAAATATCGTGCTGGGTCGCCGGCCCGAAGGCGGCGCGCTCGGCCTCCGACAGGCTGTCGCGGATTTTCCAGAAGGCCTCGGCCTGCGCTTCGGACGTCGAGATGGCCGCGTCCTCGACCAACCCGTTGAGCAACGGGCCAAGCAAGCGTTCGAGCAGCGCCTGGGGCGGCTCGTCGGCGGCATCGGTGGCGGTCGCCTCGACCAGCGCGTGCCAGGCATGGCGGTGGCCAAGCGGCGCGCGGCTACCGGGGATATGGTCGATCGCGGCCTGGAGCGATTCGTCGGGGAGAATTTCGAACCCCTCGATGTGCGGTGTCGTGGCTTCCAGCGTGCGGAGCACGGCGAGCGCGTCCGCCGGGCTGGCGAGGCCGAGCCAGGCAACCGCCCGGGCATGAAGCGCGGGCACCATCTTCAACCGAACGGCGGTGACGATCCCGAGCGTCCCTTCGGCGCCGATCAGCAACTGGTCGAGGCTCGGCCCGCGATTGTCCTTCTTGAGCCCGGCGAGGCCGTCGTGGACGCGGCCGTCGGGCAGCACCGCCTCGAGCCCCGCGACCAGCCCGCGCATCGTCCCGAAGCGCAGCACCTGCGTTCCGCCGGCGTTGGTTGAGACGAGTCCGCCGACGGTCGCGCTGCCCTTGGCGCCCAAAGTCAGCGGGAAGCGCTGCCCGGTCGCGGCCGCGGCGGCGTGGAGATCGGCGAGGATGACCCCGGCCTCGGCCACCGCAAAGCCCGCGCCGACCTCACGCACCCGCTTCATCCGGCGCAGCGACACGATCAGCGCCGAGCCATCGGTGGGCGGCGTCGCGCCCCCGACCATTGATGTATTGCCGCCTTGGGGGACCAACGCGACGCCGAGTTCCGCCGCCAGCGACACGATCGCCGCCACTTCATCGGTCGAACCCGGCTGAAGCAGCGCCGCGCTCGCTCCCGTCCAGCGGCCGCGCCAGTCGGTAAGCCACGGGGCGATGTCGGCGGCATCGGTGACGGCGGCGCGCGGCCCGAAGCGGGCGCGGACCTGATCGACCAAATGCTGCTGCGCCGCGTTCACCGCTTTCCCCTACGCTTGCGGCCCGCGTCCCGGCAAGCGTAGGAAGGGGCATGGCCAAGCCCCCGATCACCATCGTCCTTGCCCGCGCCATCAACGGCGTCATCGGCCGCGACGGCCAATTGCCGTGGCATATCCCAGGCGATCTGAAGCGGTTTAAGGCGCTGACCATGGGCAGCGCCATGATTATGGGCAGGAAGACGTTCGACAGCCTGCCCGGGCTGCTGCCGGGCCGCCGCCACATCGTCATGACCCGCGATCCGTCGTGGGCGGTCGAGGGCACCGAGGTGGCGCACGATGTCGAGAGCGCTCTGGCGCTGGCCGGCGGCGATACGGTCTCGGTCATCGGCGGGGCGGCGATCTTCGACCTGTTCGAGCCGATCGCCGACCGCATCGAGCTGACCGAAGTGCTGGCCGAAGTTGCGGGCGACGTCACCATGCCCGACCTGCGCTCGAGCGAGCGCTGGTGCGAGACTGCCAGCGAGGACCATCAGGCGACCGCCGACACGCCCGCCTGGCGCACCGTCAGCCTGACCCGCGCCTAGCGCCTGGCGGGCCGCTCGGCGGCCGCGACGAGGCGCTTCAATTGCTCGGCAAGCATGGCGTCGACCTTGGGCGCAAGGTCGCCGCCATTGTCGCGGCCGAACCCGGCGACGCGATAGTCCATGGTGATGCGCGACCCGCCGGGTGCCTTGGCGACGGTCACTTCCATGACCCCCGCGGTGCCCTCTAACAGCAACGGGCCGAGGCCGCCGGTGAGGACGAGATGCTCCCCCGGCTGGATCAAGGCGACGCGCATATGCTCGACCCCGCCGCCGCCATCGAGCCGCTCGCAGAAGCAGCCGCCGGGGCGCGGATCGAGCGACAGCCGTTCGGCCTTGCCAGAATATGTATGATCCTTCGCCCACCAGTCCTGGACCCGGATCAGCGCCGCCCACGCCCTCGACGGCGGCGCGGCGACATCGACCGACTGGTGAAGCGCGAAGCCATGCCCGTCGGCGGCGGCGATCTTGGCCGACGCCGGCGCGGCGAGGAGCATAAGGGCAATCAGGAAATGCCGCACAATCTGCCTCCACGTCATGCTGAACTGGTTTCAGCATCCATTCCCGAGACCCGGCACACTTCACCATGATGGATCCTGAAACAAGTTCAGGATGACGCTTGAGGGGCCTTAGCCGTCGAGCACCGCGTCGATCGCGGCGGCGACCTGTTCGACCGATTGCATGCCGTCGACCCGGCGAACCAGGCCCTTTTCCTCATAATAAGGAAGGATCGGGGCAGTCTTGGCGCGATATTCGGCCATGCGCGTGCGGACGGTCTGTTCATTGTCGTCGGGGCGGCGCTTGAATTCGTGGCCGCCGCAGGCATCGCAAGTGCCGGCGACCTTGGGCGGGTGGAAACGGTCATGGTAGGGCGCGCCGCAGCAGGCACAGGTGAAGCGGCCGGTAATGCGCTCGACCAGGGCTTCCTCGTCGACCACCAGCTCGATCACATGGTCGAGCTTGCGGCCGCGCTCGCCGAGCAGAATTTCGAGCGCTTCGGCCTGGTGGTTGGTGCGCGGGAAGCCATCGAAAATCGCGCCGGCCCCATTCGCGCTGTCCAGATGCTCGCCGATCAGGGCCGAGACGATGGCGTCGCTGACCAGTTCGCCGGCGGCCATCACCGCCTTGGCCTTAAGCCCGACCGGCGTGCCCTTGGCGACCGCATCGCGCAGCATATCCCCGGTCGATAGCTGGATCAGGCCGCGGTTGGCCTGCAAGCGTTGCGCCTGGGTCCCCTTGCCTGCCCCGGGGGGTCCAAGAAGAATGATGTCCAACAGTGCCCTGCCCCTAACTCGCTGTTGACGTAGCCTAACGCCGGCGGCCGCCCTTGAGCTTCGCCTTCTTGATCAGATCGCCATATTGATGCGCAATCAAGTGGCTCTGAATCTGGCTGACCGTATCCATCGTCACGTTGACGACGATCAGTAAGCTGGTGCCGCCAAGATAAAATGGCACGCCGGCCTGGCTGAATGCGATTTCCGGGATCAGGCAGATCAGCGCGAGGTAGCCCGCGCCGATGACCGTGATGCGGTTGAGCAGATAGTCGAAATAATGCTCGGTCGCCTTGCCCGGGCGGATGCCGGGGATGAAGCCGCCGTGGCGCTTGAGGTTCTCGGCAGTCTCTTCGCTATTGAACTGCACCGCGGTGTAGAAAAATGCGAAGAATACGATGCCCAACCCGTAAAGGGTCATGAACAGCGGCGAGCCATGCTGGAGGTAGGTCGAGACGGTAATCAGGATGTCGTTGGTACCGCTGTCGCTTCCCGCGCCGCGCGCGCCTGCCATCTGCAACACCGTCAGCGGCATCAGCAGCAGCGACGAGGCGAAAATCGGCGGAATCACGCCGGCGGTATTGATCTTGATCGGCAAGTGGCTGCGTTCCGCCTGCATCATGCCGCGGGCGGTCTGCCGCTTGGGATATTGCACGAGGACGCGGCGCTGGGCACGCTCCATGAAGCAAATGAACAGCACCAGCGCGGCGA
Organism: Sphingomonas sp.; assembly: GCA_031367995.1. Taxonomy (GTDB): domain Bacteria; phylum Pseudomonadota; class Alphaproteobacteria; order Sphingomonadales; family Sphingomonadaceae; genus Sphingomicrobium. Next base: position 17,933 of record JANLQS010000095.1, read on the forward strand.
CCAAGACGATCACCGTCATCACCAGCAGCGGATCCATCGTCCCGGTTCGCCCGCCCTCGAGAAGCTGCGCGATGTGGCGGGGCAGCGAGGCAACGATCCCGGCCATGATGATCAGGCTGACGCCGTTGCCGATGCCGCGGCTGGTAATCTGCTCGCCGATCCACATCAGGAACAAGGTGCCGCCGACCAGGCTGATTGTCGCAGAGACACGGAACAGCATGCCTGGCTCGACCACGGCGGCGATGCCCTGGCTGGCGCCGAGGCTCTCGAGTCCGCGGGCGATGACAAAGCCCTGCACGGTGGTCAGCAGCACGGTCAGGTAGCGGGTGTATTGATTGAGCTTCTTGCGCCCGGTCTCGCCTTCCTTCTTGAGCGCTTGCCACGACGGGTAAAGCGAGGAACCGAGCTGAACGACGATCGAGGCGGTGATGTAAGGCATCACGCCGAGCGCGATGACCGACATGCGGCTCAACGATCCGCCGGAAAAGGTGTTGAAGAAATCGAGCACGCCGCCCTGCTGGGTCTGGAACAGCGA
>JANLQS010000097.1:0-5541 GCA_031367995.1 Sphingomonas sp.
TCCCCGTGCCGGGGAGGATTTTTGATCCTCGCTTTAGCCTTTTACCTGTTCGCGACGCTGACCATCGCCTCGGCGGTGCTGGTGATTTTCGCGCGCAATCCGGTGCACAGCGTATTGTGGCTGATCGTCGCCTTCTTCAACGCGGCGGGGCTGATGCTGCTGTTGGGCGCCGAGTTCATCGCCATGCTGCTGGTCATCGTCTACGTCGGCGCGGTCGCGGTCTTGTTCCTGTTCATAGTCATGATGCTCGATATCGACTTCGCCGCCCTGCGCTCGGGTTTCACCCGCAACCTGCCGTTCGGGCTGCTGCTCGCCTTGCTGTTGCTGGCGGAGATGATCATCGCCGTCTCCGCGCATAATGCCGGCCCGGTAACCGGCGCGCCGACCGCGGCGACGCAGCCCAACATCGAGGGCATCGGCGCCTTGCTGTACGGCCGTTACCTGTTCCCGTTCGAAATCGCCGGGCTGATCCTGCTGGTGGCGATGATCGGCGCGATCGTCCTGACCCACCGCAGCCGCGGCGATGCGCGCGGGCAGAACGTCAGCCGCCAGGTCGATCGCGTGCCGGGCGAAGCAGTCAGGAACATGAACCCCGGCATCGGCGAGGGGATGCAACTGTGATCGGCCTGACGCACTACCTCGCGGTCGCCGCGATCCTGTTCACCATCGGCGTGCTCGGCATTTTCTTGAACCGCCGCAACATCATCCTGATGCTGATGGCGATCGAGCTCATCCTGCTGGCCGTGAACATCAACCTGGTCGCGTTCAGCGCCTATCTCGGCGATTTGACCGGGCAGGTGTTCGCCATGTTCGTGCTGACCGTCGCCGCAGCCGAGGCGGCGATCGGCCTCGCCATCCTCGTCATCTTCTTCCGCCGCCGCGGCTCGATCGCGGTCGACGACGTCAACCGGATGCGCGGCTAGATGGCCCTCGAATTGATCGTCTTCCTGCCGCTGCTCGCCGCTTTTATCGCCGGCCTCGGCGGTCGGGTGATCGGCAACACCGCCGCCAAGGTGGTGACGACCGGCGCGCTGTTTGCCGGCGCGGCGCTGAGTTGGCCGATCTTCTTTTCCTTCATCGGCGGCCATGCGGAGTCCCAGGTCATTCCGGTGCTCGATTGGATTCACTCGGGCGCGCTGAAGGTCGACTGGGCGCTTCGGGTCGACGCGCTGACCGCCGTCATGCTGGTTGTCGTCACCAGTGTGTCGAGCCTCGTCCACCTCTACAGCTGGGGCTATATGGAGGAGGATCCGTCGCAGCCGCGGTTCTTCGCTTATCTGTCGCTGTTCACCTTCGCGATGCTGATGCTGGTCACCGCCGACAGCCTGGTGCAGATGTTCTTCGGCTGGGAAGGGGTCGGCCTCGCCTCCTACCTCCTCATCGGTTTCTGGTATCACAAGCCCAGTGCCAACGCCGCCGCGCTAAAAGCCTTTGTTGTCAATCGCGTCGGCGACTTTGGCTTCAGCCTCGGCATATTCGGCACCTTCCTCGTATTCGGCACCGTGTCGATCCCGGCGATCCTCGCCGCGGCGCCGTCGATGGCCGGATCGACAATCCACTTCGCCGGGATGACCGGCGGCACCATGACCGTGCTGTGCCTTTTGCTGTTCGTCGGGGCGATGGGCAAATCGGCGCAATTGGGCCTCCACACCTGGCTGCCCGACGCGATGGAGGGCCCGACCCCGGTCAGCGCTCTGATCCACGCAGCGACGATGGTCACCGCCGGCGTGTTCATGGTCTGCCGCCTGTCGCCGATGTTCAATGTGTCGCCGACGGCGATGGCCACCGTCACCTATGTCGGCGCCGCGACCGCGATTTTCGCCGCCACCGTCGCCACGGTGCAGAACGACATCAAGCGGGTGATCGCTTATTCGACCTGCTCTCAGCTCGGCTACATGTTCTTCGCCGCCGGCGTCGGCGCTTATGGCGCGTCGATGTTCCATCTGTTCACCCACGCCTTCTTCAAGGCGTTGCTGTTCCTTGGCGCGGGGTCGGTGATCCACGCCATGCATCACGAGCAGGACATGCGATATTACGGGGCGCTGCGGAAGGAGATCCCGCTGACCTTCTGGGCGATGGTCGCGGGCACGCTGGCGATCACCGGCGTCGGCATCATGGGCGTGTTCGGGTTCGCCGGTTTCTATTCGAAGGACGCGATCCTCGAAAGTGCGTTTGCCAGCGGCACTGTCCACGGCACCATCGCCTTCTTCCTCGGCAGCCTCGCCGCCTTGCTCACCAGTTTCTATTCGTGGCGGCTGATTTTCCTGACCTTTTTCGGGACCGCGCGCTGGGCCGGCAGCGAGCATATCCAGCACGCCGTCCATCACGTCCATGAAGACGCGGGCGAAGTCGCGTCGGATCACGACAGCGCCCACGATCATGGCCATGCGACCCACCAAGGCACGGCCGGCTACCATCCGCACGAAAGCCCGCTGTCGATGCTGGTGCCGCTCGGCCTGCTGGCGCTGGGCGCGCTGTTCGCCGGTTTCGGGTTCGAACATCGCTTCGTCTCGCCGGACGCCGGGGCCGCCTTCTGGAAGGGCAGCGTCGCCTTCAGCGAGCACCTTGCCCACGCCAGCCACGAGGTGCCGCTGTGGGTCAAGCTGACCCCGCTGGTGGCGATGCTGGTCGGGCTCGCCATCGCCTATCGCAACTACCTCGCCAAGCCTGGCGCCCCGGCGGCGTTCGTCGCGCAATTCCCGGGGCTGCACCGCTTCCTCATGCACAAATGGTATTTCGACGAAGTCTACGATTGGCTGTTGGTCCGTCCCGCCTTCGCGCTCGGGCGCTTTTTCTGGAAGCGCGGCGATGAACAGACGATCGACCGCTTCGGCCCGCATGGCGCCGCGGCCCTGGTCGGCGTCGGCAACCGCGTCACCACCCGCTTCCAGTCGGGTTTCGTCACCAGCTACGCCTTGGTCATGCTGCTCGGCCTGATCGCCGCCGCCACCTGGGTGCTGTGGTGGGCGCGATGACCGGCGTGCCGATCCTCTCGATCCTCATCGCCGTCCCGCTGATCGCCGGGATCGTGTCGCTGTTCCTCAGCGCCAACGGCGCGCGCTGGCTGGCGCTGATCGCCACCCTGATCGACCTCGCCCTCGGCATCGCTCTGTGGAGCGCCTACGACCCCGCCGGGACGCAGTGGCAGTTCGTCGAGCATGCCGGGATCGGCGCCGGCATCAGCTGGGCGCTCGGCATCGACGGCATCGCCCTGATGCTGATCATGCTCAGCGTATTCCTGATGCCGATCTGCATCGGCGCGTCGTGGCGCGCAATCGACAAGCGCGTGCCCGAATATATGAGCGCCTTCCTGCTCATGGAGGCGCTGATGCTCGGCGTGTTCACCGCGCAGGACTTGCTGCTGTTCTACATCTTCTTCGAGGGCGGCCTGATCCCGATGTACCTGATCATCGGCATCTGGGGCGGCGCCGAGCGGATCAAGGCAAGCTACAAATTCTTCCTCTACACGCTGGCCGGGTCGGTGCTGATGTTGATCGCCATGCTGGTGATGATCGGCATCGCCGGGACCAGCTCGATCCCGCTGCTCATGCAATATGATTTCGCCCCGGGACTGCAATGGTGGTTGTGGCTGGCGTTCTTCGCCAGCTTCGCGGTCAAGATGCCGATGTGGCCGGTCCATACCTGGCTGCCCGACGCCCACGTCCAGGCGCCGACCGCGGGTTCGGTCATCCTGGCGGGCGTGCTGCTCAAGATGGGCGGCTACGGCTTCATCCGCTTCAGCCTGCCGATGTTCCCCGAAGCCTCGGCCCAGTTCGTGCCGTTTGTGTTCGTCCTCTCGGGCATCGCAGTGGTCGTCACGTCGCTGATCGCCCTGGTCCAGCACGACATGAAGAAGTTGATCGCTTATTCGTCGGTGGCGCACATGGCATTCGTGACGTTCGGGCTGTTCGCGTTCAACCGCCAGGGGATCGAGGGCGCCCTGATCGTCATGCTCAGCCACGGCCTCGTCTCGGGCGCCTTGTTCCTGTGCGTCGGCGTGATCTACGACCGGCTCCACACCCGCGAGATCGCGCGCTACGGCGGGCTTTCCGACAACATGCCGATGTATGCCTTGCTGTTCATGGTCTTCACCATGGCCAGCGTCGGCCTGCCCGGCACCAGCGGCTTCGTCGGCGAATTCTTGAGCCTGGTCGGCACTTACCGCGCCTCGTCGTGGGCGGCGGCGGTGGCGACGACCGGCATCATCCTCGGCGCCGCCTACATGCTTTACCTCTACTGGCGGGTGGCCTTCGGGACGCAGCGCCACGCCGACGCGACGGCGATGCCCGATCTCGATGCGCGCGAGCTGTGGCTGCTCGTCCCGATCGCCGCGGCGGTGCTGTGGATGGGCGTCTATCCCGAAAGCTTCATGGCGCCGATGCGGGCCGACGTCGGCCGGTTGCTGACCCGCATCGAGCGCGCTGCGCCGCCCGGGGATTCTCATCTGACCCCGGGCAAGCCGGCGACAACGGAAGCGCACCGATGAATTTCGCCGCCCTCCTGCCCGAGACCTTGCTCAGCCTTGGCGCGATCGCGCTGATGATGGTCGCCGCTTTCAGGGGCCGCCGTTCGGCTGCGCTGACCAGCTGGGCGGCGGTCGCCCTGCTGCTCGTCGCCACCGTCAGCCTGCTCGGCGCGCCGCAGTCGGCCGGGCCGCTGTTCGACGGGCTGATCGCCGCCGACGGCTTCGGCGCGTTCGGCAAGCTCATCATCTTCCTCGCCGCCGCGGTGTCGATCATCGCCGCGCACGGCTGGTTCGAGCGCGAGTTCGAGCATGGCGCCGAATATCCGGTGCTGATCCTGTTCTCGTGCGTCGGCATGGCGGTCATGGTCTCCGCCACCAGTCTCGTCACGCTTTACGTCGGGCTCGAATTGCAGAGCCTGTCGGCCTATGTGCTAGCGGCCTACCGCCGCACCGACGACCGCTCGGCCGAGGCGGGACTCAAATATTTCGTCCTCGGCGCACTCGCCAGCGGCATCCTGCTTTACGGTATCTCGTTGCTCTACGGCTTCACCGGGACGGCGCAATTTTCGGGAGTCGCCGCCGCGTTCGCCCGTGACGGGACGAGTTCGTACGGGCTGCTGTTCGGATTGGTGTTCCTGCTGTCGGGCCTGGCGTTCAAGATCAGCGCGGTGCCGTTCCACATGTGGACGCCCGACGTCTACGAAGGCGCGCCGACGCCGGTCACCGCTTTCTTCGCCTCCGCGCCCAAGGTCGCCGCCGTCCTCCTGAGCGTTCGCGTCTGCCTCGACGCACTCGGCCCAGCGATCGACGCCTGGCGGCAGATCATGACCTTTGCCGCTCTGGCCTCGATCATCCTCGGCGCGGTCGCCGCCTACGGCCAGACCAACATCAAGCGGCTGTTGGCTTACTCCTCGATCAACAATGTCGGCTTCGCGCTGATCGGCCTCGTCGCCGGCGGGGTCGCCGGCGCCGCCTCGGTGTTGTTCTACATGGCGGTCTATGTCGTGATGACGCTCGGCGCGTTCCTCTGCGTCCTCCGGATGCGCGATGCCGACGGCGAGCCGGTCGAGAGCCTC
>JANLQS010000103.1:0-4659 GCA_031367995.1 Sphingomonas sp.
CGGCAACCTACCCGATGGCACGGGCTCGACCGGGTAGATTGCCGCGCTTCGCTCGCAATGACGACGGTAGGTGACCCCATCACCACTGCCCCCGGTAGTCGTAATTGCGCTCGGCCATTTTCTTGAGCGTGGTCGGACCGCCCTCGGGCGCGCTCGTCTGGCGGTCGATTTGGGGGCCGATTTTGGGCTGCTCACCGCGCGCCAAAGCATCCAGCACGGCGGTCATGCTATCGGCGGTCAGATCCTCGTAATTGTCGTCGTTGATCTGGACCATCGGCGCGTTGGCGCAGGCGCCGAGGCACTCGACCTCGGTCAAGGTGAACAGCCCGTCGGGGGTGGTGTGGCCCTTCTTCAGCCCGCGCTTGGCGCAGGCGGCGAGCACATCGTCCGACCCGCGCAGCATGCACGGCGTCGTCCCGCACACCTGAACATGAAATTTGCCGACCGGGACGAGGTTGAACATGGTATAGAAACTGGCGACTTCCTGGACCCGCATCGGCGCCATATCGAGTTCGCGCGCGACGAACTCGATCACCGGGATCGGCAGCCAGCCTTGAGTCCCCGTCATCTCGCCGACCTGCCGCTGGGCGAGGTCTAGGAACGGGATCGACGCCGACATCTGCCGCCCCGCGGGGTAACGCGCGACGATCTCCGCGGCGGCCGTGGCGCGCGGCTCGTCCCACGCGAAATTGCCCCACTCGGCGCGGAGCTGCGGCGTGTCGGGCGCGAAGAAGCGCTCAGCCATTTTTCATGTCTCTCAACGCGCGTCGCTTCTCGAACCAATCAATGATGTTGAGGACGGCCAAGAACCCGTTCGCCAAGATCGAAAATGCCACTGCAAACAGCAGTGCATAAATCGGTATGCTCGAAATCTTGTCGTCGCTTTGAAAAAAGTACGAAACGAGCCAAGCGCCCAAAATAAGAACGAGCGCGAACGATAGCGCCACTTTGAGCAAGCCGAATTTAAGCTGGCGTTCGGTCATTTCTGCAACGGCTGCGCTCACCGGTCACACTCCCCGAAAACGACATCGATCGCGCTGAGCACGGCCGTCGTGTCCGCCAGCATGTGGCCCTTCATCATGAAATCCATCGCCTGCAGATGCGAAAACGCCGTCGGTCTGATCTTGCAGCGGTAGGGCTTGTTGGTGCCGTCGGCGACTAGGTAGACGCCGAACTCGCCCTTGGGGCTTTCGGTTGCGACGTAAACCTCGCCGGCGGGGACGTGATAGCCTTCGGTGTAGAGCTTGAAGTGGTGGATCATCGCTTCCATCGACTGCTTCATCTCGGCGCGCTTGGGCGGGAACACCTTGCGGTCCATGCTGCCGATCGGGCCTTCAGGCATGTCGCGGAGGCACTGGCGCATGATCTTCGCGGACTGCCGCACTTCCTCGACCCGGACCATGAAGCGGTCGTAACAGTCGCCCTTGGTGCCGACGGGAATGTCGAACTCCATCCGGTCATAGACTTCATAGGGCTGGCTACGGCGCAAATCCCACGGGATGCCGGCGGCGCGGATCATCGGGCCAGAGAATCCCCAGGCGATGGCGTCTTCCTTGCTGACCGTGGCGATGTCGACGTTGCGCTGCTTGAAGATGCGGTTGTCGGCGACCAGCGAAATCGCGTCCTCGAACAGCGGCATGCGCTTGTCGAGGAAGGTCGCCATGTCGGCCAGTACCTTCTCCGGAATGTCCTGATGGACCCCGCCGACGCGGAAGTAATTGGCGTGCATCCGGGCGCCCGACACCGCTTCGTAGAGCGACATCGTGTCCTCGCGCACCTCGAACAGCCACAGGTTCGGAGTCATCGCGCCGACGTCCATGACGTGGCTGCCGAGGTTGAGCATGTGGTTCGAGATGCGGGTCAGTTCGGCCATCAGCACGCGGATATATTGCGCGCGTAAGGGCACCTCGAGCCCCATCAATTTCTCGACCGCCAAAACGTAGCTGTGCTCCATGCACATCGGCGAGCAGTAATCGAGCCGGTCGAAGTAGGGCAGCGCCTGGGCGTAGGTCTTGTATTCGATCAACTTCTCGGTGCCGCGGTGGAGCAGGCCGATGTGCGGGTCGACCCGCTCGACGATCTCCCCGTCCAGCTCCATGATCAGCCGCAGGACGCCGTGCGCGGCGGGATGCTGCGGGCCGAAGTTGATCGTATAGTTGCTGACCGTGCGGTCGCCCGCGGTCGGCTTGCCGTCGGGGGCGCCGACCAGCATTTCGACAGTCTCGCTCATCGCGCGCCCTTCGGCTTGGCGCGCGGCGCGGCCTTCGATTTCGCGGCCGCCTGCTTGTTTGCCTTGGCGCCTGCCCCGGTCTTGTCCGGCGCATCGGTGGTCTTGGGCTGTGGCGGCGGGGCCTTAGCCTGGACCTTGGGCGGAACCGCCGGCGCAGGCGCCGGAGAGGGAGCTGCGGCGGTCTGCCCCTCGGCCTTCTCGTCGCCCGGCAAGCGATATTCGGCGCCTTCCCACGGCATCAGGAAATCGAACGTGCGGAAATCCTGCGGCAATTGCACGGGCTCATAGACGACGCGCTTCTCGGCCTCCGAATAGCGCAATTCGACATAGCCGGTCTGAGGGAAATCCTTGCGCAGCGGATGGCCTTCGAACCCGTAATCGGTGAGGATGCGGCGCAGGTCGGGGTTGCCGGCGAAAGTCACGCCATAGAGATCGAACACTTCGCGCTCGAGCCAGCCGGCGACCGGCCACAGCCCGGTCAGCGACGGCACCGGCGTCGCCTCGTCGGTCGTCACTTTCAGGCGGACGCGGTGGTTTTCGGTCAGCGACAGGAAGTGGTAATTGACCTCGAACCGCTCGGGGCGCTCGGGATAATCGGCGCCGGCCATTTCCATCAACTGCTGATAGCCGAAACGATCACGCAACGTCCGCGCCGCGTCGACCAGGCCGTCGCGCGAGACGGTGAAGGTCGTCTCGCCGACATGTTCCTTGGCGCCCAGAAACGCACCGCCGATCGCCGCCTTGAAGGCGTCGGCGAGGTCGGGGCGATCCTCGATTTGGGGGAGGTGCGATGTCACCGCTCGACCGTCCCCTCGCGGCGGATTTTCCGCTGCAATTGCATGATGCCGTAGAGCAACGCCTCGGCGGTCGGCGGGCAGCCGGGGACGTAGATGTCCACGGGCACGATGCGGTCGCACCCGCGCACCACCGAGTAGCTGTAATGATAGTAACCGCCGCCATTGGCGCAGCTGCCCATCGAGATGACATATTTGGGCTCGGCCATCTGGTCGTAGACCTTGCGCAGCGCCGGGGCCATCTTGTTGCACAAGGTGCCGGCGACGATCATCACGTCGGATTGGCGCGGGGAGGCGCGCGGCGCCACGCCGAAGCGCTCGAGGTCGTAGCGCGGCATGTTGACGTGGATCATCTCGACCGCGCAGCAGGCCAGGCCGAACGTCATCCACCACAGGCTCCCGGTCCGCGCCCAGGTGAACAGATCCTCGGCCGAGGCGACGAGGAAGCCCTTTTCGTCGAGTTCGGCGCGCATCGCGGTGAAGCGCTCCTGCTCCTCGGCCGACAGCTGGACGGTCGGCTCGGTGCGCGCGGGCGTCAGGCTCACTCCCATTCGAGCGCGCCCTTCTTCCAGGCGTAAGCGAGGCCCAACGCCAGTTCGGCGAGGAACACCATCATCGCGATCCACCCGGTCCAGCCGGTGAATTTGAGGCTCACCGCCCACGGGAACAGGAAAGCGGCTTCGAGGTCGAACACGATGAACAATATGGCGACGAGGTAGAAGCGCACGTCGAACTGGTCGCGACTGTCCTCGAACGCCGGGAAGCCGCACTCATATTCGCTCAATTTCTCGGCGGTCGGCTGGTGCGTCCCGGTCAGCCGGCTGACCAGCATCGGCAGCACCACGAACGCCCCCGACAGCGCCAGCGCGACGGCGAGGAACAACAGGATCGGCAGATATCCGGCGGCGACGCTGGCCAAGACTAACTCCCAGTCGAATCTTGGCCGCGCTCTAGGACAGGCGGGCCAGCCCCGCAACCGCTGAAAGGCCTAGCGCAGTGCCCCGGCGAGCAGCTTGTGGAGCTTGGAATGGAGGTCGGCGTTGGCGGCGAGATATTCGCGCCGCTCGAACATCCGGTCCTGGCCGCGATAATCGCTGACGAAGCCGCCGGCTTCCTTGACCAGCAGCAGCCCCGCGGCGCTGTCCCACGGGTCGAGGTCATCTTCCCAGAAGCCGTCGAGGCGCCCGGCCGCGACCCACGCGAAATCGAGGCTGGCGGCGCCGAACCGGCGGATGCCCGCGACCTCGGGGGCGATGGCGCCATAGATGCGCGACCAGCGCGGCACGTCGCCGCGCCCGAAGTGCGGCAGGCCGGTGCCGATCAGCGCTTCGTCGAGAGTGCGCCGCGACGACACGCGCAGGCGGCGCTCGTTGAGCCACGCGCCGCGGCCCTTCTCGGCCCAATATTCCTCGTCGGTCAGCGGCTGATAGACCATGCCATGGGTGATTTCGGGCTTGCCGTCGGCGCGCTTGTCCTCGACCGCGATCGAGATGGCGAAGTGGGGCACGCCGTGGAGGAAGTTGGTGGTGCCGTCGAGCGGATCGACAATCCAACGCGGCTTGTTCGGGTCGCCCTCGATGACCCCGCCTTCCTCCAGCAGTAGGCCCCAGTCGGGCCGCGCGTTGCGCAATTCCT
>JANLQS010000012.1:0-7842 GCA_031367995.1 Sphingomonas sp.
CGCGTCGCTCAGCGACATCGACGCCGACCCGGTGATCGAGGGCAATTTCGTTTACGCGTTCGGCCAGGGCGGGCGGATCGTCGCGCTCGACCTCAACTCGGGCCAGCGGGTGTGGGAAATCAACATGGCCGGAATTGCCACGCCGTGGGTCGCCGGCGACTGGCTGTTCGCGGTCAACGACCGGGCGCAGGTGGTCGCGGTCCAGCGCATGACCGGCAAGATCCGCTGGATCAGCCAGCTGCCGCAGTGGCGCAACGGCAAGAAGGAAACCGGGCCGATCTTCTATGCCGGGCCAGTGCTTGCGGGCGGCCGCCTGATCCTCGCCAATAGCGAAGGGGGCGTGTTCAACGTCAACCCGGCGACCGGCGCGATCCAGAGCGCGACACAGGTCGATTCGGGCGTACGGTTCCAGCCAGTGGTGGCTGGCGGGATGCTCTATCTGCTGAGCGACGCCGGGCGGATCACCGCCTTCCGCTAAGCCCGGCGCCGCCGCGCCAAGGTTGACGCATCGCCGGGGGGCGGGCAGGGGCGGCGCCATGTCCCAGCCCACCGTCGCGATCGTCGGCCGTCCCAACGTCGGCAAATCGACCCTGTTCAACCGACTGGTCGGCAAGCGTTTGGCGCTGGTCGACGACCGCCCTGGCGTGACCCGCGACCGGCGCGAGGGCGAAGGCCATCTGCTCGGCCTGGAATTCAAGATCATCGACACCGCCGGGTTCGAGGACGAGGACCCCGACAGCCTGCCGGGGCGGATGCGCGCCCAGACCGAGGCGGCGGTGCGCGATGCCGACGTTGCCTTGTTCCTGATCGATGGGCGCGAGGGATTGACCCCGCTCGACGAGGAAATCGGCCGCTGGCTCAGGAGCGAGGCGACCCCCGTCATTGTCGCCGCCAACAAGGCCGAAGGCAGCGCTGGCGAAAGCGGCCGGCTGGAGGCCTACGCGCTGGGTCTCGGCGAGCCGTTCGCGCTGTCGGCCGAGCATGGCGAAGGCCTGGTCGACCTGTTCGAGGCGCTGCGCCCGTTCATCGAACGCGAGGACGGCGCCGAGCCTGAAGTCGAGGAGGATTCTGAAAACGGGCCGCTCAAGCTGGCGATCGTCGGGCGACCCAATGCCGGCAAGTCGACGTTGGTCAACCGCATGCTCGGCGAAGAACGCATGATCACCGGGCCCGAGGCCGGCATCACCCGCGACTCGATCACCATGGACTGGCAGTGGACCGACAAGGATGGGGTCACCCACGCCGTCCGGCTGGTCGACACCGCCGGCATGCGCAAGCGCGCCAAGGTCGAGGACAAGCTCGAGAAACTGTCGGTGTGGGACACCAAAAGGTCAATCGACCATGCCGAGGTGGTGGTCCTGCTGCTCGACGCCACCCGCGGGCTCGAGGTGCAGGATTTGAAGATCGCCGACCAGGTGCTGCAGGAAGGCCGGGCATTGGTCATCGCCCTCAACAAATGGGACGTGGCGGAAAGCGCCTCGGCGCTGTTCAACGGGGTCAAGGCGGCGCTCGACGAAGGCTTGAGCCAATTGAAGGGCGTGCCGCTGATGACCGTCTCGGGCAAGACCGGCAAAGGCATCGACCAATTGCTCGGCGCGGCGATCGAGGTGCGCAAGAACTGGTCGCGGCGGGTGACGACCGGCGAACTGAATCGCTGGTTCGAACGCGCGATTGAAACCAACCCGCCGCCGGCCCCGGGCGGCAAAAGGGTCAAGCTGCGCTACATCACCCAGGTCAAGGCGCGCCCGCCGAGCTTCGTCATTTTCGGCACGCGGGTCGATCAATTGCCGATGAGCTATCAGCGTTACCTGCTCAATTCGATGCGCCGCGACCTCGGGCTCGGGCCGGTGCCGCTGCGCCTGACATTGAGGGCGCCCAAAAACCCGTTCGACGAAAAGCGATCATAACTCCCTCTTTACCCTTTGGCGGTAGACGAGACGGGTGGATTGACGCCTCCCTCCCGGGGGCATGGAGCGGCAGAGTGGACGACGGCGCATACCCCGACGAAGGCACCGACATCGTCGATTGGGTGTATTTCGAGAAGACCCGCGCCGAACTCGGCTCGGGCTTCATTCGAATCCTCGGCTATTTTCATGAGGATGGCGCCAAGAGCGTCGCCCAGATCGAGGCCGCGATGCGCGAGCAGAACAGCGTCGCATTGGTCATTCCGGCGCACACGCTGAAAGGCGAATCGCGCCAGTTCGGGGCCGAGCCGCTGGCCGCGATCGCCGAGAAGATCGAGGAAGTCGCCCGCTCGTGTATCGAGACTCATCGCTTCCCCGACGAATTGGTGCCCGAGGTCGTCGCGCTGCGGCGGATGTTCAACGCCACGATCGACATGTTCGACAAAGCGGTCAATCCGCTGCTGACCCGCGCCGCGCCGCCCGCGGGCGGCTTCGGCAAGAAAGTCGCCAACCAGGGTTTCGGGCGGATTTAGGCTATCAATGGCCCGCCGCTGCCGCGGGCCTTCCTTCGCATCGGCTGCATTTCCCACCGCGCGAGGCTCCGCCACACCCATTCGAACGGACCGTAGTAGTAGCGGTTGAGCCACGGCTTCGACCAGGCGAGCATCAGCAGCCACATCCCCGGTACCGCCACCGCCCACGCCTGGAACCGCGACAGATGGCCGAACAGCGCCAGCCCGTCGCCGTAGAAGATCAGCGAGGCGATGATGCTGGTGCCGAGATAATTGCTGAACGCTGCCCGTCCGGTCGCGGCGATGCGCGTCGTCAGCCAGCCGCCGGGGCGCATCGCCAGCATGATTAGCGACGCATAGCCGAGCGCCATCGCGACGTGCGCCGGCAGGCCGAAGCCGTAATTGGCGCCGAGCAATAGCCACGGCGGGAAGCCGAGCGCGATCAGGCTGAGTCCGGTGGTCAATGAGAACAGCACGCCGATGGCGAGTCCTCCCGCGGCAATCTTCGCATAGGTTCGGCGCGGCCAGTCGCCGGTGAGGAAGCCGCCGCGATAGCCGGCCATGCCGAGCAGCATCAGGCCGAGGGTTTCCGGGAGGAAGGCGAGCGCGCCGCCGATCGGCTGGAATTTCTCCTTGTCGAAGCGGCGGACAGTGCGCTCGGGCCACGCGCTGCGCAGTGTCTCGGTCGCGTCCCTGGCCTTGACCGGGTCGGGCACGGAGAAATGGCGCATGCCGTCCCACTGCTTGAGTTCCTTGGCGGTCGCGGTGTGCGTCGCGATCTTGTGTTCGGTGCTGTAGAATTGCCAACTGCCGGCGGTGAACTGCAGTGCGCCGATGGTCAGCAGAACGGCGGCCCAGATCAGCTGGGTCTTCGGCCGGCGCCCGACGGTGCGATAGGCGACCATCCCGGCAACGGCATAGCCGATCAGGATGTCGCCGACCCAGATCAGGTAGAAATGCATCAGGCCAAGCAGCAGCAGCGCGCCCATCCGGCCGAAGTGTACCCGCGCGGCGCTTTCGCCCTTGGCCTTGGCGCGGTCAATGACCAGCATGGTCGAAGCGCCGAACAGGATCGAGAACAGGGTGCGCATCTTCTCGTCGATGAGGATGTGGTTGGTCAGCCATAAAGCGATGTCGGCCGGCCCCTGCCAGCCCGCCGCCGCGGGGTTCAAATAGGCCTGCTGGATCAAGGCGAAGTCGATCACGTTGACCGAGAAAATGCCCATCACGGCGATCCCGCGGATGACGTCGAGCGACAGAATCCGGCGCGCCGCGGTTGATGCCTGCGTAGTCATTCGCTTCCCCTTGCCGGTGTCTTAGTCGAATAATACGCCTGCGTCGCGGGTTTTTCGACCAATGGTCAGGCGAGGGCGGCGTCGGCGCCCATCAGGGTGGGGAAGAAGCCTTCGTGCGCGGCGCGGAGGTCGGCAAGGGGGATGTCCCAATCGTAGTCCTTCAAATCTTCATCGATGTGCCAACGCACTGCGTCGCCTTCAGTCCTCCCGACGGAGTTTAAGTCCACTCCGGCCGCACTCGCGGCCGCGTGTAATCCTTGCCAATCCGAAGTCGTGACGATGTAGCGCCCCTGACCTTCGCCGAACCAGATCGCAGATGCCTCTCCCCCTGGTTCAAGACCCGTCACCGTCGCGCCTATATTTGACGCAAGTGCCATCTCCGTGATTGTCACCAACATCCCGCCGTCGGAAATGTCGTGAACGGCGCTGACAAGGCCAGCGCTGATGGCATGTCGTATAAACTCACCGGCACGACGTTCGGCAGCCAAATCAACGGCCGGAGATGGACCCTCTCGCCGCCGCAGTACTTCGTGCAACCAAAGTGATTGGCTCAGGTCGGTGCTGTTCGGATCGCCGACGAGGACAATATCCTCCCCCTCAGCCTTGAACGCGATGGTTGCGCTCTTTTGCCAATCGTCGAGCACCCCCACGGCGCCGATCGCCGGCGTCGGGAGGATGGCGCTGCCGCCGCCGGTGGCCTTGCTCTCATTGTAGAGCGAGACGTTGCCGCTGACGATCGGCATGTCGAGGGCGATGCAGGCCTGGCTCATGCCGTCGAGACAGCCGACGATCTGCGCCATGATCTCTGGCCGCTGGGGGTTGCCGAAGTTGAGGCAGTTGGTGATCGCAAGTGGTCGCGCGCCGACCGCGCAAAGGTTGCGATAGGCCTCGGCGACGGCTTGCTTGCCGCCTTCGACCGGATCGGCGTAGCAATAGCGCGGGGTGCAGTCGGTAGTCATCGCCAGCGCCTTCTTGGTGCCGTGGATGCGGACCACCGCGGCGTCGCCGCCGGTCGAAATGGTGTCGGCGCCGACCTGGCTGTCGTACTGCTCCCAGATCCAGCGGCGGCTGGCGATGGCTGGGCTGGCCATCAGCTTGAGCAGGTCGGCGGCGATGTCGGTGCTCTCGGGGATGTCGCCGAGCGGCGCGATTTTGGCCCAAACCTTGTACTCGTCATGGCTCATGTGCGGGCGGTCGTAGAGCGGGGCGTCGTCGGCCAGCGGACCCAGGGGGATGTCGCACACCACTTCGCCGTCAAATTCGAGCACCATGTGGCCGGTGTCGGTGACCTCGCCGATGACCGCGAAGTCGAGTTCCCATTTGTGGAAAATGGCTTCGGCAAAGGCTTCGCGGCCGGGTTTGAGCACCATCAGCATCCGTTCCTGGGATTCCGACAGCATCATCTCATAGGGGGTCATGCCTTCTTCGCGGCAGGGGACAGCGTTCATGTCGAGCCGGATGCCGACGCCGCCCTTGCTCGCCATTTCAACGCTCGATGACGTCAGCCCCGCCGCGCCCATGTCCTGGATGGCGACGATCGCGTCCGATGCCATCAGTTCGAGACAGGCCTCGATCAGCAATTTCTCGGTGAACGGGTCGCCGACCTGGACGGTCGGGCGCTTGGCTTCGGCGTCCTCGGCGAAATCGGCCGACGCCATGGTCGCGCCGTGGATGCCGTCGCGGCCGGTCTTGCTGCCGACATAGACGATCGAATTGCCGACGCCGCTCGCCGCCGAATAGAAGATCTTGTCTTGCTGGGCGACGCCGACCGTCATCGCGTTGACGAGGATGTTGCCGTCGTAGGCACTATCGAAATTGACCTCCCCGCCGACGGTCGGCACGCCGACGCAATTGCCGTAGCCGCCGATGCCGGCGACGACCCCGGCGACCAGATGCCGCGTCTTGGGATGGTCGGGGCTTCCGAAGCGCAATGCGTTGAGATTGGCGATCGGCCGCGCGCCCATGGTGAACACGTCGCGCAAAATGCCGCCGACGCCGGTCGCCGCGCCCTGGTACGGCTCGATGTAGCTCGGGTGGTTGTGGCTCTCCATCTTGAAGATCGCCGCCTGCCCGTCGCCGATGTCGATCACCCCGGCATTCTCGCCCGGGCCGCAGATCACCCACGGCGCCTCGGTCGGCAGTTTCTTCAAATGGATGCGCGAACTCTTGTAGCTGCAATGCTCCGACCACATGACCGAGAAGATGCCGAGCTCAACGAGATTGGGCTCGCGGCCCAAGGCAAAGAGGATGCGCTGATATTCGTCGGGGGCGAGGCCGTGTTCGGCGACGACCTCCGCGCTGATGCTCGGCTGGTTGGTCATGGGCTGGCCTCTAGCGGCGGGGCGGGCATAAAAAAACCCCCGACGACGGCGCGCCGGGGGTGATGTCTTGGCGGGTGTGGCGGGTCAGGTCTTGCAGCTCTCCGCGCCGCCGCCGGGCAGGGTGACGTTGATCGACGATCCGGTGGCGCTGCCGGTCAGCGAATAGCCGCTGTCGCTAACCATCGCCTTGCCCGCTTCGGGCGCCTTGACCAGGGTGGCGGCGCCATTTTTGTCGGTTCGGACATTGGCCGACGCATTGTCCGCCAGCCAGTCGATATAAATCAGGTGATTATCCTTGCAGCGGTAGATCTTGCTGGCGACGATTGCCGGCGGCAGCGAGGCCGGGTCGATCGGCGCGCTAACCGGCGTGTTGCGGTCGCCGGCGCTGTCGGCGACGATGGTGTTATTCTTCTTGCTGCACCCGACAAGAGCGGTGGCGGCAAGGGCGGCGAGGGCTAAGGTGCGATAGGTCATGGCCTTGCTCTTCGCGGGCGGCGCAAGCGCCGTCAAGGGCGGTTTGCATCCCCCGCGCGCCCGGCATAGGCTAAGCGGTCATGATCGGAGACCGGAATCAAGAGCCGCAACGGCGCATTCGCATCGGCCTGACCGGCCTCGCTTTCGTCTTTCTTCTCGTCCTGCTCGGCACCGCGATCAGCCGGTCGGGCAACGGAAGCGAAGGGACTCCGGTCAACGTCGCGCTGCCCAACGAATCGGCGGGCCCCAATGAGCCTTTGGCCGAAATCGGGGCCGCGCCGGGCCAGACGCCGGGCGACGACATCGCCGGCCGGGCGGCCAAGGCCGCCGCCGCCAAGGCTGCAAAAACATCGGTAAAGTGACGCGCCGCCCAGCGATCGTCGCCGCGCTGGCGTTGTGTTTCGCGGGCGCGGCCGTGGCGCTGATGCCGCGCCATCGTGCCACCCCGGCTCGGCATCCACCGCTGCTGCTGATCACCAGCCTGCCCCTCCTGTTCGGCGAGACGTTCGGGCTTGACCAGTCCGGCGCGCCGGCCGGAACCTGGCTCGAGCTACATTATGTGCTGACGCCGATCGGCGCGGCCGAGGACGGCAGCCTCAAAGGCCGGAAACTGCTGCTGATGGCCCATCCGCGCGCGCAGCCGGCGGAATTGCTCGTCGAACTCGACCATTGGGTGCGCGGCGGCGGGCATGTGCTCCTTCTCGCCGATCCCAAGCTCGACTGGCCAAGCAATCGCCCGCTGGGCGATCCGCTCAGACCGCCGCTGTTGTTCGCCGACACGGGGCTGCTCAAACATTGGGGACTCGCGCTGGATGGGCCGGACCCGGATGGGCCGGCGTTGATCGTGGTTGACGGCCTCTCGATCGCGACCGACAGCCCGGGCACGCTGCGGCTCGACGGCAAGTCCGGTTGCGCGCTCGACGCCGGCGGGTTCATCGCCCGCTGTGCAATCGGGCGGGGGAGAGCGGTAATCATCGCCGACGCCGACTTTCTCAATGTCGGCGATGCCGATGCGACTGCGAAGCGCGCTCATAATCTCGACTTCCTCGAACGCGAACTGGACGCCTTGGACGCAGGCAACTGATTCTCTCCCGACTCTTACCCGTTCGGGTGATCAACAGACTTATCCACAAGCCGCTCCCCAAGAACAGGGCAGGAACGGAGCTCAATACGTCACAATAAAAGTCGCCGTTTTCCGCCATTAGGCATGAATTCCCATGTTATGGCATGAAAACCCATTGAATCCCGTGCTGTGTTGAGTTACCAACATCGCCGGAAGCGCGGGGCAATCCGATCCAACACGCACATTGCGTCGGGCGCACGAGGATGTCGTGCA